>JBDTXU010000260.1:0-1702 GCA_040006055.1 Sphingomonas bacterium | reverse complement strand
TTGCCCTCGGCGACCAGATCCTGATCGGGTCGCAGGAAATCGCTCTCGGTCGCGGGATAGAGCTCAAGCCAGATCTCGCCGCTCCGGTCCCTGAGGCCGATGATATTGACCTGGATCGCGGGGCCGTGGCCGGCGGCGCAGGCTGCGGCATCCTCGCCGATGATTTCGGCCGAGGCGGGCGATGCGGCGAATGTCATCAAGGCGGCAAGCAGGAAGCTCGCGACGGAGAAGGATTTCATGGTGGCGGCTTGATCCTGGCGGTTGAGGGTCTTGGTCTAGACGGCGTGGGGGAGGGCGATCCGCATCGGGGTTCGGGTCGCGTCAGGGGAGGAGATGCACGAATCCCCCCTGAGCCTTGATCAACCTGGCGGCCTTCTTGTCGAAAGAGAGAAAAACCTCGGCACCGAGCCACTGGCCTTCGAACGCGATCACGCCGTCGGCAAAGTCGCCGCCGGCTTCCAGCAGCGCGAGTCCGGCCTCCACCGCGGGCCGGTTCGTCGCGACATTGGCGCTGTTCATCAGGGCTCTGATGGCTTGAGCGATTTCAGGTACGGCAATGCCATATCCTTGCGCGAGCACCCAGACGAACTCGCACAGTGCGGGAAGGGTGATCGCCACAAGATCCGCATTTGCGAGTTCGGTTTGCGCGAGCGGGCTTTGCCGCGGGTCGTCGCCCGTTACTGCCCGGACGAGAATGTTGGTATCGGCGGTGATCTTCACCTCCTGCCGGCCCATCCCCGTGCTGCGATCTCGCCGATTTCCTCAATCGAAAGAGAAGGCGATCCTTCTCGCTTCAGGAGATTGAACACGGCAGAAATATTGCCGGCTGCGCGGGAAGCCCTGACCTCGATCCTCCCATCGGGCAGCTTGTCCACGGTGATCTGCTCGCCCGGATGGACACCGAGATGCCTCAAAAGGTCCTTCCGAAAAGTGACCTGACCTTTGGCGGTGACAGTAAGCGTGCTCATGCGGCAATCCTCGGTTGAGATACATGTAAGGCAATTTAGCCTTACTGTCCAGAGTGACCAAGCGCCAAGTCTTAGTGCACCCGCGTCCACGTCTGGGTTTTGCAGAGCGGGAAGAACACGCAGCCGCGCAATTTGAGCTGGTCGTTGCCGATGGGGGTTACCTTGCCGCTATAGGTCTTGCCGTCTTCCGCATTGTAGACTGAGCCATCGACCCAGGCGCCGTCGGCGGCGGGCTTGAAGCCGCTGAACATCGACAGGCCGATAAGGGGTCGGTTGCGCAGTGCGGGGATGGCGTTGTTCTTGTCCTTCATCCCCGGGTTCGCGCGCAGCATGTCCGAGGTGAGGATGCGCGCGCAGATCGTGGGGCCGCAGCGGCTGATTTCGATGATCGCGTTGCGGGTTTCGGTCCTCCACTTGCCGAGGATGGTATCGGCGGATGCCGGGGCGCTCGCGAGGAGCGCTGCGATGATCAACGGGGCCATTTCATGTTCCTCTGGCACATCAGGGATGAAGCTGAGCGAGCGGGTGGGGCTCGTGCGTCGTCGTCGAAGACCAGGAATAAGGCTTGAGCCTGAACCGCAGCCTAACCGGAGCGGTATCCGGGAAGGCGTTGGCGCCGCGATTGCGGTACCGCGCCTTTCCCGGTTTACGGCTGGCTCCCTGAGTTGGATTCGAACCAACGGCCGCTCGATTAACAGTCGAGAGCTCTACCGCTGAGCTATCAGGGAATGAAG
>JBDTXU010000259.1:0-2127 GCA_040006055.1 Sphingomonas bacterium | reverse complement strand
CGCACGCTCGTATAGAGGGCGCCGGCCGGCAGGTTGAGGACCGGGCCGTTGAGCAGAAGGTCGACGCCTGCATTGTTCGAGGTGGAAAAGGCGCGGTAGCCGGGCTTGGAGATGATTCCGGCATTGGCGAGGCTAGCGCGCGGATCGGCAGTCGGGTCGCCGGCGTCAATCCGGTTCTGGAAGGCACGAAAGTCGAGGCCGGCATCCGTGAAGGTCTCTGAATCGACCCGGTCGTAATTGCCCGTCACCGACCAGCGCCACTTGCCCATATTGCCGTTGAGCGTGGTGCCGAGATGGTAGTTCAACGCCGAATTGCGCTGGTGGAGCGGGAGATAACCACCCGGTATGCGATCGACCACCTCGCCGGTGGGCGAGGTCGTGAACGGATTGCCCGCGGGCACCGTCAGCGAGACGCCCGGCAGACCGTTGAGGCCGATGCTGTCGGTCGCCTCGACCTTGCCATTCACTGTCGCCGAAACGCCGCCAAGGATGCTTCGCGCATAAACCACATTGGTGCTGAAATCGCGGCTCGACGACAGCAGCGTGCGATAAGGGCGCTGGTCGATCGTCTCGATCTGCTTTGGAGTCGGCTGCGCGCTGATGTCGCGCTCATTCTCGGTCAGCGCCGAGTTCGCCTGATACTCCATGTGCAGGTTGAAGCGGCCGTCGCCGCGGATCTTGAGCAGGTCGAACTCGCCTTGCGCAGTGTTGCGCCCGCCCGCGGTCGGCACCTTGTCGGCGAGCTCCACCGTCGTCGCGCGGAAGCGGCGGCGCAGCACGATGTTCACGACCTTCTGGTCGGCGCGATAGCCATATTTGAGAGCGACTTCCTCGGGCAGGATGTCAACGCGGGCGATCGCCTCGGTCGGGATGTCGCGGATCTCGTTGAAGCCCGAAATCCGTTTGCCGTTGAGCAGCACGACCGGCGCGCCGCCGCTGCCGCGCCCACTTGTCGTTTGCGGGACCAGTTCGTTGAGCAGGTCGGAGATCGAGCTGACCCCATAGGAGCGAATATCCGCGGGCCCGAGCTGCTCCTCGGGCTGGATATCGCCGATCACCGAGCCTGGCAGGTTGCGAGAACCTGTGACGATGATGTCGGGCTCGTCGGAATTGCCCTCATCCGCCGGCTGCGGTGCGGGGCGGGATTGCTTGGCGGTCGCTGACGGGGGTGTCTGCACAGGCGCAGGTGCCGGAGCGCTCTGGGCAATGGCTGCCGCAGGAGCGGTGCTCGTCAACAGAAACGCTAGGATGCCGATACGCCGCATAATCACTCCAACCCTCTTGATGAGGGCTCCCTAAACGCAATTTGTCGCAAGAATGTGCCGGTCATCACATGAAGCCACGATTGACAGAACTTCTCCCCGCGGCGGATAGCGCGGCGATGACGAATTCTCCCCTCATCGCCGGAATCGAACTCGGCGGCACCAAATGCATCTGCATTCTTGCGACCGGGCCGGACGATATTCGCGACGAGGTCCGCATCCCGACCACGCAGCCGGCGGAAACACTGGCCGCGATCGAGGCGGTGCTTGGTCGCTGGTCGGGCTTTGCCGCGCTCGGTATCGCCAGTTTTGGCCCGGTCTCGCTCGACGCCGAGGCCAGTGACTACGGCTTCATCACCGCGACCACCAAACAGGACTGGTCGAACACCGATGTCGGCCGCCGGCTCGCAGCATATGCCGGCGTGCCGACTGGCTTCAACAGCGATGTGGCGGGCGCAGCGCTCGGCGAGGGGCGCTGGGGCGCGGCGCAGGGCGTGGCCGACCATGCCTATGTCACGGTCGGCACCGGCATCGGCGTCGGGCTCGTGCTCGGCGGCGAGCCGACCACGGGCATGACTCACCCGGAGCTCGGCCATATCCGGCCGGTCAGGCTGGCGGGCGATGACTGGCTGGGCTCCTGTTCTTTCCATGGCGATTGTCTCGAAGGCCTCGCGGCGGGGCCCGCGATCAAGGCGCGAACCGGGCAGGGTGCCGAGACACTCGCCGCTGACGATCCAGCCTGGGACGGCGTCGCCCATGCGCTCGCGCAGCTGCTCCACACCCTGGTGCTGACTGGCATTCCGCGCCGGATCGTGATGGGCGGCGGCGTGATGACGGGCGTCCCGCATCTCTTCCCGCGGATTCG
>JBDTXU010000258.1:0-1955 GCA_040006055.1 Sphingomonas bacterium | reverse complement strand
CCGAAGCCGCGATCGCGGCGCAGCGCCACGCCCTCGACATGCTCGCCCAGTCCGATCGTGCCGGTTGCGCGACCGGCGCGGCGATCGCGCTGATCCTCGATTGGGCAGCGATTCGCGAGACGCTCGATATCGCCGCGCGCCGCTTCGGCGTCGAACCGCCCGCCTCGACCCTGCCCGATGGTTTCGAGACGGCGTCCCTGGTCTCGGCACTGGCTGAAACGCCCGCGATCGAACGCGCCATGGCGTTCGGCGCCCAGCAGATTCTCGCCCAGCATCGTGGGCTATGGGACCTGCTCGAAGCCCGGGCGAGCGCACGCAACCATCAATAAAGCGGCAATCCGGCGCTTGCGCCACGGCATGAAAGCCCTCTATCCCAAACCCGATATTCGAAACGGGATTGGATCCGCATGAAGCGCTTCGAGGGTACCCAAAGCTATGTCGCAACCGACGATCTGAAGGTCGCGGTCAACGCGGCGGTCACGCTGCGCCGCCCGCTCCTCGTCAAGGGGGAGCCCGGCACCGGCAAGACCGTGCTTGCCTATGAGATCGCCAAGGCAGTCGGTGCGCCGTTGATCGAGTGGAACATCAAATCCACCACCAAGGCGCAGCAAGGCCTGTATGAATATGACGCGGTCGCCCGCCTGCGCGACGGTCAGCTCGGCGACGAGCGCGTCCATGACATTTCCAACTATATCCGCCGTGGCAAGCTGTGGGAGGCGTTCACCGCGCCCGAAGTCCCCGTTCTGCTGATCGACGAGATCGACAAGGCCGATATCGAGTTCCCGAACGATCTCCTCCAGGAGCTCGATCGCATGGAATTTCATGTCTATGAAACCAAGGAGACGGTCCGCGCCGCCGAGCGGCCGATCGTCGTCATCACCTCGAACAACGAGAAGGAGCTCCCCGACGCCTTTCTGCGCCGCTGCTTCTTCCACTATATCAAATTTCCCGATCGCGAGACGATGCAGGCGATCATCGACGTCCATTTCCCCGGCATCCAGAAGATCCTCGTCAACAAGGCGATGGATATCTTCTACGATGTCCGCGACGTGCCGGGCCTGAAGAAAAAGCCCTCCACCAGTGAGTTACTCGACTGGCTGAAGCTGCTCCTCCACGAAGACATGCCGCTCGAGGTCCTGCAGAATCGCGATCCGACCAAGGCGATCCCGCCGCTTCACGGCGCACTCCTGAAGAACGAACAGGATGTGATGCTGTTCGAACGCCTCGCCTTCATGGCGAAAAGACAGGCCAACAAGGTCTAGACCGATCTTCTTACCTCGCTGAAATCGCGTGCCGAAGATGGCAAAAAAACATCATTGACCCGAATTTAACCACGCCCCAATACCGTTACTTGGGGGGGTGCCGTTGATGGTGCCCGTGTATGCGTTACCTCGTCTCAGCCATCGCACTTGCGGGTGCGGCTTTTGCCATGGCCCCGGCGCGTGCGAGTTCGCTGCTCGATTATGTCGGCGAATGCGTTCCCTTCGCCCGCGCCGCATCCGGCATCCAGATCTATGGCGACGCCTGGACCTGGTGGGACCAGGCCGATGGCCGCTACAAGCGCGGCGACGCGCCGCGTGCGGGCGCGGTCATCGTCTTTGCGCGAACCGGGCGCCTGCCGCTAGGTCATGTCGCCGTGATCAGCCGGGTCGTCACCTCGCGAGTCGCGATGGTCACCCATGCCAATTGGTCGCGGATCGACGGCGAGCGCGGCCATGCCGAGCAGGACGTGACACTCACCGATGTTTCCGAGGATAATGACTGGAGCCGGGTTCGGGTCTGGTACCGCGACATGGACGGGCTCGGGAGCACCAGCTATCCGGTCTATGGTTTCGTCTATGGCACCCCTGAGAGCCGCAAGATCGCCCGCGCCCGCCCCGCCGCCGAACTCACCGGCCGTGACCCCGATTATGTCGGCGCGCTGATCGACGCCTACGAACACTGAGGGTTGCACC
>JBDTXU010000257.1:0-5558 GCA_040006055.1 Sphingomonas bacterium | reverse complement strand
CCTGCATCGGCAGCGCATCCATGTCGCCGCGCAGCAGCACGGTGCGGCCATTGTCCCGCCCGCCGCGCAGGATCGCGACGAACCCGGTGGTGGACGTGCTGTCGCGATATTCGAGCGGCAGGCCGGCGAGCGCCGCCTTGATCTTCTCGGTGGTGCGCGGACAGTGGAGGCCGATCTCGGGATCGGCATGGATCGCTCGTCGGAGTTCAATCACATCGGCCAGCTCAGCTTCGCCGGCGGCGCCCCAATCCTGATGAAGATCGAGAGTGGCGTCCATCGTACGAGTCCTTTGTTGCATGCCGAAGGGCGAGCCTACGCCTCGGGCCGCGCCGCTTACAAGCCCAGCGCTGCCTTGATCTGCCCCCAACGCACCAGCTTGAAGTTCTGCGCTCTGGGCGGGTTCGCGCCGTCCTGCGCGATCATGATGCCGTCGGGGAAAGCGGGCCCGAAATCACCAGTTGCGATCTCGATGCCGTCGGTCTCTTCCGTCGAGCCGAACGTGCCGGGGACAATGCGGAAACGGCCGACATAGGAATCGTCGGCGAGACGGTAGACGGCATAGGCATTGTCGCCCTGGCTGGAGACGACGAGGTAGCCGTTATCGCCCTCCTGCGCGATCGCAACGCCTTCGGCATCCGCCACGATCTGCTTGCCGTCGGCGGCGGCGATCTTAACCGGCTCGACCGGGCCGTCGGCGCGCGCATCGAAGCGCCACAGGCCGACGTCCTCCTCGGCGACATAAAGGCGCGCGGTACGCGGATCGACCGCGCAGCCTTCGGACTGGGTCGCGAGCTTCATCGTGCGCACGATCGCTGCCTTGGGCGTCGCGCCCGTTACGTCGAGCGCGAGCTGGCGGATCGTGCCGTCCTTCGCGACCATGAAGGCGTAGAGCGCGGTCGGCGACCGATAGAGGCACATGCCGTACGCCTCCCCCGTGCCGGCCTCGACCCGGCCGAGCGCGGTCAGCTTCGCTGTTACGGGATCGAGCGTGAACAGCGCGACCTGCGCATGGAGCGGATCGTTACGGTCGCTGGCCGCGACGATAATCCGGCCGTCATGCTCGGCAAGCGCGACATTGTTGACCCGGCCGGCGTCGTGGAAGTCCCGGACCTTGCCGTCCAGGCCATAGACATAAAGCCCGGCCTTCTTGTCGGTGCCGATGATCAGGCTCTCCGCCGGCTTTGCAGCATTGCGCCAGATCGCCGGGTCGTCCGCCGCATCAGCATTGGCGGTGGCGACCGCCTCGGTCTCCGCCGATGCCTGGACGGGCACAGCCGGTAGTGCGCTCGCCATCCGTGTCGCGACCGGAATCTCCCTCTGGGCGCAACCGCAAAGCAGTAAAAATGTCATTGAAATGTAACAAAAATCAACTCTCAACGACATGTTCGACTCCTATCGGCAGGGACGAGCCGGCCGTTCGCACGTGCGGCATGTCCGGTCAATTTCGATCGCCAAAGGGGGCCAAGATGATTCGCAAGGGAATGCTTTTGGGAGGCTGCGCTGTTGCCGCGATGCTGCTGCCTGTCTCCACCGCATGGGCGGAGGAGCAGCCAACAGCGGCGCCCGCCAAACCGTCATCCGATAGCGAAGAAAGGCCCGATATCGTCGTCACCGGCACGCGCCCGATCGCCGAATCGGAAGCGTCCGCCCTTGCCGTGCAGAAGAATTCCGATTCGCTGGTCACGGTCGCCGCTGCTGACAGCGTTGGCCGCCTGCCCGACCAGAACATCGCTCAGGCGACCGGGCGCCTGCCCGGCGTGGCGGTCGAGCGCGATCAGGGCCAGGCGCGCTACATCTCGCTGCGCGGCGCGCCCAATTACTGGACCACCTTGTCGTTCGACGGCATCAATATCGTCAGCCCCGAGGGCCGCGACGCGCGCTTCGACTCGATTCCCTCGGCGATCGCGTCGCAGATCGTCGTATCAAAGGCAGTGACCCCGGAAATGCCGGGCGAGACGGTCGCTGGCAACGTCAACGTCATCACCCGCTCGGCCTTCGACTACAAGGGCGCTCACTTTGCCGGCAAGGCCGGCTTCGGCATCGGAGAGCTCGGTAACCGCAAGCAGTATGAAGGATCGGCCGTCGTGTCCGATCGCTTCAATGTGGGCGGCGGCGAAATCGGCGTGCTGCTCTCGGGCAGCTATTATCAGCGCGCGATGATCACCGACAATTTCGAAACGGATTACGAGCGTGTCGCGCAGGACACGCGGCCCGGCAACGAGACGCGCTTTTGGGCGCATGAGGCCGAGAACAAACTGTACCGCCTGACCCGCCGCAACTGGTCGGTCTCGGGCCGTGTCGATTACAAGCCCGATTCCGACAACACCATCTCGCTGCGGTCGATCTACACGATCTTCACCGACGACGAGGCGCGCGACAACTACCGCTTCGATCTCGACGATCGCCAGGGCGACCTCGTCGCCAACACCGCCGCCTGCCCGACGACGGTGAACACGACCCCGACGACGAGCGGCTATGCCGATATCTGCATCGGTAACACCCCGCAAAAGGGCACGGTCTACGGCATCGACATCCGCCAGCGCTCGACCCTGCGAGCCTTCCGCCAGTCGATCTTCACCAACACGCTCGCCGGCGATCATGATTTCGGCGACAGCTGGCACCTCGCCTGGGTGGGCAATTACACTCAGTCCAAGGACGATCGCTCTGTGGTCGGCGAAATCGCCTGGGACAGCCCGAGCACCCGCACCCTGCGCCCCACCGTCAGCTATGATTTCAGCGACCCGAATTATTCGCGCTTGTCGCTCTTCACCACCACGCAGCTGAGCGGGCCCACCCGCTATCAGGCCGGCACGCCAGTGACCGCGATCGACAGCTTCACCAAGCCGCCATCGTCCTTCACCGTGCTTGAGGCCGTCGATACGACCGATGCCTATACCGGCAAGCTCGTCCTCTCGCACAACGTCGCGCTGTTCGGCGGCGAGGCCGTGATCAAAGCCGGTTTTCAGTTCGATCAGCGCACCAAGGTCGCCGACGAGCAACAGATCCTGCTCGGGTCCGATTCCGCCACGCGCGCGGCACAGTTCGCCACGGTCGGCCTGCCGAACGACTTCAACCAGTTCGCGTTGAACGACCCCTTCGCCGGCAAGATTCCGCTGGGCTATAGCTTCCACTATTTCGACACCGACAAGATGCGCGCCGTTTCCGAGGCCGCCCGCGCCAACTTCACCTTCGCGCCCAACACGGCCAATAATTATCGCGTGCGCGAGCAGGTCTATGCCGGCTTCGTAATGGGCACGGTCAAGTATGACTGGGGCTCGGTCCTCGGCGGGGTGCGCGTCGAGCATCTGAAAAACAGCGGCGAGGCGATCAAGCTGGTTGGCACGACCCCAAGCGGATTGGTGACCGCAGAGTCGAGCCAGACGCTGTTCTTCCCTAGCCTGCACCTCAATTTCAACGTCGATGACACCAAGAAATTGCGTCTCTCGTTCAACTCGGGCGCCGCGCGCGCCGACTATGACCAGCTCCGTCCGAACATCGTCATAAGCGACTCCAACCAGACGATCTCGAGCGGCAACCCCGACGTGAAGCCGGAACGCGCCTATGGCCTTGACGCCTATTTCGAATGGTATGTGCGCCCACAGGGCTATCTGATGGCCGGCCTATTCTACAAGAAGGTCAAGGACGTTCTGTATCGTCAGACCCGGAAGTTCGGATCTGTCGAGTTGGACAGCGGCGTGAATATTCGTTCGGGCTATGACTTTTCCAGGATCACCAATGGCGGCGACGGGCGCGTGTTCGGCGCGGAAGTGGCGGCACAGTTGCAGATCGAGCCCTGGACCAGCGATCTCGGCTTGCCCGGCTGGATGGGCGGGTTCGGCATCTCCGCCAACCTCACCGTCAATGACAGCGAAGTGACCAAGCCCGCGATCGGCACCGTTCCCGCGCGCGAGGTGCGGCTGCCCGGCACCTCCGACCTGATCTACAATGTCGGCGCCTATTACGAGAAATACGGCCTGTCTCTGCGCGTGCAGTACCAGCGCCGCAGCACCTGGCTCGACGGCATCGCCGACGACCTGACCGATGCCGGCGACACCTATTGGGCGGCGGACGACGAAATGGACATCTCGGCCCGTTACGCCATCACGAAGAATTTCGAGATCTATGCCGATGTCTCGAACGTGCTCAACCAGCCGGGCCGCCGCTATTCGGAGCCGGGCAATCTGCTCACCGCGACCGGCACGGCCAGCCCGACCAGCACGGCCCAGACGATCGAATGGGAGCGGTTCGGCCGCCGCTATTCCGGCGGGGTCCGGATCAACTTCTAAAGCCAGTGCGCTGCAAAGTGGCGTGCGCGGCCTGTCGTCCTTGGGACGGCAGGCCGCGCCATGTCCGGCTTACCGCCCCTTGAACAACCCGCCGAGGATCCCGCGCACCAGGCCGCCGACGATCCCGGCCCCCGCGCCACGCGACGAGCCGAATACGGCTTTCGAAACCTGGTTCGCGACCTGACGCCCAACTGCCGATGACGCCGATCGCGCGGCCGACGTGGCCATCCGGTTCCATGGCGAGTTCGCGGCCGCACGCTCCGCCTCACGCTGTTGCTGCGCCGCGAGGCGCGCCTGGCGATCAGCCTCGCGCTGGTCGGCAAGGCGCTGTCGTTCCGCATCCTTGGCGGCGCGGGCATCCTCCTTCGCCTGCGCCGCCGTCGCCTTGTCCGCCTCGGTCTTCGCGGCAGCCTCGGCGGCAGCGGCGCTCGCTTCCTGCGATTTGGCGGAGAGCAACTCCTCGGCGGATTCGCGGTCAATCAGCGTGTCGTACTTCGCGCCGATCGGATCGGTGTCGATCATCACCTTGCGCTCGGCCGGCGTCACCGGACCGACCCGCGAGCGGGGCGGCTTGATCAGCGCGCGCTCGACCGGCGCGGGCGCGCCGTCCGGCTGGAGCAGCGAGACCAGAGCCTCACCGACCTTCAGCTCGGTGATTGCGGTCGCGACATCGACGCCCGGATTGGCGCGGAATGTTTCGGCGGCGGACTTCACCGCCTGCTGGTCGCGCGGCGTGAAGGCGTGGAGTGCATGCTGCACCCGGTTGCCGAGCTGCCCCGCCACCGTGTCGGGAATATCGATCGGGTTCTGCGTGATGAAATAGATGCCGACGCCCTTCGAACGGATCAGCCGCACGACCTGCTCGATCTTCTCGAGCAGCGCCTTGGGGGCCGCGTCGAACAGCAGATGCGCTTCGTCGAAGAAGAAGACGAGCACCGGCTTGTCGGGATCGCCGACCTCTGGAAGGTGCTCGAACAGCTCACTCATCAGCCAGAGCAGGAAGGTGGAGTAGAGCTTCGGGCTCGCCATCAGCTTGTCCGCGGCGAGGATGTTGACGATGCCCCGGCCTCTGTCGTCGAGCCCGATGAAATCGGCCATCGCCAGCGCCGGCTCGCCGAAGAAATGCTCGCCGCCCTGGGAGCGAAGCTGGAGCAGCGAGCGCTGGATCGTGCCGATGCTCTGCTTCGTGACATTGCCGTACGTGGTGGTGAGTTCGTCGGCGCGCTCGCCGCAGCTGACCAGCATCGCCTGGAGGTCGTCGAGGTCGAGCAG
>JBDTXU010000256.1:0-1831 GCA_040006055.1 Sphingomonas bacterium | reverse complement strand
CATCTGTCCGTTCCTCAACCGAAGTGCCAGACGAGACGAAGCTCGCCGCCGACATTGTCATAATCCAGCAAATGGCTCGACTGATTATAGTCGCGCCGCGTGTAGCTGACCGCCGCCTCGACATCGAAGCCGGCCGCGATCGGCGTGCCGATCGCGGCACGGGCGAAATAGCGGGTCTCGATCTGATGCTTGCCGAGCAGATCAGCGCGATAGGCGAGGTGCCGGATCGTCGTGGACAGGCCGGCATAGGTGCCGCGCGTGTCGATCGGGACCCGGACCGCCGCATAGGCGCGCCCGGCTGTATAGCCCAGCTGCCTCGTCACGGCGGTCTTGTCCTCGAAGGCGGCGCCAACGATCCAGTTCAGCCCGGGGCTGGGCTGGCCCTGATAATCAAGCGCAAGATCGAACCGCGTGCCGTCGCGTGAAAAGGCTGGGGCGGAGCCGGCATAATCCTGATGGACGATCTCTCCGCGCAGCGCGACGCGGCTGCCCTCGCCGGCAAAGGCGATCTCGGCCTGGCCGCCATACTCGCCGAAAAAACCGTCGCCGTTGATGCGCGCATAACGACCGACTGGTCCGGCCGAGAGCTCGACATTGCCGAGCTGCTGGCCATAGCCGAGGCGAAGCGTGGCGAGCTGATAGTCGAGGCTCGGCCCCGAGATGCTGTCCTTGGTGAGCGCGCTCAGCCCTCCATAGACAAAGCCGGTGCCGGTGGTGCTGCGTCCATTGACCTGCGCCGAGGCGATGAAAGCGAACCCGCCTTCACGGATTGCGGGCAGGCCGAGATCGAACTGGGTGAGCAGCGCGCCATAGCTGTTGCTGTCATAGGCGATGCCCATGGCGACTTCGCCGCTTACGCCATCGGAGCGCGTGGCGCCTCCGGCCGGCGGTTCGATCGATCCGCAGGCAGTCCGCACTTCGCCCCAGGCGGCATCGCCGACCTCCAGGCCCCGGAGCCGCGCAGTCTCGATCGTGGCGCGCTCATGGTCGTCGAGCTGGCACAGGATGGCGATGTAATAGAGCCGGGCCGCCACGACGCGCTGCGGCGGCGCATCGAGCAGGGCGCGTTCGAGCGTGGCCGCGGCACCGGTCAGGTCGCCCTGGCCGGCCTGGCTGTGCGCCACCGTCACGGCGCCGTCCGGACCCGACGATGCGTCGATCAGCTGGTCGATATCGGCACCCGGTGCCTCCTGCGCCCAGGCAGGTGTGCCGGCCATGGCCATGATCGCCGCGCCGGACGCGGCAACAAGCCATTTGCCGTGAAGATACCCGCTCATGCATTCCCCCCTCAATGTGCTCGCCCCGTATATGCCGGGAGTCGCCGCCACCGTGCATGACAAATCCTGACAGCGGTGCCGCTGCGAGCGGCGCACTGGCTCGGCTCGCGGGTCGCCCGGCTCGTCGCACGCTTGCCAAACAGAGGAACGACCAATCCTTATCATGCCGTCCCGATCTCGTTCATGCGCTGGCCGTATGGCTTGTACGGGCCAGCGGGCACATTGGACGCGTCGCGCAGGAAGGCGTGCGCCGCTGCCCTTCCGACGGTCCGCGGTGTCGCTATGGCCGATTCCGGGCACGGGTTGAATCGCGCGCGCGGGCTCGCGGCGAATATGTTGGATGTGTGACATAATTCGGCGCGGATTTCGGGGCTCGAAAGCGGGCTCCACGAGGGGAAATGGCCGAAAAACGGCGCGCTCCCGTTGGATAATTTTGTCACACCTATCGGGGGCTATCGCAGCCCGGGCATGAGGCAGCGAAGGCGGGGACGGTGATCATCGTCTCCGTGGCTGTTGGGAATGTCATGAGGGTCCACTGACATTTCCAATCTGTA
>JBDTXU010000255.1:0-3035 GCA_040006055.1 Sphingomonas bacterium | reverse complement strand
GGGGCTTTCCCCGCTGGCGTGGCTATGGCGCCGGCAGCGAGGCGACCACGGTGCGGCTCTGCGACCGGCATGGCTGCTCCGAGCCCGGCAATTGCCCGGCGCCCAAATCGCCGAACAGCCCGGAACGCTGGTATTTCTGCGTGACCCATGCGGGCGAATATAATCGCGGCTGGAACTATTTCGAAGGCCTGACCGCGGAAGAAGCCGCCGAGCGCGAGGCGGCCGAAACCCGCACCGCCGACGGTTATACCGAATCCAGGCATCATGGCTGGGCGGGACCGGGCGACGGCAGCCGCTCGCGCGATGAAATGCGGGCGCTGGAATTGCTCGAGCTCGAGGTCGATGCCGATTTCGATGCTGTGCGCGTCGCTTGGCGACGCCTGGCCAAATCGAACCACCCCGATGTCCGTCCCGGCGACAAGGAAGCGGCAGCGCGCTTCCAGGCGATCCAGGCCGCCTATGATGTGCTCAAGGCCGCCGAGGACGCGCGGCAATGGAAGCCCGCCGTTTGAAATCGGTCCGCTCGGACTGGTCGAATACGCTGCTGGTCTGCAGGAAATGTTCGAAACGGCTGGATGGCGGGTTCGGGCCAAAGGGCCGAACGCCACTTGCCAAGGCGCTGCGCAAGCATCTCGGTGTGAAGAAGGGCCGCAAAGCCACGCTCGGGATCGTCGAGGTGAAGTGCCTCGGCGTCTGCCCGAATGGGGCGGTGGCCGTGATCAACGGCAATGCGCCGGGCGAGTGGCTGCTGGTGAAGGCGGGCGCTGACATCGACGCGGCGGCGATAGGGCTGGGGTTGCGGGAGGCTCGGTAGCCAGGTTCGCCAGAGGAATGCTCAGCCCGCGTACCGCGCGGCCGTCGCGCGGATCAACGCGATCATGTTGGGGATGCCCTGGGTGCGGTTCGAGCTGAGCTGGTTTTTCAGGTCGAACGGGGCGAGGGCCGCCTCGATATCAGCTGCAAGGATTGCGGCGGGCGCCTGATCCTGCACCGTCAGCAATACCAGAGCGATGATACCCTTGGTGATCGCTGCATTCGAATCCGCCAGGAAATGAAGCGTGCCGTCGCCGGCGACCATCGGGTAAACCCATACTGAGGCTGAGCAGCCGCGAACCAGGGTCGTGTCGGTCTTCAGCGCCTCGGGCATCTCTTCGAGATCACGGCCGAGATCAATCAACAGGCGGTATCGATCGTCGGCGTCGAGGAAGCTGTATTCGTCTTGCAGGTCAGCGAGGCTTTGCATGTCTCGCCCGCTAGCCGGGTGGACGTTAGAGGTCCACCCCGGCTGCGATGGCTTCAAGCTTGCGGATGCGCTCCTTGAGGTCAGCGATCTCGATCCTGGCGCTTGCGTTGGGCAGGTTGCGCTCCTGATGGTGGAGATCGCCGCCCGTGTGATGCAGTTCCTGGTGCTTGAGCGCTAGCCAGCCGCGCCATCCGGTGAGGGCGGCAAAGGTCGTCATGGCCAGCCCCGCCAGCGCGGCCGTTGCCATGGTGATGTAGAAGTTTGGATCGGTCATGATCTCTGCTCCTTCGGTCACGCGCGGTCACGCAGCTTCTCGATCTCGCGATCGAGGCGTGCGCCGCTGTCATTGTTGTCAGTCGCGAGCCGCTCGAGGACCGCGAGGCGGTCCTTCATGGCCCGAAGCTCCTCGCGCAGCCGCTGGTTTTCGGCCTGGGCAGTTTCGTCGCCGCGAAGCGGGACGTCGTTGCCGTGCTTGTCTCGCGCCACGCCGTAGCGGGCCCGCAAAACACTGCCGATCGTACCGACGATGGTGACGACAGCGACCATTTCAAAGACGTTCATGTGGTTATTTCCCTTTGTCCTGAAACCTGCCGGGGCCTTAGCGCTGTTGGGCAGCCTCACGCTCGAGGCGGCGGCGGGGGCGGTCCACCCGCTCGGTGAGGTACACGGCGCCGGCAGTGAAGAGCGCCAAAATTCCCATGAAGATAAGCATGTTACAATCCTTGTACGTAAATCAGGTAGGGTTGAATTCAGTTGAGCGGTGGCTGATCGCGGAGCTTCTCAATCTCGTCGGCGACATCGATGCCGCGGTCAGTGACGATACGTTCCAGCACACGCACCCGCTGTTCGAGGCCGCCGGTATGGGCCGCATATTGCGCTGCCTTCTCGGCAATCATCCTGGCTTCGAGTTCCATCTGCTTTTCGCGGTGGGCGAGCCATGGCTTGACGATGACGCCACCAATGACCGCGACAAGACCGACCGAGATGCCAAGGATCGGGATCAGGAAAACGATTGAAGGGTTCATTTCGATATTCCTCAGTCTTTAGCGAAGGGCGTCGATCTCGCGAGCTGTGCGCTCGGCGGGGTCGGTGGCGATGCGTTCGAGGACGGCGATCCGCTCCTCGAGGCGGGAAACCTGGCCGACCAGCCGCTCATTCTCGGCTGAAAGCAGGTGGATCTTGCGGTCGGGCTCTGGGCCAGCGTCATCGACAAGGCCGTTGCGGCGGCGGTTGCGCCGACTGTTGCGGTCCTCGATCGGGTAACCGTGCCGCGCTCTCACCCACATCTTCGCGACACCGCCCAGGATGGCGAGAGCGATGATCGTGAGAACGAATAACTGATCGCTGTGCATCATTTCCTCCTTGGCGCTGGCGTTTAGCGCAGCGCGTCGATTTCGCGGGCGGTGCGCTCGGCTGGATCGGTGGCGATCCGTTCGAGCACTGCGATCCGCTCCTCCAGCCGGCTGATCTGCCCAGCCTGGCGTTCATTCTCCGTCGTGAGCAACTGGATCTTGCGCTCCGCGTCGGGATCCCCCTTCGCGGTCTTGCCGGACCACTCATCCTCCAGTGGATAGCCGTGGCGGGCGCGGACCCAGTTGTTGATGATCCAGCCGGCATAGGAAATCGCGATGAGGGCGATCACGAAGCCTGGTCCACCCCAAGTCATTAAATTTCTCCCTGTTCGACAGTGCGGTTGGGCGCGAGGGCGGTCAGCGCAGGCTGTCGATTTCGTCGGCCAGGCGGCTGTTGCGGCTGGTGTACATCATCTCGATGTCGGCGAGCCGGCGGTCGA
>JBDTXU010000254.1:0-8072 GCA_040006055.1 Sphingomonas bacterium | reverse complement strand
CGCTGTTCCATGATGACGATGGCCGCAAATATGTCGTCAACATGCTGTGGGATCACCGGCCGGGCAAGAACCGCTTCGCCGGGATTGTCTGCCAGGAATATTCCCCTGAGGTACGCGCACTGGTCGGCGAACGGACGGTGATCTTTGCCGGCACGCCGCTCGGACTTACCGAAGCGCCGCATCTCTACAAACGCGACGGCTATTATTACCTGATCACCGCTGAAGGCGGCACCGGCTGGAATCACGCGGTGACGATGGCGCGCTCGCGCACCTTGCTCGGGCCCTATGAGCTCCATCCAGATGCCTATATCCTGACCGCACGCGACCGGCCCGACGCGCCCTTGATGCGTGCCGGCCATGCCGATCTCGTCGACGGGCCGGATGGCGAGCCCTGGATGGTCTATCTCTGCGGCCGCCCCTTGCCCAATCGCGGGCGCTGCACATTGGGTCGCGAGACCGCGATCCAGCCGATGCGCTGGGGCGATGATGGCTGGCTCCGCACCGTCGATGGGGACGGCCTGCCGGCGATCGAAGTGCCGTCACCCAGTCTGCCGGCCACCCCGTTGGCGGACCTACCTGCGCGCACGGACTTTGACGGCCCCGATCTGCCGATCGATTTCCAATGGCTGCGCACGCCACATCCGGGCGACATTTTCAGCCTGACCGAACGCCCGGGGCATCTGCGCCTGTACGGCCGCGAGACCATCGGCAGCCTGTTCACCCAGGCGCTGGTTGCGCGCCGGCTCCAGGCTTTTTGCTGTTCGGTATCGACCGTGATGGATTTCGCGCCCGAGCATTTCCAGCAGGCGGCGGGCCTGGTTTGTTATTACAACACGGCTAAATTCCATTATCTGCACGTGTCACACGACGATGTCGTCGGCAGGCATATCCGCGTTATGTCGGTACTGCCCGATCAGCCCCAGGCTGATGCCTTCACGCCGCCGATCCCGATTCCGCCCGGCCCGATCAGCTTGCGCGCAGAGATCGACTTCGATCGGCTTCGCTTCGCTTTCCGGGTCGAAGGTGCGGACGACTGGACCTGGCTTCCCGAACAGTTCGACGCCAGCATCCTCTCCGACGAGGCTACGGCACCAGGCCAGCCCAATTTCACTGGCGCTTTTGTCGGCATGGCGTGTCAGGATCTTGCGGGGAGCGGCCAGCCGGCTGACTTTGACTGGTTCGAGTATTGCGAACGCGAGTTTCAGCCCATTTCACGCGATATTGACTGATCGAAGGCCGCCGTGCCGAGAATCTTGACTAACGCATTTACGATTCATTACTCCGCGTAAAGACCATTCGCGCCCATTCAGTGACGGATAGGCGCCAAATGAGGAGGCGCCCCGGGACGTTTACATCGCAACGAGCGGCTCGGTATAGTTGATGGCGGTTTTGCACTGTGCGCTATGGGCGCAAGATAGAACGGAAATGGATATATTAACGAATTCTAAGCACATCGGGGCAATGATGAGCGTCGGGTGGGCTTTGAAATGAAGTAGGGGGAGGGCGGTGGCTGGCCTAGCGGGCAGTGCGGACACCGAAGTGGTCGCTCGCTGGAGGCACCCGGATGCTCGATTCGTTTCAAGACAATGAGCTAACAACAGAACCGCTCTTCGGCACACCCTTGGCAAAGGGTGATCGCCGCAATCAACAACGTCATGTCACCGTCCTGCGTGTGGCCAAGTTGAGCACGCCACACAGCGAAGAATTCTGCCTCGTGCGCAATATCTCCGCCGGCGGCATGATGGCGCACATCTATTCCGAGCTTGAGGTCGGGGATCCCGTCCATGCCGAGATCAGCTCCGGCCACCGAATTTCCGGCAAGATTCTGTGGCGCCGCGAGGGCGTGGCCGGGATCGGCTTCGATGAGCATGTGGATCCGGTCAGCATTCTTTCCGGCGAGGTTCATGCGCCCGTCCCGCAACGCGCGCCGCGCGTCGGGATAGAGGTGCGTGCCCGGATCAGGGTGGGGACTCAGTATCGGTTCGTCACTTTGTGCAACATCTCGCAGGGCGGAGCGAGCATCAGCCCGCCCGAGCCCGGCGAGCTGGGGCAGAAGCTTATCCTCATGGCAAACGGCCTGCCGCCGATCGCCGGCGTGGTCCGCTGGCAGGATCAGGACCATGCCGGCATCAAGTTCGATGTGCCGCTCTCGTTCGATCTGCTGGCAAAATGGGTGCCCACGCTGCGTCGGTAAGGAATGAAGCTCGTCGGTTGGTTCGGTTCAGAGGGATGACTCGTCGATGCAAGTCTTAACTGCCCAATATAGCGGAACGAACTACGATATGAGTTGTTTGGCAGTCGACCAGAGCTCTGTCTTGGGCGGGAAGGTCGCGCAGTGTGGAGTTGTGCCTCGAATCACGATGAATGAACCAGCGATGCTGTATCGCAAGATGGGGGATACCACGCATCCAGGGCGGCGCTCGTGGGAGACAGTCATCGCGCGGGGGCCGTTCATCGTCATGGCAGCGGGCTATCTCGCGTTCGATCCGGAACTGCGCGCGTCCTTCAGCATCAGAAGCGAAACGCGGGAAGTGACGCCCGACGAGATCGAAGAAGCAGTGCGCGAATGGAATGCGCACAAACAGGACCTCGCTCCAGGAACCTGACCGACACCACTGAGGCGGCCGATCGGGCGCATCGCCCCGGCATATATATCGCGCGCTATCACGACTGCTGATCGTCAAAACCGCGCGGGCAGGCTAACGGACTGCGGCATGTCGATGCTCGCTGTCCATCACGCTCATCTTGCCGGGCTCGCGGCGCGGGATCGCCTGCGCGCACTTTCGCCGCGCAGCGGGGTGGATTTCTCGTCAAACGACTATCTCGCGTTGGCCTCCGCGCCGCGCCTGGCCGAGGCAATCATACTGGCCATTGCGCGCGGCGTGCCCGTCGGTTCGGGCGGGTCCCGGCTGTTGCGCGGCAATGCCGAGGAGCATGAGGCGCTTGAGGAAGAGGCCGCCCGCTTCTTCGGTGCAGAGGCTGCCCTGTTCTTCTCGAGCGGCTTTGCCGCGAACGCTGCCCTGTTCGCCTCGCTGCCGCAACGCGGCGACCTGGTCGTCCATGACGCCCTGATCCACGCCAGCGCGCATGAGGGGATGAAGCTCGGCCGCGCCGAATGCGTGGCGGTAACGCATAATGATCCACAAGCCTTTGAGGATGCGATCATAAGCTGGCGTCGTGGCGGCGGTACCGGTCGCCCCTGGATCGCGGTCGAAAGCCTGTACAGCATGGACGGCGACTGCGCCCCGCTCGATGCCCTTGCGGACATCGCAGCGCGCCACGAGGCTTTCCTGCTGATCGACGAGGCCCATGCCACCGGCGTGTTCGGTGCCGATGGGCGCGGCCTCGCCGGTCATCTCGAAGGCCGGGAGAATGTCATCACGCTGCGCACCTGCGGCAAGGCGCTGGGCTGCGAGGGAGCTTTGCTCTGCGGGCCCATGGTGGTGCGCGATTTCCTGATCAATCGCGGCCGGGGCTTCATCTTCTCGACCGCGCCCTCGCCTCTGATGGCGAGCGCGGTGGGCGAAAGCCTGCGCATCGTCGCCGACGAGCCCGAGCGGCGCGAGCGTTTATGGGCACTGGTCGCCGCTGCCGAACGAGCCCTGGCGCCGAGCGGCGTCGTGCCGAGCGGCTCGCAGCTCCTGCCGTTGATCCTGGGCGACGATGCGCTGACGATGCGCGTCGCAGCGGCGGTGCAGGCGGCCGGCTTCGACGTGCGCGGCATCAGGCCGCCGACGGTGCCGGCGGGGACCTCGCGCTTGCGTATTTCGATCACGCTCAATGTCACCCTGGCGGAGATTGAGGCACTCGGCGGTGCGGTCGCGGCGGCGCTCGGATGAGCGGTCCGACGATCATCGTCACCGGAACTGACACCGATATCGGCAAGACCGTGTTCGCCGCCGCGCTCGCCGGAGCGCTCGACGCATCCTATTGGAAGCCGGTTCAGGCCGGGATGGAAGGGGGCGGCGATGCCCTCGCAGTGGCCACACTAAGCGGCCTACCACCAGCGCAAATCCTCCCTGAGGCATACCGCCTGCAAACCCCCTGCTCGCCGCACCGAGCCGCCGAGATCGATGGCGTCGAGATCGAGATCGACCGGCTCACGCTTCCGGCTATCCATGGCCCGTTGATCATCGAAGGAGCGGGCGGCGTCCTCGTGCCCGTTACGCGCGATCTGCTCTTTGCCGATCTGTTCGCGCGCTGGGGGCAAGCAGTGGTGCTCGTCGCGCGGACTCGCCTGGGCACGATCAACCACAGCCTCTTGTCGATCGAAGCCTTGCGGTCGCGCGGCGTACCGATCCTCGGCATCGCCTTCGTCGGCGATGCGGTGGAGGACAGCGAAGCGACCATCGCGAGCATCGGCGACGTGCGACGGCTTGGCCGGCTCCCGCACCTGGAGAAGCTCGACGCAGGAACTCTCCAAGCCGCATTCCTCGAGAATTTCGACGTGGAGGACTTTCGGTGAGCGGGTCCCCCGTCTGGCACCCCTTCACCCAGCACGGCCTCGGAGAGCCGATCCCGCTCGTCACCCATGCTGAAGGTGCGGGACTCTACACGGAAGATGGCCGGCGGATCGTCGATGCCATCTCGTCTTGGTGGGTGACGACGCACGGCCATCGCCATCCCCGGATCATGGAGGCGATCGCCGCACAGGCAGCGCAGCTCGACCAGATCATCTTCGCCGGCTGGACTCACGAACCCGCCGAGACGCTGGCGCGGGGCCTCGTGGAGATCATGCCGCCGGCCCTCACGCGCGTCTTCTTTTCGGATTCAGGCTCGACCAGCGTCGAGGTCGCGTTGAAAATGGCGCTCGGCTATTGGGCCAATCGCGGCGAGCCGCGCGGCCGCATCCTGGTGATGCAGCACAGCTATCATGGCGATACGATCGGCGCGATGTCGGTCGGCGCGCGCGGCGTGTTCAACCGGGCCTATGCGCCATTGCTGTTCGACGTTGGCACCGTGCCGTTCCCCGCCGCCGGGCAGGAGCAAGCCACGCTCGATGCGCTTGAAGCGGCGTGCCGCGACAAGCCCGCGGCCTTCATCGTCGAGCCGCTGATCCTCGGCGCGGGCGGTATGCTGATCTATCCCGCCGCGATCCTCGCCGAGATGCGAGCGATCTGCGCGCGCCACGACGTGCTGTTCATCGCCGACGAGGTGATGACCGGCTGGGGCCGTACCGGCACCTTGCTCGCCTGCGAACAGGCGGATGTGGTGCCCGATATCCTCTGCCTGTCCAAGGGCCTGACCGGCGGCGCGGTGCCGCTCGCCGTCACCCTCGCAACCGAGATGATCTATGCGGCGCACCTGTCGACTGACCGCGCGCAGATGTTCTTCCACTCATCGAGCTACACCGCCAACCCGCTCGCCTGCGCCGCCGCCAACGCCAATCTCGCCATCTGGCGCGAAGAGCCTGTGCTGGCGCGGGTCGCCGATCTCAGCGCCCGTCAACGCAAGCGGCTGACAGCAATCGCCGGCCACCCGGCGGTGAGAAACGCGCGGTCGATCGGCACCATCGCAGCGCTAGAGCTCGGCGACGCGGCGAGCAGCTATCTCTCGCAGCTCGGCCCGAAGCTGCTCGCTTTTTTCCGCGAGCGCGACCTGCTCCTCAGGCCGCTCGGCAACACAATCTATGTCATGCCGCCTTATTGCATCGGCGATGGTGATCTGGACGCTATCTACGCCGCGATCGCTGAGGCGAGCGCCTGGCCTGAGCTGGCCTAGCGCCACTACTCAGCGGCTCGCCACCTTCACATCCTTGCCCCACCCGCCGCCGAGCGAGCGGAACAGATCGACCTGCGCGCCCGCGATCCGCGCATTCGACGCAGCGAGATCGGCATCCGTATCAGCAAAGGTCCGCTCGGCATCGAGCACTTCGAGGAAGTCGATCTGCCCCTCGCGCTGCCGCGCCCGCGTGATGCGCGCGGCGGCAGCGGCACCGTCACGCGCCGACACCAAAGCCGCGTGGCGCCGCAGCTCCTGCTGATAGGTTGAGAGCGCAGTCTCGATCTCTTCCAGCGCGCCAAGCACGGTCCCGTCAAACTGAGCGAGCGCAGCACGGCTGTCGGCTTGGCTCCCGGCGATCCGAGCGCGCACCGCGTCCTGGTTCAGCGACCAGCTGATCAGCGGCCCGACCAGCCAACGCAGCGCGCCGCCGGTGAACAGATCGCTCAGCGAAGCACTGCTCGCGCCCACCGATCCACCCAGCGAGATGTGCGGATAGAGATCGGCCGTCGCGACGCCGATGCGCGCTGTCGCCGCCGCCAGCCTTTGTTCGGCGGCCCGGACATCGGGGCGCCTGGCGAGCAGCCCGGCGCCATCGCCCACGGGGATCGGCTGGTCGAGCCGGGGCGTGGTCGTCCGTTCAGCCGCAATCGGGGGCAGGTCCTGAGGGGCGCGGCCAGTCAGCGTCGCCAACCGGAACAAGGCCGCCTGGCGCTCAGCCTCGATCTGCGGAACAAGCGCGGCGCGCTGGTCGCGGAGCGTGGTGATGCGCACCAGGTCGAGCTTCTCGGCCCGGCCCGCATCGACCCGCTTGCCGGTCAATATCGCCGATTTGTCGAGCAGTTCGACGATCCGCTTCGCCACCTCAAGCCGTTCGGCTGAGGAAGTGGCATCGACATAAGCGCGCGTCGTCGCGGCGACGACGGACACCCGAACCGCGTCCGCATCGGCATCGGCCGCGCGAACATCGCCGCGCGCTGCCTCGATGCTGCGCCGGACGCGGCCGGCCAGATCGACCTCATAGGAGACGTTCAGGCCGACATCATAGGACGCACCCTCGGCCGGCGTGCCGGGCAGGCGCTGGCTTTCGGCCGTCCGGCCATAGCCGCCATTCGAGCCGATATTCGCCTGGGGCAGCCGATCCGACCGCGTCTCGCGCAAGCTCGCGCGAGCCTTGTCGAGCCGCGCAACCGCCACCCGGATATCGGTATTGGCTGCAAGCGCATCCGCCACCAGCTGATCGAGCACCGGGTCGTTGTAGAGGTGCCACCAAGTGTCGTTCGCCGCAGCGGTCGAAACCGCCGGGTTGGCGCTCCCGATAAACGCGCCGGTCGCCTTGGGCGGCCCGATCGGCGCCTTGAAGTCGGGGCCGGCGGCGCAGGCCGACAGGGCAAGCGCCGAGAGTGAGGTGAGGTACAGGCGTTTCATGGTTCCGCGTCCTTATTCGGCGGGCTGAAGGCTGGGTTCATGGGCTGCCGGACGGCGACGGCGGAGGCTGGCAAGCCTCAGCGCCAGCGCCCGGCACACGACATAGAAGGTCGGCGTGAAGAGCAGTCCGAAGCCAGTGACCCCGATCATCCCGAAGAACACCGCCGTCCCCAGCGCCTGGCGAAGCTCGGAGCCGGCGCCGGTCGCCAGCACCAGCGGCACGGTGCCGAGGATGAAGGCGAAGCTCGTCATCAGGATCGGCCGCAACCGGGTCTGCGCGGCGCGCACCGCCGCTTCGACCGGTGAGAGCCCGTCCTGCTCCTCGGCTTGCTTCGCGAACTCGACCACCAGGATCGCGTTCTTCGCGGCAAGCGCGATCAGCACCACCAGCCCGATCTGCGTCAGGACGTTGTTGTCCATGCCGCGCAGGTTCACGCCGGTCATCGCCGCGAGCAGGCACATCGGCACGATCAGGATGATCGCCAGCGGCAGGGTGACGCTCTCATATTGCGCCGCCAGCACCAGGAAGACGAACACCACCGCCATCAGGAAGACGAGGCCCGCCGTGCTGCCCGCCAGCTTCTGCTGATAGGCAATGCCGGTCCATTCATGGGTGTAACCGGCCGGCAGCACCGTATCGGCGAGCTTCTCCATCGTCACCAGCGACTGGCCCGAGGAGAATCCCGGTGCCGTGTCGCCATCGACCTCGACCGCAGGGGCGAGATTGTAGCGGACGACGCGGTATGGCCCGGTCTTGTCCTGGAAGGTCGCAACCGATCCGATCGGCACCATCTGCCCCGAGTTCGACCGGGTCTTCAGGTTTGCGATATCGGCGGTCGTGTTGCGGAACGGCGCATCGGCCTGGGCGGTGACATGATAGGTCCGCCCGAGCAGGTTGAAGTCGTTGACGAAGGCCGAGCCGA
>JBDTXU010000253.1:0-5882 GCA_040006055.1 Sphingomonas bacterium | reverse complement strand
ATCGGCTTGCGGGGCCGATCTTCACGCGCCAGATCATCGCGGCAGGTCCGGATCCCGTGGCGATGCCAGTGTTTGTCGGCGGTTTCGCTGCGGCCGAGGCCGAGTTCCTGTTGCGGATCGGGGCTACGCCACCCGCCGGCAAGTCTCACTTCACGCATGAAGAAGCTGCGGCGCTGATCGACGCGGTCCATATCGGCATCGAGATCGCCAGCTCGCCGCTGGCCGCAATCAACGATCTCGGCGCCGCGGTGACCGTCTCCGATTTCGGCAACAATAACGGCCTCGTCGTCGGCGCGGCGATCCCCGACTGGCGGAATGCCGAGATCGAGAGCTGGCCGCTTTCGGTCACGATCGACGGCAAGGCCATCGGCAGCGGCAAGGCGGCCGACATGCTTGACGGCCCGATCGGCGCGGCGCGCTTCCTCTTCGAGCTGATGGCCGAGCGGGAAATTGCGCTGAAGCCGGGACAATGGATTTCCAGCGGCGCGGTAACCGGCGTACACACAGTGGGAATCGGCGATCGGATCGAGGCGCGCTTCGGTGCTGACCTCGCCGTAAGCTGTATGATTAAAGCCTCCTGAAAACGGGGCGGGTCGGGAGTGAATGATGGCTGAAACGTCGATGCCGGGGGTTGCGGCTGCGGCCCAGCGGGCGGGCAATTATCGTTGGGTGATCTGCGGGCTGCTCTTCGCGGCGACCGCGATCAACTATGTCGATCGTCAGATGCTGGGCGTGCTCAAGGGCACGCTGCATGACGAGATCGGCTGGACCGAGATCGGCTATTCCAACGTCGTCTTCTGGTTCCAGACTGCCTATGCCATCGGCTATCTCGGTTTCGGCAAGCTTATCGACCGGATCGGCGCGCGCTTCGGCTATGCGATTGCCTTCGTCATCTGGACGATCGCCCATATCGCGCATGGCGGAGTCCATAGCGTTACGCAGTTCGCCATGGTTCGTTTCGGCCTCGGCATCGGCGAATCGGGCAACTTCCCGGCCGGCGTCAAGGCGGTGACCGAGTGGTTCCCGGCCAGGGAGCGAGCGCTCGCCATTGGCATCTTCAACGCGGGAGCCAATGTCGGTGCGATCATAACGCCGCTGCTCGTGCCGCTCCTGGTGGCCCTTTATGGCTGGCGGATGGCGTTCGTCATCACCGGCGTGGCGAGCCTGGTCTGGGTGGTGGCCTGGGTCGCGATCTATCGCCACCCAACTCAATCGACGCGGGTTTCGGCCAGCGAGCTCGCTTATATCGAGAGCGACCCGGCGGATCCGGTCGAGCCGGTTGGCTGGTTCAGCCTGCTCCGCCTGCGGGAAACCTGGGCCTTTGCGCTCGGCAAATTCTTCATCGATCCGATCTGGTGGATGTATATCTTCTGGCTCCCCGACTTTCTCGGCAAACGCTACGGCCTCGACCTCAAGACCTTTGGGCCGCCTCTGGTCGCGGTCTATCTTCTGTCCGATGTCGGTAGCGTGCTCGGTGGCTGGGCGTCGTCGCGGATGATCAAGAACGGGCGCACGGTCAATTTCGCCCGCAAATCGACGATGCTGGTCTGCGCGATCTTCGTCACGCCGATCTTCTTCGCGCAATATGTCGACAATCTGTGGCTGGCCGTGCTCATCATCGGCACCGCGGCCGCCGCGCACCAGGCTTTCTCGGCCAATATCTACACGCTGCCGTCAGATCTGTTCCCGCGCAGCGCGGTGGGTTCGGTGATCGGCATCGGGGGCACCGTCGGCGCGATCGGAGGCATGATCTTCTCGCTTTATATCGGGCAGATCCTGGACAAGGTCGGCACCTACACGCCGATCTTCATCGTCGCCGGCTGCGCCTATTTCGTCGCGCTCGCCGCAGTCCATTTCCTGTCGCCGCGATTGACGCGGGCTGACCAGCGGCAGGCTGCGGCCAACCTTTTACGAGAGGCGAGCGGGAAGGGCGCGAACTGATTCAACAGGACGGAGCTTTGCGGCACTGTCGCAACAGGCCGGGACGTTATTGGAATCGGCTCTGCTCTTTCTCACGAGGATACCGATGCTCAACGACATGCTTTCCCTCGGGAGGGAAATTCCCTGTTCCGACGCGAAATTTCCCTGTTAATCCGGCCAAATTCCCTGTTCCTGAAAAGCGGAAATCTGTAAGTCATTGAATTTAATGTAAAGTATAAATCTCGCGTCAGGAAAAAAAGAAAAAATTCCCTGTTATTCGCGCGGAACAGGGAAATCTGACCCGGCTCTGTCGCGCAGATAGCTATAATCCGCGCGCTGTCGGCCCGCTGATTTGGCGTCCCGACGCTGCGCTGGCAGCGGAGGCAAAAGCGGTTGGCAAGCGTCCTGCGAACGCGCAATGTCTCGCGGGACGAATCAGACGGTTACGCGGGGATGTACGGGTTGAACGGGAAGAGATTACGCGGGGCCGGTGTGCTGGCTGCGCTTTGGGCATCCGTCCAGGCGACTGCGGCGATGGCGCAGGATTCGCTCGCTGATCCGCAAGGGTCAGGCGCGATCGTGTCCGCCGTGCGCTGGCTCGAGGGCACGTTGCTCGGCACGGTCGCGACCGTGGTCGCGGTGATCGCGGTCGCATCGGTCGGTTTCCTGATGCTCACCGGGCGGATCAACTGGCGCTACGGCGCCACCGTGATCCTCGGCTGCTTCATCCTGTTCGGGGCGGCGAGCATCGTCGCGGGCATCCAGTCCACAGCCAGCGCCGGCTACTGATCCGTGAACGGGCTCGAGCGCGATCCCCTGTTCGTCGCGCTCACGCGGCCGCAGATGTTCGCGGGGGTCACCTACAGCTATTTCGTGGTCAACGGCGTCATCGCGACTGAGTTGTTCCTGATTTTCCACGCTTTCTGGGTGCTGGCGGTCGCGTTGATCGTCCATCTTGTCGGCGTGGTGCTGTGCGTGCGGGAGCCGCGCATCATTGACCTGTGGCTGATCAAGCTGAGCCGTTGCCCACGCGTGCGCAACTACGCGATCTGGCGATGCAACTCCTACCGCCCCTGACCCAGAACCCGCGGGCCATCGCCCGCGAGAAGTTCGCCGGGGCCCATCTTCCCTATGCGCGGCACGTCAACGATCACACGATCGAGACGCGCGACGGGCTGCTCATGCAGTTCATCCATCTGCGCGGCATGTTGTTCGAGACCGCCGACACCGACGAGATCAACTATCGCAAGGTGCTCCGCGACGCGATGCTGCAGGCGATCGGATCGTCGCGTTTCGCGCTCTACCATCATGTCGTGCGCAGGCGGGCTGATGTCGAACTGCCGGCTGAGTTTCCCGATGCTTTCTCAGGCCAGCTCGATGCAGCATGGCGGGGCCGGCTCGCGGGCAAGCAGCTCTATGTCAACGATCTGTTCCTGACGCTGATCCGGAGACCGCTTCAGGGTCGCGTCGGCATCGCTGACCGGGTGCGCGGATTTCTCGGCCGCGCGACGACACCGGCCGAGGCAACCTCGGCCAATGAACTCCGCCAGCTCGATGGCGCGCGCGATGCGCTGCTGGCACAGCTCGGCAGCTACGCGCCGCGCCTGCTTGGCGTGTACGAGACGCGGCAGGGCGTGTGTTCCGAACCGCTCGAATTTCTCTCGACGCTCTATAATGGCGAGATGCGGCCAGTCCTGATGCCGCTCCAGGATGCGGGCCAATATCTGCCCTATCGCAGGGTGAGTTTCGGCCAGGAAACCGTCGAACTCGGCCCGGCTGGTGCCTCGCCGCGCGGCTTTGTCGGGCTGGTCTCGATCAAGGATTATCCGGCGCAGACCGCGCCCGGCATGCTCGATGAATTGCTGCGGCTGCCGTTCGAGCTGACCGTCTCGCAGTCCTTTGGTTTCGTCGATCGCCAGGCTGCGCTCGGCAAGATGAACCTCGCGCTCAGGCGGATGCGCTCAGCCGAGGACGAGGCGGTGAGCCTGCGCGGCGAGTTGTCGAGCGCAAAGGACGAGGTCGCCGCCGGGCGCGCCGGCTTCGGCGAGCATCACATGACGGTTGCGGTGCGTGGCGATACGCCGGCGGCGGTCGATGCGGGTGTTGCGGAAGTGCAGGCAGCGCTCTCCGATCTCGGCATCATCGCGGTGCGCGAGGAGATTGCGCTAGAGCCCGCTTTCTGGGCGCAGTTCCCGGGCAATTTCAAATATATCGCGCGGCGCGGCCTGATCTCGACCGGCAATTTCGCGGGCCTTGCGAGCGGCCATAATTTCCCGCTCGGCCAGGCTGACGGCAACCATTGGGGCGAAGCCGTCACTCTGCTCGAGACGACGGCGGCCGGCCCCTATTATTTCAACTTCCACCAGGGCGATCTCGGCAATTTCACCGTCATCGGCCCATCGGGCTCGGGCAAGACGGTTGTGCTCAACTTCCTGCTCGCCCAGGCGCGCAAGTTCCGCCCCAGGATCATCTTCTTCGACAAGGATCGCGGCGCCGAGCTTTTCATCCGTGCGATCGGTGGGCGCTATGATTTGCTCAGGCCAGGCACGCCTTCGGGGCTCAATCCGCTTCAGATCGAGGACAACCCAGCCAACCGCCAGTTCCTGATCGACTGGGTCGCCCAGCTCGCCGGCGGCGCCGATATCGACGATGTCGCCAAGATCAAGGACGCGGTCGACGCCAACTTCGCGCAGCCGCATGAGCATCGCCGGCTGCGCCACCTCGCCGAGCTCTTCCGCGGCGGCCACCGCCCGCATGCCGCCGATCTCTGGGCTCGGCTCAGGCCGTGGTGGGGCGAGGGCGAGCGCGCCTGGCTGTTCGACAATGAGGAGGATCTGACCGATCTCAGCGCCGAGGCGGTCGGCTTCGACATGACCGCGATCCTCGACGATCCGGCGGTGCGCACGCCCGCGATGATGTACTTGTTCCACCGCGTCGAGGAGCGGCTCGATGGTTCGGCTGCGATCATTGTCGTCGATGAAGGCTGGAAGGCGCTGGACGACGAGGTATTCGTGCGCCGCATCAAGGATTGGGAAAAGACCATCCGAAAGCGCAACGGCATTGTCGGTTTCGCGACTCAAAGTGCCCAGGACGCGCTCGAGAGCAAGATCGCCAGCGCGATCATTGAGCAGGCCGCAACCCAGATCTTCATGATCAACCCCAAGGCGCGCGCCTCCGATTATATCGAAGGTTTCGGCCTGACGCCGCACGAATATGAGCTGATCCGCACGCTCCCCGACGATTCGCACTGCTTTCTGATCAAGCATGGCGCCGACAGTGTGGTGGCGCGGCTCAACCTGACCGGGGAGCGCGATCTGCTGACGATCCTCTCCGGCCGCGAACGCACCGTGCGCCTGCTCGACGAGATCCGCGTCGAGACCGGCGATGATCCCGCCGCCTGGATCCCGCGCTTGCTGGAGCGTGCCTGATGGCATGCCCGACGCTTTCCCCGGATGGCGCCTTTCTCAGCGGTGTGCTGAGCTATGTCGATTGTCAGGCGCAGGCGATCGGGCAGGGCGGCTATCAGGCGCTCGCCGCGCCCGGTTCGATCATCGCGATCGCGATGACGGGCATGCTGACGATCTTCATCGCCCTGTTCGGCTATCGCATGCTGTTCGGCCAGGTGCCCGATGTGCGCGACGGCGTACTGGCGGCGGTGAAGCTCGGCGTCGTCCTTGCGCTCGCGACGAGCTGGCCTGCCTTCCGCACGCTCGCCTATGACGTGACGATGCACGGTCCGGCCGAGCTCGCCACCAGCATCGGCGGGGCGGCGGGCCTGCCGGGATCGGGTGGCGGTCTGGTCGCGCGGCTCGAGGGAGTCGATAACGGCCTTGCCGAACTGATGATCCTCGGCACCGGCAAACCGCCCAATATCGATCAGATCGTCGGTCCGACTCAGAACCTCACACCGCAGCAGCAACAAGCGCAGATGCAGCATCTCCAGCAGTTGGCGCAGCGGCCGA
>JBDTXU010000252.1:0-1839 GCA_040006055.1 Sphingomonas bacterium | reverse complement strand
TCTCCATCTTCTTCTCGCTGTCGCCCGGCGCGAACAGCCAGGAGCGCATCTTCAGCGGTGCAATTTCTGTCGTCATGATCTTCCCTGATCCAGGCAGCCAATATTGCCCGGCATGGTGCTTAATAGGATTTGGGCAGTTCCAGCACTTTTTCCGCCAGATAGTTGAGGATCATGTGCGGGCTGACCGGTGCGATCCTGGGTATCAGGCTTTCGCGCAGATAGCGCTCGACATGATATTCCTGCGCATAGCCCATGCCGCCAAGCGTCAGCATCGCTGTGTGGCACGCCTCGAACCCGAATTCGCCGGCGAGATATTTGGCGGCATTGGCCTCGACCCCGCACTCCTCGCCCTTGTCGAACAGGGTGGCCGCCTTCATCACCATCAGATTGGCGGCTTCGAGCTGCGCCCAGCATTTCGCGAGCGGATGCTGGATGCCCTGGTTCTGGCCGATCGGCCGATCGAACACGATCCGCTCGCGGGCATAACGGGCCGCCCGCCGGATCGCCACGCGCCCGAGCCCGACCGCTTCTGCCGCGAGCAGCACCCGCTCCGGATTGAGGCCGTGCAGGATGATCCTGAAGCCCTCGCCCTCGGTGCCGACCAGATCCGCCTCGGGAATCCACAGATCCTCGAAGAACAGCATGTTCGAATCGACTGCGTGGCGGCCCATTTTGTGGATCAGCCGGGTCTCGATCTTCGCCTTGTCGAAATCGGTGTAGAAGAGCGACAGCCCCTCCGTCTTGCGCTTGCACTGGTCGAGCGGGGTGGTGCGCGCCAGCAGCAGCATCTTGTTGGCGACCTGCGCGGTCGAGATCCAGATCTTCTCGCCATTGACGAGATAGCCGCCCTCTTTCCGCTCGGCGCGCGTCTTGAGCTGGGTCGTGTTCAGGCCGACATTGGGCTCGGTCACGGCGAAGCACGCCTTGTCCTCGCCGCTGATGATGCCCGGGATCGAACGTTGCTTCTGTTCCTCGGTACCGAACAGGATGATCGGCTGGAGCCCGAAGATGTTGATATGGACCGCAGAGGCGCCGCTCATACCGGCGCCGGATTCAGCGATTGCCTGCATCAGGATCGCGGCTTCGGTGATCCCAAGTCCGGATCCGCCACAGGCCTCGGGCATTGCGATGCCGAGCCAGCCCGCGTCCGCCAGCGAGCGATAGAAGTCCTCCGGGAACACGCCGTCGCGATCGCGCTCGAGCCAATATTCGTCGGGGAATTTGGTGCAATGTTTGAGGATCGCGTCCCGGATATTCTGCTGGTCCTGGGTGAACGAGAAATCCACGGTCTTGCGGCCTTGCTAGCGTGACGGGCGCGACGCCCGGCGGGTCGCAGTCGGCGCATAGTGCCACAACGCCGCCAAAAGGACATATCGCCGCCACCAGGGGCGCGTGGATGGATTTCAGCGCTCTGTTAGCCTAGCCGCCGAGATCACCGTTGCCGTAGCGAGCCGACAGCCAGATGGGGGCCCGTTGATCCAGGCTTAGGCCTGCCAAGAATGGATTGTTTGCCGGGGCCTCCCGTTTCCGGGAAGGCAGCCCGCGGAGATATTGAACGATGGCGAAGACACTGACTCATCTGGAACGGCTCGAGGCTGAGGCGATCCACATCATGCGCGAGGTGGTGGCTGAGGCCGAGCGGCCGGTGATGATGTATTCGGTCGGAAAGGATTCGGCCGTGATGCTGCATCTTGCGCAGAAAGCCTTCTATCCCTCGCCGCCGCCTTTCCCACTGCTGCATGTCGATACGACGTGGAAGTTCCAGGACATGTACCGCTTGCGCGATCGCATGGCGAAAGAGAGCGGCATGGAGCTGATCGTCTATCACAACCAGGAAGC
>JBDTXU010000251.1:0-2893 GCA_040006055.1 Sphingomonas bacterium | reverse complement strand
CCTCGTCGTGCGCGGCGCGCATGCGACGATGATGCAGCATATCGCGCCCGAGATCATCGAGCGGGTGAACCGCTTCTTCGGCTATGGCGCGATTGCCCGGGTCATGATCCGCCAGGGTGATGTGCCGGCACCCCGCGTGAAAGCCGCGCCGCCCTCGCTCAAGCCGATCCCGCTTGAACTTGGCGCGAGCCTGCGCGCGATTGCGGATCCGGAATTGAAGGCCGTGCTTGAAGCGCTCGCGGCGAGTGTCGCTGCGACTCGCGGCCCACCAACAGTTCGACCCACGGAGGAATGATGCGCGCTTTCCTGATTGCCACCATGGTCCTTGGAATGGTCGCCGCGCCGCTTGGCGCCGCACCCAAGGCGCACCCCGCCAAGCCAGTCGCAGTCCGGCCGGCGCCGCGGCCGAACTGGGTCCAGACGGTGGTGCGCACGCCCGAAGGCGGCTATCGCATGGGCAATCCCGCTGCGCGCATCGCCCTGATCGAATATGGTTCGCGCACCTGCCCGCATTGCGCGCTGTTCGATGCCGAGGGCGTGCCGGCGCTCACCAGCAAATATGTCGCGAACGGCCAGCTGAGCTACGAGTTTCGCGATTTTCCAGTGCACGGCGTCATCGATATGGGCCCGATCCTGCTTGGCCATTGCGTGTCTCCGGCGCAGTTCTTTCCGATGCTCAACCGGATGATGGCGGCCCAGAAGCAGCTGATGCAGCGCGCCGAGATCCCCGCGGCGGATCAGGAAAAGCTTCGTACCATGAAGCCCGGCCCGCTCATCGCCTGGCTCGCCAATTATTATGGCTATACCGGCTTCGTCGCCCAGCACGGCGTGCCGGCGGCGAGGGCCAAGGCCTGCCTCGCCGATCCCAATGCGCTGGCGGCGGTGGCGAAGCAGGCTGATACCGCCAATAGTAAATATGCCCTCCAGGGCACGCCCACCTTCATCGTGAACGGCAAGGTCGCCCCGAATGTCTTTGACTGGGCGACGCTTGAGCCGATCCTGCGCGCGGCCGGCGCGAAATAATTTCGAAGATTTCGACTGGAGAGAAGCTGCCATGAAATTCCGTATCCTCTGCGCCGTGTTGCCCGTCCTGTTCGTCGCCGCCTGCGGCAAGGGCGATGCCGGCGGTAACAGCAGCGCCAGCGTTCCCGCGGCGGCGCCGGTTGCCGGGGCCAAGGCACCGGCCGGGCAGACCTGGGTCGACGTCGTCAGCAAAACGCCCGAAGGCGGCTATGTCATGGGCAACCCCAACGCAGCCGTGAAGCTGATCGAATATGGCTCGCGCAGCTGCCCCCATTGCGCGGTGTTCGATGCCGAAGGCTTTCCTGCGCTCAAGGCGGGGCCGATCGTGGCCGGCAAGCTGAGCTATGAATTTCGCGACTTCCCGGTCCATGGCGCGGTCGATATTGGCCCGATTCTGGTCGGCCACTGCGTCGAGCCAGCCCAGTTCTTTCCGATGCTCGATCAGATGATGGCAAGCCAGCAGCAGCTGATCGGTCGCACGGACAAGAAAATATCGGACGCAGATCAGGCGCGATTGCAGAAGTCGTCGCCGGGTCAGGTCGCGACCTTCCTCGCCGATTTCTACGGCTATGTGGATTTCGTGAAGCAGCGCGGCGTGCCTGATGCGAAGGTGAGAGCTTGTCTGAGCGACTCCAAGGCGCTCGATGACATCGCAAAGCAGGCGGATACGGCCAGCCGGCAATATAATGTCTCGGGCACGCCCACCTTCATCGTCAACGGCACGGTCGCGGCCAATGTCGCTGATTGGGCCTCATTGCAGCCGGTGCTGAAGGCAGCGGGGGCGCTGTAACCGCGGCAAGGGGGGTAACCAGCCGGTGCAGATCAAGCGGCTCAGGCTTTCGGGTTTCAAAAGCTTCGTCGATGCGGCGGACATGCGGATCGAGCCCGGTCTGACCGGAATCGTCGGCCCCAATGGCTGCGGCAAGTCGAATCTGCTCGAGGCGCTGCGCTGGACGATGGGCGAGAATTCGGCGAAGTCGCTGCGCGGCGCCGGCATGGACGATGTGATCTTCGCCGGCACCTCCACCCGACCGTCGCGCGATTTCGCTGAAGTGTCGATCCTCGCCGAGATCGCTGGCGAGGAAACCGAGGTCGTCCGCCGGATCGAGCGCGGTGCCGGCTCGGCCTATCGGATCGATGGGCGTGACGTGCGCGCCAAGGACGTCGCCTTGCTCTTCGCTGATGCCGCGACCGGCCCGCATTCGCCAGCTCTTGTCAGCCAGGGCCGGATCGGCGCTGTCATTGCCGCCAAGCCGGCAGAGCGCCGGGCGATGCTCGAAGAGGCGGCGGGGATCGCCGGGCTGCACGTTCGCCGCAAGGACGCCGAGCAGAAACTGCGCGCGACCGAGGCCAATCTCACCCGCCTCGACGAGGTCATCGCCGATCAGGATGCGCGCGCCGCTGCGCTGAAGCGCCAGGCGCGCCAGGCGGAACGCTACCGCGCGCTCTCCGATCAGATCCGCGTCGCTGAAGCCCGCATGATCTTCGCGCGCTGGCGCGATGCGGCGGCGGCCGCCGATTCGGCCAAGGCCGAGGCGGCGACGGCCGAGACCCGCGTCGCCGAAGCGGCTGAACTGCAGCGCGCAGCGGCGGCGTATCAGACCGAGGCGACCGAGACGCTGGCCGGGCTCCGCGCCGAGGCCCAGGCCGCCCGCGACCGCGCCAGCGAAGCCGGGCACCGGCTCGCGGCGCTTCGTACCGAACATGCCGGCGTAGAGCGCCGGCTCAGCGAACTTGCCGACGGCCGGGTTCGGCTGACCGAGGATCGAAGCCGCGAAGGATCGCTCGCCAATGACGCCGCCGAGGCGATCGCCCGGCTCGCGGATGAAGTGTCGGCGCTCGAAGCGCAGATTGCCGAAGCCGGCGCGCG
>JBDTXU010000250.1:0-1605 GCA_040006055.1 Sphingomonas bacterium | reverse complement strand
TCGCAGTGGTCTGCCCGACCACCCTCCTCGCCCGCCAGCATTTCCAGAACTTCACCGCCCGCTTCGAAGGCTTCCCGCTCAACGTCGGCCGTCTTTCCCGCCTCGTCCCCGCCGCCGAGGCTAAGGTGACCCGCGAAGGCCTCGAAAACGGCACGATCGACGTCATCATCGGCACTCATGCCATCCTAGCCAAATCAACCGCGTTCAAACGGCTTGGCTTGGTCGTGGTCGATGAGGAACAGCGCTTCGGCGTCACCCACAAGGAACGGTTGAAGGCGCTCAAGACGGACGTCCATGTCCTCACCCTCACCGCCACGCCGATCCCGCGAACGCTGCAAATGGCGATGTCGGGCCTGCGCGAGCTCTCGGTGATCCAGACCCCGCCGGTCGATCGCCTCGCGGTGCGCACCTATATCATGCCCTGGGATCCGGTCGTGCTGCGCGAGGCATTGCTCCGCGAACATTATCGCGGCGGCCAGAGCTTCTTCGTGACCCCGCGCGTCGCCGATGTCCCAGATGTCGAGCAGTTCATGCGTGAGCATGTCCCCGAGGTCCGCGCGGTCACGGCCCACGGCCAGATGTCGCCGACCGAGGTCGAAGAGCGCATGTCCGCATTCTACGACAAGAAGTTCGAGGTGCTGATCTCGACCACCATCGTCGAGAGCGGCCTCGATATCCCAAGCGCCAACACGATGATCATCCACCGCGCCGATCGCTTCGGTCTCGCCCAGCTCTATCAGCTGCGCGGCCGGGTCGGCCGGGCGAAAACGCGCGCCTATGCCTATCTCACCACCCCGCCGGACCGCATCGTCACCGAGACGGCGGAAAAGCGCCTCAAGGTCCTCAGCGATCTCGACAGCCTCGGCGCCGGCTTCCAGCTCGCCAGCCATGATCTCGATATCCGCGGCGCCGGCAATCTGCTCGGCGACGAACAATCGGGCCATATCAAGGAAGTCGGCTACGAACTCTACCAGTCGATGCTCGAAGAGGCGATCATGGAGGCCCGCGCCGGCGGCCTCGCCCAGCGCCCGAAGGACTTCTCGCCCCAGATCACCGTCGACGCCCCGATCCTCATCCCCGAGGATTATGTCCCCGATCTCGATCTGCGCATGGGTCTCTATCGCCGCCTCAACGAGCTGGACGAGAGCCAGGCGGTCGAGGCCTTCGCCGCCGAGCTGATCGACCGCTTCGGGCCGCTGCCCGATCCGACCGAGAACCTCATCCGCCTCATGGAGATCAAGCTCAACGCGAAAAAGGCCTGTGTCGCCAAGATCGACGTCGGCCCGCGCGGCGCGCTCGTCACCTTCCATGACGACAAGCCGCCCAATGTCGACGGCCTGCTCGCCTGGGTCGCACGTCTGGACGGCGTCGCGAAGCTCAGGCCCGATCACAAGCTGGTCGTGACGCGGACCTGGGCCGACCCCAAGGCCCGCCTCAACGGCGCGCTGCAGCTGTCGAAAGGATTGGCAAAAGCGGCGGGTTAGGTCGTGAACCCATAAACGACCGCTTTCGGCACACGGGCCGAACGGCCCATATTGGGTGGATAGCGACACGGCAGCTTCATGGCGATCCTGTATGGAAAGCTGACGTTGCGACCTGTAATGC
>JBDTXU010000249.1:0-1971 GCA_040006055.1 Sphingomonas bacterium | reverse complement strand
GCGGAGAGGATGTTGCGGGTCTGGTCGGTCAGCGGCGTGTGCAGCGTGATGAAGTCGGCGCGGGCGAGCAGGTCCTCGAGCGACACCTTCTCGACACCCATCTCGATCGCGCGCTCAGGGGTCAGGAAGGGATCATAGGCAACCACCTTCATCTTCAGCCCGCGTGCGCGCTCGGCGACGATCGAGCCGATATTGCCGGCGCCGATCAGGCCAAGCGTCTTCGAGGTCAGCTCGACGCCCATGAAGCGGTTCTTCTCCCACTTGCCGGCCTGGGTCGAGGCATCGGCCTCGGGCAGCTGGCGGGCGAGGGCGAACATCAGAGCGATGGCATGCTCGGCGGTGGTGATCGAGTTGCCGAACGGCGTGTTCATGACGACGACGCCCTGCGCGGAGGCCGCCGGGATATCGACATTGTCGACGCCGATGCCGGCGCGGCCGATCACCTTCAGGTTGGGCGCGTGCGCCAGGATATCCTTGGTCACCTTGGTCGCGCTGCGGATCGCGAGGCCGTCATAATTGCCGATGATCGCTTTCAGCTCGTCAGGCGTCTTGCCGGTGATCTCGTCGACCTCGACGCCGCGCTCGCGGAAGATCTGGGCGGCTTTGGGGTCCATTTTATCGGAGATGAGGACTTTTGGCATGATGATGGTGCTTTCTTTCTTCTTGTCATCCCCGCGAAAGCGGGGACCCAGCTCCCGGGCGTTCGAATTGGCGCGACGGCAGGAGATGGGTTCCCGCTTTCGCGGGAATGACATCAGGGGGAGATCAGGCGGAAACGGTGACCGAGGCGTAGGCCCAGTCGAGCCATGGCCCGAGCGCCTCGATATCGGCGGTGTCGACGGTCGCGCCGCACCAGATCCGGAGGCCCGCCGGGGCATCGCGGTAACCCGCAATGTCATAGGCGGCATGCTCGGCTTCGAGCAGGCCGGCGAGCTTCTTGATCAGCGCCTCGTCGGCGCCCTCGACCGTCAGGCACACGCTGGTCTTCGAGCGTGACGCCGGGTCAGCGGCGAGATGGCCGAGCCATGACCGGTCCGCGACGATCTTGTCGAGCGCGGCGGCATTGGCATCAGACCGTGCGATCAGGCCCTTGGCCCCGCCGACTGACTTCGCCCATTCGAGCGCGAAGATCGCGTCCTCGACGGCGAGCATCGAGGGCGTGTTGATCGTCTCGCCCTTGAACACGCCTTCCGTCAGCTTGCCCTTGGAGACCAGCCGGAAGACCTTGGGCAGCGGCCATTTCGGCGTGTAGCTTTCGAGCCGCTCGACGGCGCGAGGCCCGAGGATCAGCACGCCGTGCCCGCCTTCGCCGCCTAGCACCTTCTGCCACGAGAAGGTCGCGACATCGATCTTGTCCCACGGTATGTCGTAGGCGAACACCGCGCTGGTCGCATCGGCGAAGCTCAGGCCCTCGCGGTCGTCGGGGATCCAGTCGCCATTCGGTACGCGCACGCCGGACGTCGTGCCGTTCCAGGTGAACAGCACATCGTTCGACCAGTCGACGGTCCCGAGATCCGGGAGCGCGCCATAATCGGCGCGCAGGACGGTGGGTTCGAGGCCAAGCTGCTTGACCGCATCGGTCACCCAGCCTTCGCCGAAGCTCTCCCAGGCGAGCGCCGTCACCGGCTTCGCGCCCAGCATCGTCCACATCGCCATCTCGAACGCGCCGGTGTCGGAGCCGGGGACGATGCCGATGCGGTGGGTGTCGGGAAGCTGGAGCATCTCGCGCATCAGGTCGATCGCGTATTGCAGACGCGTCTTGCCGAGCTTCGAGCGGTGCGACCGGCCGAGCACTTGAGTCTGGAGCTTTTCGGGGGCCCAGCCCGGCGGCTTGGCGCAGGGACCGGAAGAGAAATAAGGACGCGCCGGCTTCGTCGCCGGAGGCGCAGGTAACTCAGTCATGTAGTCTCTCCTTACAGAGAGCACGCGCGGCGTTGGGACCGCGTGGCCCGTCGACGGCCCTAGCGATGT
>JBDTXU010000248.1:0-18565 GCA_040006055.1 Sphingomonas bacterium | reverse complement strand
TTCTGCTGCCTTCAGGTGTGGCCGAACGCAATGCAGTGCGCGGCCGGTTTGTGATCCCGGTGCCAGCGGGTGCAAATCCCGCCGGTCACCCCTGAAGGCAGCAGCTGGTCCGAGTGGCGAAATAGGAACGTAGCGGATTGTAAATCCGCCATGACCCGGTTCGATCCTGGGCTCGGACTCCCTATGCTTTAAAACCTATATGGCTATATTTTCGCTCAGCCCGTCACCTTGAATGGCGAGAAGTCGGTGCCGCGATCATACACATCGACCCCTTCGCGCCGCTTCAGGAAGCCCACCACCGCATAGGTAACGGGGGTAAGGATCACTTCCCAACTCACCTTCAGCACGAACTGACTGAGCATCACTGCAAACAAAGCGCCAACCGGCCAGTCCGGCAGGCCGTAAAAAGCAAGGGGATAGAAGATCAGGCTGTCCGCCCCCTCGCCGAAGATCGTGCTTCCGATCGTCCGGGTCCACAGGTGCTTGCCCTCGGTCCAGATCTTCATCTTGGCCAGCACGAAGCTATTGAGCAGATCACCCACCCAAAAGGCGCAGAGCGAGGCAAAGGCAATCCGACCGCCGATCCCAACGCTGATATAGGGAAAGGCGTCGACAAAATGCGGCGGGTCTCCGAAAACATATTGGTAATGAGCCTGCCCATTCCAGTCGGCAGCAGCAGGCAAGGCGACGACCGTCCACTCCATGAGGACAAGGAAAGACAAGGCAACGAAGCCCGCCCAGACCGCCCGTCTCGCGCGGGCATAACCATAGACTTCGGTCAGCACGTCATCGAGGAGATAGGAAAGCGGGAAAAAGAGAATGCCTGCGCCAAATGGCCACAGTCCGACCCCGGGGAGATCGATCACCGCTCGCTTGCCCGCGCCGACGACGTTCGAGAGCACCAGGATGACGACGAAGGCCACCATGACGAAATCGAAATAGCGGAACTCGCGGCCGGCGATCTCCCGCGCGTCGACGGCTTTTGGCTTGCCCGTAACGTCCATATCCGCGCCCCCTGCTCGCCTTTTGAATATGAAGCCGGTTTCGCATCGTTGCAATCCGCGCTAGTCCCCGCCCGACACGCGCCCGTAGCTCAGTTGGATAGAGCACGAGACTTCTAATCTTGAGGCCACTGGTTCGAATCCAGTCGGGCGCACCAACATTTTCAACGACTTAGGAAATTTTGTAGAAACCAACGCGACCAGCCTTCCGGGCCAAGTAATCGCCACGTAATCGGTTCGCTCCGCACGATCGGGCTCTCACACCTGATGGGAACCAATCGATTCTCTCGATTATTGCCTGATTCGGAGCGGGATGATCACAGAGCGGAAGACGGCTTGAGCCGTTTTCCGCAAACCGCGCCGGCTCCTTTTCGAGCATATCGAGGATCCAAATTGCGCTCAGATCTCGGCCACAGCCGCCCGCTGGCCGATCATGTCCGGAACCAGGTCTTTCGGATTATGTTCCTGCGCACTGAGTGCTAACAAGTCCCAGTCGATTGTTCGAATTTACTATAACACACTGACTTATCTAGGAAAAATTCCTAGAATATCGAAACATCCCAACATGAAGGCCTGTGGAACCGCATCGCCCCCTCCTTGACGACTTCGGCGCATCACTGACTAAACTACTTTAGGCATGCCAGATATACTGCCGGATAACCACAATCAGCTCTAAGAAGCCGCGGCGACTGTCGATCAACCTGTCGTCACTGCTCGAATCGAGCTCTTGAAACTATCTTAAATTTCGTTGGCACGGGCGAATTTGGCGATGTGGTCCGCTGCGCGAAAAGCCAGGGCCTCGATGGTCTGGGTCGGCTGGCCGCGGCCGGACGTCACCATGCTCGAACCGTCGCAGAGGAAGAGGTTACGCACGTCGTGGGTGCGGTGGTATTTGTCGATCACCGACGTGGCCGGGTCGTTGCCCATGCGGCACGTGCCGAGCAGGTGGACGCCGCCAGTGGCCGCGCCGACATCGCCCGGATCAATCTGCTTGGCGCCGGCCGCGTCCATGATCTCCACGGCGCGCTGGACCAGCCAGTTCGCGTGCTTGAGATCGTCCGGATGGTCCTTGTAGGTGACCCGCATCGCCGGCACGCCCCAGGCGTCCTTCAGCTCCGGATCGATGTCGATGCGGTTGGTCTCCTGCGCCAGCGACGTGCCATGCCCCGAGCAGTTCATCCAGAAGGTGTAGGATTCGAGATATTCCTTGAACCCGGGGCCCCAGGTCGGCGTCCCCTCGGGCACGCTCTGACCCCAGGTCAGCGGGCCGCCGGAGCGCGCATCGAAGCCGCCACCGCCGTAGAAGCCGCGCTTGGGATCGGAATCGTAGAAATCGTGCAGGACGCGCGTGACGTTGGCGCCCTTATACTCGTTGAGCGGGTTCTCGAACCGCGCCGCCGCGCCACCGCCCTTGTTGAACATCAGGTAGCGGCCCACCGCCCCGCTGGAATTGGCGAGGCCATCCGCGTTGGTGCCCGAATTGAGCAGCAGTTTCGGGGTCTCGGAGCCGTTGGCACACACCACCACGGAGCGCGCGTTCTGGAACTGCTCCTTACGGTCGCGATCGAAGTAATGCACGCCGGTGGCGCGGCCGGCGCGATTCATGCCGATGCGGAACACATAGCTTTCGGAGCGCACCTCGCAGCGGCCGGTGGCTTCGGCCTCGGGAATGACGGTCCAAACCGATGACGATTTGGCCATGACCTCGCAGCCAAAGCCGCCACACAAACCACACTGCGCGCAGGGCGGGCGGCCTTTATACATCACCGAATTGATCGCCATCGGCGCCGGGTACGGGTGCAGGCCGAGCTTGCGCGCGCCGCGCTCGAACAGCACGCCGGACGATTTCACCGGCAGCGGCGGCATCGGATAGGGCTTGCTGCGCGGCGGATCGAAGGGGCTCGAGCCGGCCAGCCCCGAGACGCCGACCTCCCATTCCACCTTGGTGTAATATGGCTCCAGTTCGGCATAGGTGATGGGCCAGTCAACCAGGCTCGCGCCCGCGATGGATCCGAGCCGGCTGCCCTCGATGAAGTCGATCTCGTGGAGGCGCCAGAAATTGGCGTTGAAGTGCGCGCTGCTGCCACCGACGATGCGCGCGTAGGTCAGCGGGTTCCTGCCGGCCACCCGTTGGGCCTTCTGGCTCGGATCGCTGCGGAAGGTCTGAGGATTGGTGGCCGGGTTGTTGGTGATCCCGGAAAGATTGCGATACTTCAACTCGTCGTGCTCGAAGTCCTCAGGCGCCATGCGCGGGCCCTGCTCCATCACGACGACGCTGTAGCCGGCGCGAGACAGTTCCCGCGCCATGATGCCGCCCGAGGCACCGGAGCCTACAACGATGAAATCGACTGTTTCACTGGTCTTATATGTCTTGCGCGGCATGGGGCGGCTCCGTCAGGCGGTGTAGGGCTTGGTACCGGGATAGGGCTCGAACCCAGCGTAATCCTTGTCGTAATAGCCGAAGGGAGGCTCCCAATAATGGCTGTCCTCCACGCCGAGCAGCTTCCAGCCGAGATTGTCGCGGTTACCGCCATATTTCGGCAGGGCGATGAGGCCGAGCACGGTGAGTCGCCGCACCGCGGTGAAAAAGGGCGTCTTCTCGACCTCTTTCAGCCAGGCGGTCTGCTGCGCCTCGGGTGCCGCGGAGAATGGCTTGTCGGCACCAAAGCGCGTGGCGTAGGCACCCGCGAAATCGGCCAGGCCCTTCCGAAAGGACGGCAGCTGCGCCGCGAAGAAGCTGCCGAGCGCGTTATCGACGAAATAGATGACGCGGGCGTCCCGGGCGCCTGGCGTGGCGCCGCCGGGCACGATCAGGTTCGCGATGGCGTCGACCTCGGCCGCTTCGGCGGGGCTCAGTGTGGTGAGTGTGGTGGGCGGCGCCGTCATGTCAGCCATGTTATGGCCGGCATGGCCCGCATGCTCGGCAGCGGCCGCGATCTCCGGCCAATTCATGGCGATCCAGCTGGCGCTGGCCAGGCTACCTATAGCCGCCAGGAATTGGCGACGCTGGGGGATCGGTTGGTCCATGGGTCACTCCGAAACTGGCTTGAACGCCGTCGATTTCAGAGCACGCCATTTCCGGCCCGGGAATACGCCAAACTGCGCATAGACTGGCGGTAAGCTGTGCCGATCGCGCCAACAGATCTACGCCGCGCCAATGCTCGCCTTCATACGCGAAATGGACGCGATCTTCCCGGGTCATGGCAAGGAACTGGGCAAGCCTGCGGTCGGCAACTAGTGTAAAATGCCCTATAATCTTGGCGACAAGGCTTATCTGACGAGGGGCGAGCCCCTATCACCTCATGAACAAAGCGGACGGGCCGTTCTATTTGCGAATGACTGGCTCACACCTTCCGGCTGGCAGGCAGGGCGATACTGTCCGCCCGTCATACGGTCGCGGCGACCGACCCGCGCTACCGCGAGGCCAAGGTTTAGAGACTCTCCGGCTTAGACGGTGTCAGCGGCATCTTGTGCGCCACCTGCGGCGCACACACGTGACGATATGATCCTGAACTCGTTCAGGAACCTCTCGCGGGCCGATTTCAAAGGCACAAACCACGCGCATCGAACATGCCGGCCGGCAATCTCCGTCAGCGCATCGCCTTGACCTCGTCCGCAGTCACCACCTCTTTGTATTTGTTACCGAAATGGGTTCGCACATGGTTGACGACGTCGGCAACCTGCTGGTCGGTCATCATGCTGCCGATCGGCGGCATGCCGTTGAGACCGTGCAAGACGACATAGGCAGGATAGGCTTTGACCGCGAGCTTCTTGTTGCCGGCGAGCGCCGGGTAGGCGCCGGCGCCCACGGCACCCTTTGCATCAGGCATGTGGCAGGCGGCGCATACGCGCCGGTACATTTTCTCGCCGGTCGGTTCACCGAACTGACGCCCGGTGAAGGCGCCGTCTGGATCAGCGCTGGGCACCGCGGGGGACGACTGGGCGACGGCGACCGTCACCGCACCAAGCGCGACGGCGGCAGTGGCCATGAGCGTGAAGATCCGGATTTTCATGGTCTAGCTCGCCTGAACGCGTTGATGGAGTCGTGTGATCGCGTCGATCGCGGAGGTGATGCCTCCCTCCTGCCAGCCGCCGTAATAAGAGGCATGTTCACCGGCCAGCATGATCCGCCCGTCCATCGTACACAGGTTTGTGTAATGCTGCGCGCGGCTTGCCTCGGTCCAGGTGCCGAAGCAGCCGAGCACCCACGGCACGCGATGCCAGCCGACCGCGACGCCGTTCATGAACTCGTCCTTATATTGCGGGTGGATTTGCGAGCCCCATTCGAGCGCCCGCGCCACGCGTTCCTCCGGAGGCAGCGCGGTAAGCTCAAAGCCAGCGGCGCCGCCAGTATAGGCGCCGAGCAACACGCCCGGTCCCTTGTCGCCATATCGGCTGCTTGGATAGCTGATCGAGCCGATCGGCAAGTCGGTGGCGGTGATGCCCCCATAGATCTGCTCGTCCTGCTCCCAGAAGCGCCGCTTGAACTCCAGCCCGACCTTTACACTTGTCGAATAGGGCACCGCACGGATCGCGGCCGCCAGGTCAGGGCCGACATTCATGTCGATCTGGGCAAGCACCGGCAGCGGGATGGTACAGATGCAATAGTCCGCGCTGGCCGTCATCCTCGCACCGGTCCTGGTGTCGAGATAGTCGACCGTAACGCCCTGTTCGCTCTGCTTGATCGCGGTCACCTTGCTGTTGAACCGCACGAGATGGCCGATTGCCCGCTCAAAGCCTTTGCCGACCTGGATCATACCACCGACTGGCTGGAAAATGGTGAATTCGTGATCCCAGCTGAGATTGCCGCCAATGGTACGCCACATGCCTGACTGGAGCACTGTTTCCACCGACATCGGGTCGGAAGGGATTGGCACCGCGCTCAGGCCGCCGCCTGGTTCCTTGTCCCAGCCGCGACGGTTGCTCGAATCGCGACCTTTCACATAGCGAAAATTCTTGTCGAGCGCGCCCCAGCTTCTTAGGGACTCGAGCAGGATCTCGCCGTCTTCCTTGGCAAGCGTGTCGGTGAGCGCGCCCTTGTTCACCGCCTTGGCGAGCAATTCGCCGACATGGCCGTAATAGTCCGCCTGGATATGGCGATAGCGCTGGGGCTTGCCGCCGAACTTCTTGGTGTCGTGGACATAGGCGTTGTAATTGACCTGCATGAACGGTTCGAGCCCGACACCCAGTTCATGGCAATAATGGATCAGGCCGTGATGGTGCCACGGGATGCGCCACGGACCCGGGTTGATATAATTGCCGGGCGCGAACTGGCAGTGCTGCGTCGCGCCACCGAGCTCGGTAAATGTGTCGCCGCCCTGCAGCGTCCAGGAGCGGCCGCCGACATGGTCGTTATATTCGAGCACCTTCACCTTATAGCCCGCGCGACTGAGCTCCAGCGCCGCGGTCGCGCCGGCGACGCCCGCACCGAGAATCAGGACCGACTTGCCTTTGGGATCGCCACTGAGCTTGACTGGCCCCTTGAAGGTCGATGCCTGCGCCTGCCCGAAGCTGTTCATCGCCATGTACATGGCCGAAGCCCCGGCGGTCTTGCCAATCAGGCCGAGGAGCTCACGCTTGCTCATTGGCGGAACGATGTTGTCCGTCATAACCCGTTTCTCATGCGTGGCGCCCCCATCTCGACCACTTCCCCGAACGGCGCGACCCGGTCCCATTTCATTGGGTGTGCAGGCCAGACGAGGAAATCGACTTCATTCTTTGTGATGCCCATTGGTGGTCGATCGGAGCGGTGCGTCGATACGCTATTTGGCGTATCCCCGCCTTCCAGGGGTCATAACGGCGCGCACCTGGGCCAGCGCTGACGCCCGATGCCGCCTGACGGGATGAGACTCGAAATTGCGCATAATTTTATTACGCGTCAGAATAAAGCGCCGCTGCTTGGAGTGCATGGACTCAAAATGGAGTTTCAGAATCTTACGCGGGCGAATCCCATTTTGATCCAGTGAGCAGCAGCCATCGTCTGTGCCGAAAACCCGACCAACAGGGTCGTGGTTTACTTGGGAGCTAGCGCCGATCTGTGACATAAACTACAGTAAAATAACATGATTATGCTTTCCGCGGATCGAACGGCTTGAGGCGTTTTCGATCACAATCGGGGAGGATAGCAACGCGCCCCGAAGGCCCGAATCACACGCCTTGCGTTTTTTTTCGCTGCAGTGCACAATAAACTCGTAGCGTACGGCCATGAGTCGCGCGCTGCCGGGGGTCTAAACAAGACGATGACGCATCGCGACAGGGATGGGTCCGGCGCTTCACACGGCGGTCCTTTGCATTTTTGTGGTTTGCACGCGCGCTCAAATGGATTGGGCGCGCAGTGAGCGTGCATGTTCACCCGGTTCAGCCCCTGCGGCCGGTACAATTTGGCGCGCGTTTTCGCGGGCTGAAACTGGCGATCGAAGGCTGGCGCCTGCTGGCCCTGCCGGTGTTGATATGCTGCCTCGCGGTGACCGCCCTTGCGCTGGTCATCGGCGCTGAAAACTCTCCGGATGGCGACACGCCGCTGCATTTCGCCGCTGCCGTCGCGTTGTTGGCTATTGCTGTGGTTTCCGTCGTGGCGCATCGGTTTCGGGAGCGTGGGAAGCCAGACGGCGCGACGGCCGAGTCAGCGTTCGACGACATCGCACCCGTTCTGCAATTGCTGCGCGACAAGGAGTCCGCTGAGGCCGCCAATGCCGCCAAAAGCCGTCATCTGGTGAGTGTCAGCCACGAGATATTGTCTCCGCTCAATGCGATATACGGATATGCCCAACTGGTTGAACGCGGCGACGGGGTAAGCCCCAAAGAGGCTGCCCGGGTCATCCGGAGAAGCACCGAGCATCTGACCAGCCTGGTCGAAGGACTGCTCGATATCTCGCTGGTGGAAAACGGCGTCCTGAGCCTCGAAAGCGACACCGTTCGTCTGGTTGCGTTTCTCGATCAGATTGCGAGCATGTTCCGCCCCAGCGCCGTAGCCAAGGGATTGAAATTCAACTATGAATTGTCAGGCCGGCTGCCCGAGTCCGTTCGCATGGACCAAAAACGGGTGCGGCAGATACTGATCAACCTGCTGTCCAACGCCATCAAGTTCACCGCTGCCGGTTCGGTCACCCTGCGGGTTTCCTACGCCGCACAAATCGCCGTCTTCGAAATTACCGACACCGGACCGGGAATAGCACCGGAAGATCGCGATGCCGTCTTCGATCGCTTCGAGCGCGGCGGGGACGCCAAGGCGCATGTCCAGCCAGGGTTCGGCCTGGGGCTGTCGATAACCAGGGCGCTTGTCCAGATACTCGGCGGCAATCTGGAAATGGAGAGCGAGGTCGGCAGCGGAACTCGCTTTCGCGTGACCCTGATGTTGAGCCATGTCGCCGGCCAAATGACGGAAGCGGCGCCCGCCTGTCGCGTGACCGGCTATGAAGGTCAACGTCGCTCGATCCTCGTCGTCGATGACGACATCCAGCAACTGGCGCTCATGCGTCACCTGCTCGAGTCGCTCGGGTTCGATATCGCGACGGCGCCGAACGGTGAAACCGCGATCGACCTGTGCAGAGCGGCGCCATTCGACCTTGTGATTCTGGACGTTTCGATGCCGGGCCTGTCGGGTTGGGAAACCGCGGGCCGCCTGAGATCGCAATGGGGGTCCTCGCTGCATATCGTCATGCTCTCCGCCAATGCGCTGGAAGCCCGCCAGCCGGATGTCGAAACGCGGGTGCACGACCTGTTCATCGCGAAACCGTTCGAGATCGAGGCGGTGATCGACGCGATCGGGGCGCAGCTCGATCTGCGCTGGCTTCGCGACGTTCCAGGCGAAAGCGCGCCGCGTACCGACACCGCATTCGATCAGCCATTGATGCTGCCGGATGCCGCTCTGGTGCATGTCGAGCGCCTGGGGGACCTTTTGCGCATCGGCCATGTTCGTGGGATCGAGGCGGAAATCGAGAAGTTCGCGGCCGCGGCACCCGACGCCCACGCCGTCGTTGCGCGCCTCTATGACTGTCTCGACCATTTCGATCTCTCCGCGCTCTCCAAGATGCTGGAAAACATGTCCGATGGGCGGCTCAATTAACCACAGAGACACCGTATTGATCGTCGATGACGAGCGTGATTCGCTGCGTCTGATGACGGACGCGCTTGAAGCCGCTGACATTACGGTTCTCATCGCCACCTCCGGGGCCGCAGCATTGCAATTGCTGGCACATATTCCGCCCGATCTCATCCTCATGGATGCCGTGATGCCGGAGATGGACGGATTCGAGACGACGCTGGCGATCAAGAAAAATCCGAAACTCGCGCATATTCCCGTCATCTTCATGACCGGCCTGACGGCGAGCGAACATGTCGTCGAGGCGTTTGAGGTTGGCGGTGTCGACTATGTCCGCAAGCCCGCCAACATCCAGGAGCTGCTGGCCAGGGTCCGTGTGCACATGGCGCAAGGGCGCGCCCAGCATGCAAGCGTCGCCAGCCTCGACGCGACGGGTCGGCTGATGCTGGCAACCGACACGCGCGGCCGGTTTCTCTGGTGCTCGCCGCTGGCTGAGCGGGCGATTGCACGGATCGCGCCCGGTTGGAGCAAGGAGGACGTAACACTGCCCCTCCAGTTCACAACGGCCATAGAGCGTGTGCTGGCAAGGCGCGCCATGGGGGTGAGTTCCGTCCGGATCGAGCAGCCACTGGGAACGCTCGAGCTCGTCCTGATCGCGCAGTATCGCGAAAACGAGGTGCTGATCCGGCTCAACGAACTCAATCCCGATGAACATGCGGCCCAGTTGAAACTACGACTGCAGATCACTGATCGGGAGGCCGAGGTACTGCTTTGGCTAAGCTATGGAAAGTCTAGCGGCGACATCAGCGACGTTCTCAGCATCAGCCCGCGAACCGTTCAAAAGCATCTCGAGCGCATCTTCGAAAAGCTGGGCGTCGAAACCCGCGCGGCGGCGGCGGCCATGGCAATTCGCGCCATCGACCAGTAAGAATGCCGGCCGTCATCCAGCGATTTCCCGGCCGCTATTTTCCCGGCTTTTTGGCGGCGATCGCCTCGATCTCGATCAGGAAATAGGGCCCGACGAGAGCGCCGACCTGAAAGGCCGAGCGTGCGACCGTCTCGGGATTCTCGGGCGTCTTGAAATAGGTTTTGAAGCCTTCATTGACGCCGGCGAAATCCAGTTTGCCGAGCCGGGGGTCAGGGGCGATAAACAGGGTGAGCTTGACGAGATCGGACATGGCATAGCCCTGTTTCGCCAGAATCGCCTTGACCTTGCCAAGCACGCTGATCGTCTGGGCCTTGCTGTCGCCCATCTCATCAAGGCTTTTGACCTCGCTCATGGGCTTGCTGGGATCGAGGGGGGCGGGAAGCTGTCCCGACACGAAGAGCAGGTCGGTTCCAGCGCTCACCTTCGCCGCTTCAAGGATCAAGGCGGAGGGGTTGCTCGTGATCCTCGCTACCTGCGCCTCGGCTCGCGCGGTTGGTATCAGGGCGGTCATCAGGGCGGCGACGGGCAGGATCTTCCTAAGCATGATCGGTTCCTTCCGGGATAAAAACGGATGCGCTAGCCGGCTGCCCCGGCCTTTGGCGCGAACATCAACGCGGCCGCATCGATCGCCTCGTGCGCTGCCGCATAATCGGGCGATTCACTGGGATCGTTGAAGCCAAAGCTTTCGTCCAAGCCGCCCGGCTGCACCACGATGCCGTCGCGCCGCGCGAGGACCGAGACATGATTATATTGAACGCCGTAGTTCACGCCGGCCTGTGGCAACAGCCAGGCGATCTGGCCGCGCACCGGAATGACGCTTTGGTCCGCGAGCAGGTCGCGCGCGCCAAAGCCGGTGCAATTGATGATGGTCTTTTCCCTGATTTTGGAAAAATCTTCCGGACCATGGAGATCGAGCGGCACGAAACGGCCGCCGGCGAGCTGAAAATCGCTTTCGAGCTGGTGGAAATAGTCCGCGACATTGAACATCAACGTCGTCGTCTGGCGGACAAACGGTGTGCGAAACGGATGCATGCCCGCCGGCACCGCCTGCTGGCGCGGCGTGAGGTCCTTCACCAGCTCCTCATAGTCGACGAAATAGTCGGTGCCGCCATTCGGCATGGTTATGGGCGTATGCGGCCGCTTCTCGAAGGGCGTGTCCGACAGCGAATAGCGGTCGACCCATTCCACCGGATTGCCCGGCAGCCCCAGAAAGCTCTGGTAAATGGCGAAGGAACGCCGCGCCATTCGCTCCCATTTCTCGCGAAATGCCGCGTTGGTGGCTCCCTCCATCGCGACCCGGCTGTGCGGCGACCAGTTCCCTGTAGCGCGTGCCGAACGGATATCGGGGTAGCGCGCCTTGGTGTAGACGGTGACCTTCGCGCCCATGCGCTGTGCCGTGATCGCCGTCGTCATGCCGATCGCGCCGGCGCCGATGACGGCGATCTGTCTGGCGCCGGTCGCAAGCGCCAGCGGCACGGCCTCAGCCGCCGATCCCCATGACAGCGAGATTCCGCTGCCGCCATGGCCGTAGTGATGAACCACATGCTTGGCGCCGAATTGTTCCATTTCGATGCGCGGGCCCGCGGCGCGAAACGGCCGGAGGCAGACGGTTACCCGAAAAATGCGATCAGGCCGGGCGATGATTGGCGTCAGCGCGGCGGGTGGCGCGAAGGCACTGCCCTGCGCCAGCAGCCTGTCTGGCCTCAACGCCGCAAGGCCGACCGCGCCCGCAAGCCCGTCGCGCAGAATCGTTCGACGACCGATCATTTCGTCCTCCCGGCCGTGTTCCACCGATGGGGCATCCTAGGCACGTCGTCGCGGAATCCCGTACGCAAATCAGCGTATATACAGAGGGCGAGTTATGCGGTGGACTAGCCCTCAGCATTAAGGTGGCGTCAATGGGATAGGCTATCCATCCACCAATACAGTAAATAAAAAAGACTGAAAATAATAAAAGGGTCGCGTCAAAGAGACTTCTGTCATTTGGACTATGGCCTAGCAGTAAAGGAGGGTGACTGAAAACCAATTGGGGGGAAGCCAATGTTACGTATTACCAAGATTACCTGTGCCGCTTTGCTCGCTTCCACCGCGCTATCCACGGCGTACGCACAGGATCAAACGACGGCACCTCCGGTCGAGCCGACCGCCGAGGCAGCGCCTAGTGGCGACATCATCGTCACCGGCACGCGCGCCGTCGGCACCAAGGCGGCAGATAGTGCCGCGCCAATCCAGGTTCTCGACGACACGGCGCTGGTCCATGTCGGCCAGCCTAACCTCAACCAGGCGCTGACCCAGTTGGTGCCCTCCTTCACGGCGCAGACCCAGGGCACCGACATGGCGAGCTTCTCGCTCAGCGCCCGTCTGCGCGGCGTCAGCCCCAATCACACGCTGGTGCTGGTCAACGGCAAGCGCCGACATGGCAATTCCATTCTCCAGGTCATCAACGGCGCCTTTGGCGGTTCGGCGGCGCCCAGCATCGACCTTGTCCCGCCGGACGCGGTGGGGCATATCGAAATCCTGCAGGACGGTGCCGCCGCGCAATATGGCTCGGACGCGATCGCCGGGGTCATCAACATCATCCTCAAGAGCAACACGTCGGGCGTGTCGGCCAAGGGCACGATCGGCGAATATGGCGATGGCGAGGGCCGCACCTACAGCGTCAGCGGCAATTTCGGCCTGCCAGTCGGCGATAGCGGCTTCCTCAGCGTGACGCTATTCCAGCGCAGCAACACTTACACTACTGTCGGCGAGGGCCAGTTCACCGCAGTCAACCTGAACGGCTCGACCAACACTTCGGTGTCGGCTGCCTTCAAGCCGGTCTACGACGCGCTCAACGCGCACAACGGCACCGCGAACATCAATGGCGGCCAGCCCAAGTCGAAGCTCTATGTGGGCTCCTACAATTTCGGTTATGATTTCGGCGAGTTCGAGTTCTACTCCTTCGGCGACGTTTCCTACCGTCACGGCGACGCTCTGCAGGGCTATCGCCCGCCGAACCGCATCTGCGCCTCTTTCAAGGACCCGATAACCAACACCTCGGTGCCGTCCGCGCCTGAATATTGCCTGGCGTCCACCGTCGCGAACGGCCTGGTGCCGCATATCGAGGTCAAGCAGGACGAATTCTCGTTCACCAATGGTGTGAGAGGCGAATCTGGCGGTTGGAACTGGGATTTGTCGGCTACCTATGCCGAGGACAAGTCGAAAATCTATACGACGGGCTCGGCGAACGCCTCGCTTTTCTCGGACACCTTCAAGGCTGCCTACAGCGCGGCACGCCTGGCGGGTGCCACCGTTCCCGCGGCGGTCATTGCGGGTCAGGCGGGCGCGTTTACCCCGACCGATTTCTATGACGGCTCGTTCAAGTTCACCCAGTTCGTCGGTACGCTTGACGTCCGCAAGGAAGTCGGTGTCGGTTTCTCGGAGCCGCTGACGTTTGCGTTCGGCGGTGAATATCGCAAGGAAACTTACGCCATCACCGCGGGTGATGCGGGTTCACGCTATTTCGAGGGCGGCCAGTCCTTCCCCGGCTACACCCCAAGCGACGCCAGCAGCCTGAAACGCGAGGCCGAGTCGGGTTACATCGATCTCATCGCCAAGCCGGTGGACGGCTGGCAGGTCGACCTTGCCGGCCGGTTCGAACACTATAGCGACTTCGGCAATACGGTGATCGGCAAAATCACGACGCGGTATGATTTCAGCCCGGCCTTCGCGCTTCGAGCGACCGCAAGCACCGGCTTCCGTGCCCCGGCGCTGGCGGAATCGGGCTATTCGTCCACCAATGTCGGCCCGACCAGCGCGACACTTCAGCTCGCGCCGAGCTCGCCGGGCTCGGCGGCCGCGGGCTTCGGCGCACTCAAGCCTGAAAAGTCGACCAACTTCTCGGCTGGTATCGTGTTGCGTCCGGCGCGCAAGCTGGTCGTTACGCTCGACGGCTACTACATCAAGATCAAGGACCGCATCGTTTCCTCGGGCACCATCACGGGCCAGGATGCGGTTCCGCCTCCATTGGACGCGGTCCAGCGAACCAACATCATCAACGGCGTCACCGCCTACAAGCTCGTCCAGGACGCGATCGCGGCGAGCGGCAAGAATCTCGATCCCACGGTAGTGAAATCGGGCTCGCTCGCCATTCAGACCTTCACCAACGGCATCGATACGCGCACGGTGGGCGTCGAACTGTCGGCGCGCTATCCGGTCGATCTGAGCTTCGGCAAACTCGATTTGACGCTCGGCGCCAATTACAACGACACCAAGGTGACCAAGAGCCGTCTCGGCGCGCTGTTCAATCTGCAGTCCGAGGCGATCATCGAGCTGGCCAGTCCCAAGTTCAAGAGCGTGTTTGGGGCGCTGTTCACCAGCGGCGGCTTCTCCGCCAACGCGCGTGCCACCTATTACAGCAAGACGACGGCGCTGGTTACGCCCAACGCCTTTTCGACCACCGTTCGGCCGATCAAAGGCGATGGCACCCCCGGCTATTATGAGGGCATCGTGAAGCCTGCGGTGATCGTCGACCTCGAACTGAGCTATGACCTTACAAAGTTCATGAACGTCGCGATCGGCGCGAACAATTTGTTCAACAAGATTCCGGAAATTCCGCCCCTGGTCGCCGACTATAACGCATCCTCGCCCGCAGCGGGCTGGCTGGCCGGCCGTTCACCCTACATCAACGGCGGCTCGATCAACGCGCCGTACGGTCATGGGCCATATGGCACCAATGGTGGCTTTTACTACGCGCGCGTCAGTTTCAACTTCTAGCCTATCGGGCGGCGAACATTGGTTCGCCGCCCTTTTCACAAAATCAATTCGCCCTTGAAGGAGACGGATCAATGAAATTCAAGCTCATGCTTGGCGCCGCGATGGTGCTACTCGCGACCGGTGCCCAGGCGAAGGACAAAGCGCCCAAGCCGAAGATCGAACGCGCCGTCGCCAGCCCCACCGCGGTTATTTCCAGCAATGTCTCGATCCCGCCCGGCAGCCGCATCATTTATCTTTCCGGCTCGACCGCCTCGCCCATCGATCCGGCCAAACCGGAGGAATTCGGCGACACCAAAACGCAAACGCTGAGCATTCTAACCAAGATGAAGGCGAGCCTCGAAGCCATGGGCCTGGGTATGGGCGATATCGTCAAGATGAACGTCTTCCTGGTGTCCCCGACGCCGGGCGGACACATGGACTCGCCGGCCATGAATGAGGTGTTCAAGACCTTTTTCGGCACGCCCGAACAGCCCAATCGCCCGGCCCGCTCCACCGTACAGGTCGCGGCCCTGGGACGTGCCACCACGCTTGTCGAAATCGAGGCGGTTGTCGCCACGGCCCCCTGAGCCCGCCCCGTCGGCTTGACGAAATTTAAGGGGAAGAACGGTGGAGGTCTGATGAAAGTCTTGCGGTGGATGAGAATATTGCCGGCCATCGTCCTTGCGACGGCCGGCCCTGTCATGGCGAAAGGCGATGCGGCAAAGGGCAAGCTGGTCTTTGCCCAGTGCGCGGTCTGCCACAAGATCGACAAGGCCGGGGGCAACGGGATCGGTCCCAATCTCTTCGGGGTCGTCGGGCGTCCAGCGGGCAGCGTGCCGGGGTTTGCCTATTCGCCGGCGCTGACCAAGCTCAAGATACCGTGGACCGTGGAAAAGCTTGATGGATTCCTGACCCATCCGGCGAGTGCGGTACCGGGTACTCGCATGCCTTTCGCGGGCATAAAGGATCCCGCCAGTCGGCAGAACCTGATTGCCTATCTCATAGCGGCGTCTCGCTGAAAACAGGACCTGATCATCAATGTCGGCGTCCACTATTCTCCGCGCCCGTGGTTCCGTTCGTCCCCGCACCTCTTGTCTGCCGCATACCCTTGCCGACCTTACCAAGGCACGGAGGAGCCGTGCCTGGACGATTCTGTTGCTGCTGGCGCTATCATCGGCGTCTGCCTGCGCCCGGCACGGCGATGACGGAGCGAAGAAACGTCAACCTCCGCTGGTCGATGCAGCGCCCGCCACGTCGCATGTCTTCAGCGAGGAAATAGAGACGATCGGCACCGCCCGCGCCAATGAGCAGGTGACGCTTGCGGCCAACGTCACCGAACGGGTGGATCGGCTGCTGTTCGACGACGGCATGATCGTGCGGCGCGGACAATTGCTGGCGGTGCTGTCACAAAGCCAGGAACAAGCCTCACTTACCGGGGCGGTCGCCAGCGAGGTTCAGGCGCGCACGCAATTGCAGCGTGTCGAGCAACTGAGCAAACTTGGATTTGTCACCCGGTCGCTGCTCGACACGCAAACCGCTACGGTCGGCAAGGCACGCGCGGATGCGGCGGCGATTCGTGCCCAGATCAACGACCGCATGATCCGCGCCCCCTTCTCGGGCAACGTCTCGCTGCGCACGATATCCGAAGGGTCGATCGTCACCAGCGGTACGCCGATCGTCACGATAAGCGACGTGTCGCGCATCAAGCTGGATTTCACCGTGCCGGAGACGAAGCTCAAGTCGCTTCGTGCCGGTCAGACCATCAGGGCAGTGGCCGCCACCTTTCCCGATGCGCCGCTGGTGGGGACGATATCGGTCATCGATCCGGTCATCGATCTGTCGAGCCGCGCCGCGATGGTGCGCGCCATCCTCCCCAATCCGGGCGGCCGGATCAAACCCGGCATGTTGCTGACGGTGAAGATCGAAACCGGCCGGCGAACTGCCCTCGCCGTCCCGGAAATCGCGGTCGTGAGCGAGGGGGAGCACCGATATGTCTTTGTCGTTGATCCGACCGGCAAAGCGAAACGATCAGCCGTCCAAACCGGCTTGCGGGACAATGGCCTTATCGAGGTCACGGGCCTGCCCGGCACGGCACGCGTGATATCGGAGGGCGTCGTTAAGGTAACCGACGGCATGAAGGTGAGACTCGCCAGCGGCAAGCGCAAGCCGGGCGCGTCGTGATCCTGTCCGACTTCTCGGTTCGCCGCCCGGTCGTCGCCGCCGTCATGGCACTCCTTCTCACCACCATCGGGATTGTCGGTTTCCTGCGCCTCTCCGTTCGCGAATATCCTGATACGGATCCTCCGGTCGTTTCGGTGCAGACCCTTTATACCGGCGCAAGCGCGAGTGTGGTGGAGAGCCGGATCACCCAGCCGCTGGAAGACCGGCTGGCGGGTGTCGAGGGGATCGAGACTATCAGTTCGACATCGACCGACGGGCGATCCGACATCACTATCGAATTCCGGCCCGGTCGCGACGTCGATTCCGCGGCCAATGACGTGCGCGACCGCGTCGCCGCCGGCGCGTCGCAACGGCCCGCCGATGCGTTTCCGCCCGAAGTGCGCAAGGTCGACTCCGATGCCCAGCCGATCATGTTCTTCGCGATTCTGGCGCCTGGCTGGGACAGCACCCGGCTTGGCGACTATGTCAATCGCGTCATCATCGACCGGCTCTCGACGATCGACGGCGTGGCGCAGATCCAACCGCTGGGCCTCGCCCGCCCGGCCATGCGAGTGTGGCTGAACACCGACCGGCTTGCCGCCTTTCGCCTGACACCAAGGGACATAGAATCGGCGTTGCGCAGCCAGAATGTCGAACTGCCCGCGGGGCGCATCGAGGCCAGGCAGCAGAATCTGTCGCTGCGGGTGCGGCGTGGCTTTACCACCCCGGCGGATTTCCAGTCCCTAGTGATAGGCCGCGGCCCCGACGGCTATCTCGTCCGACTGGGCGATGTCGCGCGCATCGAGGAGGGGCCGGAAAATCCCTATTCGCTCTTCCGCTACAATGGTCAGAATGGAGTCGGCTTGGGAATCGTGCGGCAATCGGGCGCGAACACACTCGCTGTCGCGCAGGCGGCCAAGGCGATGATGGCCGAACTCGCCAAGCAACTACCACCTGGCGTGACCATCCAGATGGGCGGAGACAGTTCGCTTTTCATCGATGAGGCGATCAAGGGGGTCTGGCAAACGCTGATCGAGGCCGCGCTACTGGTCACGGCGGTGATTTACCTCTTCCTTGGCAATTGGCGAGCGACGCTGATCCCGGCCATAACGGTCCCGATTTGCCTGCTCGCGACCTGCGCGGTGCTTTGGGCGATGGGCTATTCGATCAATCTGTTGACCCTGCTCGCGCTGGTGCTGGCGATCGGACTCGTCGTCGATGACGCCATCGTCGTCCTGGAAAATATCTACCACCGCATCGAGCAGGGTGAGCCCCCGCTCTATGCCGCCTATGCCGGCGTGCGCCAGGTGGGCTTTGCCGTTATCGCGACCACGCTGGTCGTCTGCGCCGTGTTCGTGCCCGTGATGTTCCTGTCCGGTCAGACCGGGCTGCTGTTTCGCGAACTGGCGGTCGCGTTGATCTCCGCACTGGCTATCTCCGGCGTGCTCGCGCTCAGCCTCGCGCCGATGCTGTGCTCCAAGCTTCTGAAGCATTCGGAACGCGGCGGTCTGACCGCCAGAATCGATCGCCTGATGGACGGTTGCGAATCCGGCTATGGGCGTTCGCTCAACTGGGCGTTGGCCCGGCCGCTTCCCCTCGTCCTGGGCATTGTCCTGTTCCTCGTCATTGCCGGCTGGATGTTCACCGGCATCGATGCCGAGCTGGTGCCGCCAGAGGACACCGGCGTGTTTCAGGTCCGTA
>JBDTXU010000247.1:0-4490 GCA_040006055.1 Sphingomonas bacterium | reverse complement strand
GCAAGTGGAAGAAGCTCTATCAGGAAGAGGTCGAAGAGAACGCGTCCTACCGCAATGATGCCGATAACGAGATCCGCGTGGCCAAGCGCCGCATCGCCGATCTCGAACGCGACATTGCCGAATTGCAGGCGCAGCAGGTTGCGTCGGAGACGGTCGCTGAGCCCGAGCCGGTGGTCGCTGAGCCAGAGCCACTGATTGCGCCGCCGCTAGTCGCGGTTGCACCCGTGGCCGAAACGATGCCGGCGGTTGCGGTTGCATCCGAGCCGGTCGGCGCGCCGGCGGTGTTGGTCGAGCCTGAGCCTTTCATCGCACCGGTCAAGGCCGAACCAGTCGCTGAAATCGTCGAGCCCGCCCCCGCAGCGCCGGAAGTCGTGGCCGAACCGGCACCCCCCGCTCCGGACAAGGCCTGGCTGGGCGCTGCCGGCTATAATGACCTCACCCAGGTCCGCGGCATCGACAGCGGGTTGAACAACCGCCTGTTCGGCCTTGGCGTGACCCGCTTCGCCGATATCGAGAAGCTGTCGGCCCAGGACGAGATGGCGCTCGAACAGCGCCTGAACGTCCCCGCCGGCTTCATCGCGCGCGAGCAATGGCGCGAACAGGCGGCGCTGTTGCGCGCAGGCAATTTCGCTGAGCACAGCGCCCGCTTCGGTTCGGTGGGCGCGATCGCCTGACGCACTCTGTCGACAGGCTTACACGGCGCGGCAGGTGGTCGCGCGGCGCTCCCGATCGATTGCCGGAAAGCGCGCGGGAAGGTCGATCAGGATACGGACCAGGGCAATGCCGCGCGTCCCATCGACGCGCACCGCCTCATAGCCGGTCGGTACTGTCTGGCCGGGGGCGACGACAGCGAGTTTGAACGGCTGGTAATCCGCCTTTTGCCCGTTGCGCACGAGCGCGACATTGGTGCGGGCATCGAAGATCGACAGCGACCAATAGGGCGATGGCACCGGCACCGCGTCGATAAGCAGCGGCCCTCCGGTCAGATCGAACGGGCAGGACGAATAAGCGAGATCCGGGCTGGGCCGGACGATCGTCCGCGATGCCGCGGTGGCGAGCGGCGCATGGGTGAACTGGTTGACGCCTCCCACCTCGGACACGCGCTGCACTGCGACCCCCATCAGCACATCGGGCGTGGCGACCATCGTCGTATGCCTGGCCAATATGCCGAGCACCCCGCCCAGGATCACCGGCCCGATCCAGTGGCGGATCATGCGCAATCCTCCCGGGTGATGGTCGGCAGCTGCTCCCTGGTGAAATTGCCCTTGCCGCCGTCATCGGGAAGATAGGCGCGCAAGGTCAGCTCGAAACGCGACACCTTGCCGGTCGGGAGCCAATGGTCGGGCTGCAGGTCCGGCGCGATCGTGACGCTCCAATGGGCTTGTTCCGCCGAGGGCAGGCCCGCACTGCCGACTGAATAAATGCCCGGCTGGTTGGCGACGAGATAGCCTTGCGGGTCATAGAGCGTCAGGCTCCACCATTTGGTGGGCAAGCCGCTCCCGACGACAGTATAGCGACAGCGCCCGTTCAGCGGGCGGCCGGCGCTGTCGACGGCGGCATTATAGTAACGCGCCTCGCTCGCCGGCAGCGCGAGCAGACCGCGCAACGCCACGACGGCGCGCGTATAGGCGCTTGCCTCGGCGGTGCCATAGTCCTTCCCCGTGGTCCACGCGCCGATCTTCTCGCCAGACCCCAGCGCACCGATACGGATGCTCCACGCCGCGCCGCCGGCGCCGATCAGCACGCCGAGGACTCCGCAGAGCAGGTAGCGCATCCAGGGTCTCATGCCGCTACTTTAACCATTCGCGTCGGGCGAAGTCGAGAAGCTGTCTCGACCCCGCTCGCACAAATGGGATCGGCGAATCAGCCCTGCGCAGCAAGCGCGGCCTGTGCCGCCGCGAGCCGCGCAATCGGCACGCGGTAAGGCGAGGCCGAGACATAATCGAGGCCGATCTTCTCGCAAAAGGCAATGCTCGCCGGATCGCCGCCATGCTCGCCGCAGATGCCGAGCTTGATCTCGGGACGGGTCGCCCTGCCCCGCTCGGCCGCCATTTCGATCAGCTGGCCGACGCCTTCGATATCGAGGCTCACGAACGGATCCCGCGCGTAGATGCCGCGCTCGACATAGGTTGTCAGGAAGCGTGCGGCATCGTCGCGGCTGACCCCGAGCGTGGTCTGGGTCAGATCGTTGGTGCCGAAGGAGAAGAAGGCGCCGACCTCAGCGATCTCGCCCGCCATCAGCGCGGCGCGCGGCAATTCGATCATGGTTCCAACCAGATATTCGATGGTCTTGCCCTTGTCGGCGAAGACTGCGGCTGCCGCCTTGTCGACGACGATCTTCATCAGCTCGAGCTCGCGGCGGGTAGCGACGAGCGGAATCATCACCTCGGGGATCGGCGCCGAACCCGATTTATCGGCTACGACAATTGCCGCCTCGAAGATCGCGCGGGCCTGCATTTCGTAGATTTCCGGGTAGGTGACGCCAAGACGGCACCCGCGATGGCCGAGCATCGGGTTGAACTCGTGGAGCTCGGCGGCGCGGCGCTTGAGGATGGTGACATCGACCCCGGCCGCAGCCGCGACCTCGGCGAATTCTTCCTCCTCGTGCGGCAGGAATTCGTGCAGCGGCGGGTCGAGCAGGCGGATGGTGACCGGCAGGCCCGCCATCACTTCGAACAGCTGGATGAAGTCAGCGCGCTGTTCGGGAAGCAGCTTTTCGAGCGCGAGCCGCCTGCCCGCTTCATCCTCGGCGAGGATCATCTGGCGGACCGCGGTGATGCGCGCCGCGTCGAAGAACATATGCTCGGTGCGGCACAGCCCGATGCCCTCGGCACCGAACTCGCGCGCGACCTTGGCGTCGAGCGGCGTCTCGGCATTGGCGCGGACCTTGAGGCGGCGCACGCCGTCTGCCCAGACCATCAGCGTGCCGAAATCGCCGGCCAGTTCGGGCTGCACGGTCGGCACCGATCCCATCATCACCTCGCCGGTCGAGCCGTCGATGGTGATGATGTCGCCTGCACGGACTTCGCGGCCGCCGACGCGCATCACGCCGGCCTTGGCGTCGATCGCCAGCGTTCCGGCGCCCGAGACGCAGGGACGGCCCATGCCGCGCGCCACCACGGCCGCATGGCTGGTCATGCCGCCGCGCGCGGTCAGGATGCCCTTCGCCGCGTGCATGCCGTGAATATCCTCCGGCGACGTTTCGACGCGGATCAGGATCACGCTGTCGCCCGCCGCCGCGCGCTTCTCGGCGGTATCGCTGTCGAACACCGCAGCGCCCGAGGCAGCGCCAGGGCTGGCGGGCAGGCCCTTGGTCAGCACATCGCGCACCGCCTTGGGATCGAGCGTCGGATGGAGGAGCTGATCGAGCGCGGCGGGATCGACCCTGGCGACGGCTTCCTCGCGGGTGATCAAGCCTTCCTCAGCCATGTCGACCGCGATCTTGAGCGCCGCCTTGGCGGTGCGCTTGCCCGAGCGGGTCTGGAGCATCCAGAGCTTGCCCTGCTGCACCGTGAACTCGATGTCCTGCATGTCGCGGTAATGGTTCTCGAGCAGGTCGAATACCTTGGCGAGCTCAGTGAACACCACCGGCATCGCCTCTTCCATCGAGGCGGGCTTGGCGCCGGCCGCTTCACGCGACGCCCTGGTCAGATATTGCGGGGTGCGGATGCCGGCGACGACGTCTTCGCCCTGAGCGTTGATCAGGAACTCGCCATAATAGGCCCGGTCGCCCTTGGCGGGGTCGCGGGTGAACGCCACCCCCGTCGCCGAGGTATCGCCCATATTGCCGAACACCATCGCCTGGATGTTGACCGCGGTGCCCCAGGCGGCGGGGATATCGTTCAGGCGGCGATAGACCTTGGCGCGCTCCGACTGCCACGAGCCGAACACAGCGCCGACCGCGCCCCAGAGCTGGTCGTGCACGTCCTGCGGGAAAGGCTTGCCCCATTGCGCTTCGACCAGGCCCTTATACTCGGCGACCAGCGCCTGCAGGTCCTCGGCGGTGAGATCGGTATCGAGGAAATAGCCGCGATCTTCCTTGGCGATATCAAGCGCATCCTCAAAGCCGCTATGATCGAGTTCGAGCACGACATCCGAATACATCTGGATGAAGCGGCGATAGCTGTCCCACGCAAAGCGCGCATCGCCGGAGGTAGCAGCGAGGCCCTGCACGGTCTCGTCGTTGAGGCCGAGATTGAGGACTGTGTCCATCATCCCCGGCATTGAGGCGCGGGCGCCCGAGCGAACCGAGACGAGCAGCGGATCGGCGGCGTCGCCGAATTTTTTGGCCGTTACGCTCTCGATATGGGCGATGCCGGTGGCGACTTCTTCGCGCAGGCTGGCGGGAAACTGGCCGCCCTCGTCATAATAGACGGCGCAGAACTCAGTCGAGATGGTGAAGCCCGGGGGCACCGGCAGGCCGATCGAGGCCATTTCCGCAAGGTTCGCGCCCTTGCCGCCGAGCAGATTCCTGTCTCCCCTGCCCCCAT
>JBDTXU010000246.1:0-8886 GCA_040006055.1 Sphingomonas bacterium | reverse complement strand
GCATCACCGCCGTCAGCGCATCGACGCGGAGCGCCCAGGCGACCTGGAGATCGCCCGAACGGATCCAGTCGAACACCGGCGCGATCGTCGGCTCGCCGCCGCCGAGATAATGAATGAAGATCGGCCAGGAGAGTAGGCACGAGGCGAACAGCGCCCCGGTGGTCAGCACCTTGGCCACGGTGTTGCCGAGCACGCGGTTGCCCAACCCGGCGATCACGGCCGCGAGAAGCGGCAGGAAGACGATGAGGAGGATCAAGAAATTACCCCTTCATCCGGTTGACGTCGTCGACCGAAATCGTGCCGCGTCCGCGGAAATAGATGACCAATATGGCCAGGCCGATCGCGGCCTCACCGGCGGCGACGGTCAGCACGAACATCGCGAACACCTGTCCTACCAGATCATGGAGATAGGCGGAGAAGGCGACGAGGTTGAGGTTCACCGCGAGCAGGATCAGCTCGATCGCCATCAGCATGACGATCAGGTTCTTGCGGTTGGCGACAACGCCGAGCACGCCGAGCGCGAACAGGATCGCGGCGACGACCAGATAATGAGTCAGGCCGATCATAGTTCGATCCCCTGTCCGACGCCGGGCTGCGTATTGCGGGTCGCATCCTGCGGCCGGCGCGACACCTGGCGGTTGATGTTCTGTGGCCGGGTGCCGCCGCGCTCGCGGTGCGTCAGCACGATCGCCCCGATCATGGCGACGAGCAGCACCAGACCGGCGCCCTCGAAGACGAAGAGATAGCGGGTGTAGAGCAGATTGCCGATCGCCTGGATGTTGGGCACGTGCTTGTCGATCGGCGATATGCGGCGGCCAAGTTCGATAGCGCCGGCACTATAGGCCCCGATGCCGATGATGATCTCGGCCGCGAGACCGAGCGCAAGCACCATCCCGATCGGCAGATATTTCGCGAAGCCACTCCGCAGCTCAGCGAAATCGATGTTGAGCATCATCACCACGAACAGGAAGAGCACCGCGACCGCGCCGACATAGACGATGATCAGCAGCATCGCGATGAACTCGGCGCCGAGCAGCACCATCAGCCCCGCCGCGTTGAAAAAGGCGAGGATCAGCCACAGCACCGCATGCACGGGGTTGCGCGCGGTGATCGTCAGCGCACCGCTGGCGAGGACCATGGCGGCGAAGAGATAAAAGGCGAGTGCTTGGATCACGAAATCTGGGTGCCCCTCGGATTCGGCTGGCGCTTAACGGTACGGTGCATCGGCGGCAAGGTTCGCGGCGATCGCGCGCTCCCAGCGATCGCCATTATCGAGCAATTTCGCCTTGTCGTAGATCAGCTCCTCGCGCGATTCAGTCGCAAATTCGAAGTTCGGACCTTCGACCACGGCATCGACCGGGCAGGCTTCCTGGCACAGGCCGCAATAGATGCACTTGGTCATGTCGATATCGTAGCGCGTGGTGCGACGGCTGCCGTCATCACGCGGCTCGGCCTCGATGGTGATCGCCTGGGCCGGACACACCGCCTCGCACAGCTTGCATGCGATGCAGCGTTCCTCGCCATTGGGATAACGGCGCAGCGCATGCTCGCCGCGGAAGCGCGGGGAGATCGGGTTCTTCTCATACGGATAGTTGATCGTCGCCTTCGCCTTGAAGAAATAGCGAAGCGTCAGCGCGTGCGCCTTCACGAACTCCCACAAGGTGTAGGATTTGATGATCTGGGCGATGTTCATGATGGAACTCCAACGCGCGTCAGCATCAGGAAACCGGACACCAGGAACACCCAGAACAACGACAGCGGCAGGAAGATCTTCCAACCCAGCCGCATCAGCTGGTCGTAGCGGTAGCGCGGGACGGTCGCCTTCACCCAGCTGAACAGGAAGAAGAAGAAGCCCATCTTCAGGAACAGCCAGATGATCCCAGGCACGAGATAAAGGATCGGAATGTCCAGCGGCGGCAGCCAGCCGCCCCAGAAGAGCGTCGCGTTGAGCGCGCACATCAGGATGACGTTGGCATATTCGCCGAGCCAGAAGAGCGCGAAGCTCATCGACGAATATTCGGTCTGATAGCCGGCGACGAGCTCGCTCTCCGCCTCGGTCAGATCGAACGGCGCGCGCTGTGTCTCGGCGAGCGACGAGATGAAGAACACGATCGCCATCGGGAACAGCAGCGGGTTGAAGATGAACCCGTTGGCGAAGCCGTACAGGCCCTTCTGCGCGAGCACGATCGTCGAGAGGTTGAAGCTGCCCGACCAGAGCACAACCGAGATCAGCACGAAGCCGATCGCGACCTCATAGCTCACCATCTGCGCAGCGGCGCGGATTGCCGAGAAGAAGGGGTATTTCGAGTTGGACGACCAGCCCGCCAGGATGATGCCGTAGACGCCGAGCGACGAGGCGGCGAGGACGTAGAGCAGCCCGACATTGATGTCCGCCAGCACCACGCCGGCCTGGAACGGCACTACCGCCCACACGATCAGCGCGACCGTGAAAGTGATGATCGGCGCGAGCAGGAACAGGCCCTTGTTCGCGCTCGACGGGATGATGGTTTCCTGCAGGAACACCTTCAGGCCGTCAGCGAAGCTCTGCAAAAGGCCGAACGGGCCGACCACATTGGGCCCACGCCGCAGCGCCATCGCCGCCCAGATCTTGCGATCGACATAGATGATCATCGCCACCGCCAGCATCAGCGGCAGCGCGATGACGAGAATGCCGATGATGGTGGCGAGGAACCATGCCCAGCCATATTCCATGCCGTAAGAGGTGAAGAAGGCGGTCATTTCAGCGCTGCCTTAGCTGAGGACCACATAGGCGACGACAATGCCGATGCCGACCAGGACAACGAGCAGGCAGGCGAGCTGGACACGCCAGGGAAGAAAGTCGAACACCCAGTCCGATAAGAAGGATAACATAGCGCCATCACTCCGCTGCCTCTGCGAATTCTTCGCCGTGGAGGATTTCAGCCGAGCAGCGCTGCATCGTCGGGCTTGCCCGACAGATTGCGTTGGTCAGGTAGAAATCCTTGATCGGATAGGTGACTTCGCCCTCACCCTTCGCATCGAGCGCCGGCGCGCTCCAAGCGAAGCTCTTCAGGCCAAGCGTCGCGAGGTCGGGCGTGTCCACACCCATCGCCGCGCGCAGCTCCTCGATCGTGTCGAACGGCAAGGTCTTGCCCAGCACCGCAGAGAGCGCGCGCAAGATCGTCCAGTCCTCGCGCGCATCGCCGGGCGGGAATACGGCGCGCTCGCCGCGCTGGACGCGGCCCTCGAGATTGACCCAGGTGCCCGACTTCTCGGCATAGCTCGCGCCCGGCAGCACGACATCGGCTGCCGCCGCGCCCTTGTCGCCATGATGGCCGATATAGACCTTGAAGCTCGTGGCGAACTTCGAGAAATCCACCTCGTCAGCACCAAGGAAAAAGGTCAGTTTCGGCTTGGCGGCGACGATATCGGCGATACCGCCCTTCTGGGCGAGGCCGAGCATCAGCCCGCCGACCCGCGACGCGGCCATATGCACAACGTTGAAACCGTTCCAGCCGTCACGGACCAGATCGAGCGACTTGGCGAGCTTCAGCGCAGCGGCGTGGCCACCCTTCAACGCCCCGCCGCCGACGATCACCATCGGCCGTTCGGCATTCTTGAAGGCTTCCGCAGCGCCCTTTGGCGGCTTGCCCAGCAGGCCCAGATCATTGCCTAGCCACTCGACCTTGTAGGTCAGATCGACCTCGGGCCCGATCGCGAAGACCTTGGCGCCCTTCTTGATCGCTTTGCGGATCCGCGTGTTCACCAGCGGCGCTTCCCAACGCAGATTGGTGCCCACCAGCAGAATCGCATCGGCCGTCTCGGCGCCCGCGATCGTGGTGTTGAAATTGACCGCAGCAAGGCTGGACGTGTCGTAGTCCATCCCGGTCTGGCGGCCCTCAATCAGGGACGAGCCCATCGACGCGAGCAGCGCCTTGGCCGCGTACATCGTCTCGCAATCGAGCAGATCGCCGTGAATTGCCGCAACGCTCGAGCCGGCCTTCACCGCCGCGATCGCCGCAAAGGCTTCGTCCCAGCCGGTTTCGACCAGACGGCCGTCCTTGCGCACGAACGGCCGGTCGAGCCGCCGCCGCACTAGGCCATCGACGGCGTGGCGAGTCTTGTCGGTCGCCCACTCCTCGTTGACGTCCTCGTTGATCACGGGAAGGCAGCGCAGCACCTGGCGACCACGGCTGTCGAGCCGGATATTGGTGCCGACCGCATCCATCACATCGATCGTCAGCGTCTTCTTAAGCTCCCAGGGCCGTGCTTCGAAGGCATAGGGCTTAGAGGTCAGCGCACCGACCGGGCAGAGATCGACGACATTGCCGGAAAGCTCACTCGTCACCGCGCCTTCGAGATACGAGGTGATCTGCATATCTTCGCCGCGCCCGATCGCGCCGATCTCCTCGACGCCGGCGACTTCCTCGGCAAAGCGGATGCAGCGCGTGCACTGGATGCAGCGCGTCATCACCGTCTTGACGATCGGTCCCATATATTTCTCGGTGACCGCGCGCTTGTTCTCGTCATAGCGCGAATGGCCGCGGCCATAGGCCAGGCTCTGGTCCTGCAGATCGCACTCGCCGCCCTGATCGCAGATCGGGCAATCGAGCGGGTGGTTAATCAGCAGGAATTCCATCACGCCTTCGCGCGCATTCTTCACCATCGGGCTGTTGGTGAAGACCTCCTGATTGTCCGCCGCCGGCAGCGCGCAGCTCGCCTGGGGCTTGGGCGGCCCGGGCTTCACCTCGACGAGGCACATCCGGCAATTGCCGGCGATCGACAGCCGCTCATGATAGCAGAAGCGAGGAATCTCCTTGCCCGCAAGTTCGCACGCCTGCAGCACGGTGGCGCCCTGCGGCACCTCGATCTCGATTCCGTCGACTTTGAGCTTTGGCATGAGTGCGAATCTGCTCTTAAGACCGGCCGGCCGAACGGCCGTCGGTAATGACGTGGTAAAGCGGCTCGGCAACCATCAGGCGAAGCTGGTCGAGCGTCATGTGTATCGGCTTGCCCTGGGCGACGCAGCCGGCGAGCACTGGCTTGATCGCCACGATCGCTGCGCGCTCCTCCGCGCTTCCGGCGGCGGAAGCGACGAGGCTCGCCGACGGAGCCCAGGCAGCACCGACAACGCAGGTACCGAAGGCCTGCATGCCGAGCGAGGTCGCGTCATAGCCCGCTCCCGGCGCCTTGCCGGCGATTGCGGCGGCATACCAGGGCGTTACCGCCCCGTCCGACCCAGCCGAACTGCCTTTGGCCAATTCGCGACTGGCCGCCGCCGCGGCGAGTGCCGCGCGGCCATTATACAGGCCCTGCGACCCTGGGCTGATGGTGAGCTCAGCGCCACAGGCGTTGAAGAGCGGCGCGACGCGGCGGGCGGCACGATCTTCTTCCGAGGATCCGGGCAGGGTCTGAAGCAGGGCAGCGACCGCCGCCGGATTCTGCTCGACAGTACATTCGGCGGTGCTCCGGCTGAGCGCCACAGCAGCAGGTCCCTGTTCAGCACTTACGGCCGTCGCGATCGACGCTGCGAGCATTACTGCCATGACTGGAAGATATTTCATTCCGCAGCCTCCATCATCGGAGCAAGGTCGCCGCCCCGCTCCTTGATCCGCCGTTCCAGCTCGGGTCGAAAATGGCGAATCAGGCCCTGGATAGGCCATGCCGCCGCGTCGCCGAGCGCGCAGATGGTGTGGCCTTCGATCTGCTTGGTCACCTGCTGCAGCGTGTCGATCTCGGAGACATCGGCATCGCCGGTGCGCAGCCGTTCCATCACGCGCCACATCCAGCCGGTGCCTTCGCGGCACGGCGTGCACTGGCCGCAGCTCTCATGCTTGTAGAAATAGGAGATGCGGCTGATGGCGCGAACAATGTCGGTCGACTTGTCCATGACGATCACCGCCGCGGTGCCGAGGCCCGAGCCGACCGCCTTCAGGCCGTCGAAATCCATCGCGCAGTCCATGATCTGCGCCGCGGGGACCAGGGGCACCGACGAGCCGCCCGGGATCACCGCGAGCAGATTGTCCCAGCCGCCGCGAATGCCGCCGCAATGCTTGTCGATCAGTTCGCGGAAGGGGATGCTCATCGCTTCCTCGACCACGCAAGGCTTGTTCACATGGCCGCTGATCTGGAACAGCTTGGTGCCGCGATTGCCCTCGGCGCCGAAGGACGCGAACCATTCGGCCCCGCGCCGCAGGATGGTCGGAGCAACCGCGATCGACTCGACGTTGTTGACCGTGGTCGGCATGCCGTACAGCCCGGCGCCCGCCGGGAAGGGCGGCTTCAGCCGCGGCTGGCCCTTCTTGCCCTCGAGGCTTTCGAGCATCGCGGTTTCTTCGCCGCAGATATAGGCGCCCGCGCCGCGGTGGACGAAGACGTCGAAATCATAGCCCGATCCGCTGGCATTCTTGCCGATCAGGCCGGCGCCATAAGCCTCGGCAACCGCGGCGGAGAGAACCTCCGCCTCACGGATATATTCGCCGCGGATGTAGATGTACGCGGCGCGCGCCCGCATCGCATAGCCGGCGATCAGCGCGCCTTCGATCAGCTTGTGGGGATCGTGCCGCATGATCTCGCGATCCTTGCAGCTGCCCGGCTCGGATTCATCGGCGTTGATGACGAGGAAGCTGGGACGATCTGGCTTCGGTTCCTTGGGCATGAAGCTCCACTTCATGCCGGTCGGAAAACCCGCGCCGCCGCGCCCGCGCAGGCCGCTCGCCTTGATTACATCGATGATGGCGTCCTGGCCATTGGCCATCAGGTCCCTGGTATTGTCCCAATCGCCGCGCGCGCGCGACGCCGCAAGGTCCCAGGACTGGAACCCGTACACATTGGTGAAGATACGATCCTTGTCGGCGAGCATCTATCTGCCTTTGCTCGACGCGTTCTGGACGATGAAATAGACGGCCACGCCAAGGCCGATCAGGACCAGCAGCGGCAAGAGGCTGAAGGTGATCCGCAGGATCAGGCCCAGTATCACCAGTCCGCCGATAACGGCCAGCACGGCAACGATCGGATTTACGCCCTTCATGCCCATTCTCCCCGGTAATCGTGATTCCCGTCGACCATTTCCTTGAGCGTCGTCGGCCCGCCCGCCGGGCAGCTGTCCCTGCGCCCGGTCTGCGAGCCGGGCGGCAGCGTCTTGCCGGTTGCGAGCGCCTCGAGGATCGCGGTCGTGCGATCGTAATCGAGGTCCTCATAATTGTCGTCGTTGATCTGGACCATCGGCGCATTGGCGCAGGCGCCGAGGCATTCGACTTCGGTCAGGGTGAACAGCCCGTCGGGTGTCGTCCTGCCCTTGGTCAGGCCGCGATTTTTGCAGGCCGCGAGCACATCGTCCGAGCCGGCCAGCATGCAGGGCGTCGTGCCGCAGACCTGGACATGATAGCGGCCGACCGGCGCCATGTTGAACATGGTGTAGAAGGTCGCGACCTCATAGACGCGCATATAGGGTACGGAGATCTGGCGGGCGACGAATTCGATCACCGGCACCGGCAACCAGCCTTGCGTGTTGGTCTCCGTCCCGACCTGGCGCTGGGCGAGATCGAGCAGCGGCAGCGAGGCGGATTGCTCGCGGCCTTTGGGATAGCGTCCGAGGATCTCGTTCGCCTTTGCCTGGTTCTCGGCCGTCCACGCGAACGCGCCCCAGCGCGCTCGGGTCTCGGCTTCGTCGGGGATTTTGGGTGCTTCGGCCATTAGCGGATGAACTCCACGCGCTCGACCTTGTCGCCGCTGAAGGAATAAATGGACATGACATCGAACTGATCGCCGTCCGGCGCGCGCGCCACCTTCTCATGCAGGACGACGGTTTCGCCGAGCACATAGGAGGACAGGATATCAGCCCGGTTCTGCGGGAACTGCGCGAACATCGCCTTGAGGCCCGAGCGCACGCCTTCACGCCCCTCGCGCAGCACGGCGCCACGATAGGTGGCCTCGCACGCATCGTCGGCCATCAGCGCGACGTAACCGTCGGCATCCTGCGCATTGTAGAGCGCTATCATGCGATGCGCGGTATCGAGGCGCGGGTCGTTGGCGCTCACCTGTCGCACTCCCCGAACACGATATCCATCGCGCCGAGAATGGCGGTGGTGTCGGCGAGCATGTGGCCCTTGGCCATGAAGTCCATCGCCTGGAGGTGACTGAACGCAGTCGGGCGAATCTTGCAACGATACGGCTTGTTGCTGCCGTCGGCGACGAGATAGACGCCGAACTCGCCCTTGGGGCTCTCGGTCGCGACATAGACGTCGCCCGCCGGTACATGGAAGCCCTCGGTGTAGAGCTTGAAGTGGTGGATCAGCGCTTCCATCGAGCGCTTCATCTCGGCGCGCTTGGGCGGCACGACCTTGCGGTCGAGGCTGGCGATCGGCCCTTCGGGCATCTCGTTCAGGCACTGCTTCATGATCCGCATCGACTGGCGGACCTCTTCGACTCGCACCATGAACCGGTCATAGCAATCGCCGCGCGTGCCGACCGGAACGTCGAAGTCCATCTTCGCGTAGACATCATAGGGTTGCGCCTTGCGCAGATCCCAGGGGATGCCCGAGCCGCGGATCATCGGGCCGGAAAAGCCCCATTTGATCGCGTCGTCGCGGCTGACGGTCGCGATATCGACATTGCGCTGTTTGAAGATGCGGTTGTCGGCAACCAGGCTGATCGCATCCTCGAACAGGCGCGGCATGCGCTTGTCGAGCCAGTCGGCGATATCTGTCAGCAGCTTCAGCGGCGTATCCTGGTGCACGCCGCCGGGCCGGAAATAGGCCGAATGCATCCGCGCACCCGAGACTCGCTCGAAGAAGTTGAGGCAATCCTCGCGGATCTCGAACAGCCACAGGTTCGGCGTCATCGCGCCGACATCCATCACATGGCTGCCGAGGTTGAGCATATGGTTCGAGATGCGCGTCAGCTCGG
>JBDTXU010000245.1:0-2226 GCA_040006055.1 Sphingomonas bacterium | reverse complement strand
GAGATGGGCGTCGATCCCAGTGATCTCACACTGGCCGTCGTCTTCTCGAAACAATGGGGCCTTCACACGATCCTTGTGGCCCATCTTGCCGACGGCGACTTCGTGCTCGACAGCCTGTCATATCAGCTCCGCCGCTGGGACCAGACCGATTATCGCTGGTTACGCATCCAGTCACGCCAGAATCCGAGAGAGTGGCTTACGATCCAGAGTTGACTGAATAACGGTCGGTGCCGGGATATCCGAGGCGCTCGTTAAGAAGTCCGCAGTGGCGATCGAAAACCCTGCGCCACGATAATGGCCAGTCGAGACTGCGGTTGACCGGATCGAAGGTCGCGTCCGGGGTGACGGGCGTCCAGTCGACCCTTCCGCTGGCGTGGCGCCGCGAGTGCGTCGACGAGCCGTACACCGCCACATCCTCCAACGCCTCCGCTGGGCATCGCTGAGGATCGCAGCCCATCCAGGAGAGGACTTTCGACACGGACCCTGCCTTGTCGGCAACGACGTCTTCATAGCGCAGCAGCAACAACCGCTCCTCCGGTTGCGAGGCAATGAAGGCGAGGCTCTTTTCAACGGCAAGCGCCGTTTCGATGCAGATATCCTCAAATGTCCGGCTCAAGCGGCGACGCGCGAAAGTGCGCACGAAGCTGTCCACGACATAGCGGGAATCCCGGACGATAAAGAGCGTCCGGTCCTGCGGAAAAAACACCGGCCACAGTTCGATATTCCAGGTTACCGGGTTCTTGATCAGGGTCACCGATCCCGGGCTGGCAATGTCCAGCACGCGATTGCGGAACCCCGAAACGGCATACGCCATCCACTCCATCCGCCCGAATGCATCGGCACTGGGGCGATGCACCCTGCCGATGAGGTCTGTCGGCCCACGAAAATAGTCCTCGCCGGCCAGGATCGGCAACTCTGCAAATCCTATCTGGCTGCGCTGAAAAGGCGGCACTCGAAGCAGGAGTTCGAACAGAAAATTGGTACCGCTGCGCGGCATCATCCCGAAAATGAACAGCAACCGACGATCCTGAAATCGCCGTTGCGAAGAGCGCACTACGTCGGCGAGGGCAGCCTGATCCTCAGCACTTATATTCGAGTCGGCGTACAGCGCGCGATCGAGCGTTGGACGGCGGAGCAACCTGCGCATCCAAAAACCGGGTCTGCTCAGGCGGATATATTTATAGCGTTCATCGTCCAGCTGCATGGCAGACCGTGTCACCCCCCAGTGATTTGGTCCTATGCTAGCGTGCCGGCGCCGTGTTGTTAACATTATTCCCTTGCGACGGCACGACCCAGCGCGCTGAAGGCGACGGAGCACTGGGCGTGGTCTGCGCGCCGCCATCGACGGGACTTCCAGATGGCAGCAGGACTGGCCGCGCCGCCGGCGAAACCGGCTCGGACGTGGAGCTGAGATCAGGCGAGACCGCTTGCCCGAGCGCGGCCGCAATCGCCGGCGCTTCGGGTTCCAGACCAGCATAGCGCGCCGAAAAGGAGTTCGCCTGGCCGAGCCCGCCCGCCAGTCGATAGAATATGTGCCGGCCAATGACGCTCGTCTTGACCAGGGTCGGAGCCCAAACAGGGACGACATAGTCGGCATGATAATGGGTTGCCCATCCGACCGGCGCGTAAACAGAGCCTGTAAGCGCCGTAAGGGCAACAAGATGCGCTCGGCGCCAGCCCGCAGGATTGGGCCGTCGCGATATCGATCCGTCGCACGCAAAACTGAACTGGCAGCTTCGGCCATGACCCACCCCCTGATAGATCACATCACAGACCGAATGAGGATATAATGGATGGCGCACGCGATTCAGGATGACCTGCGCGACGGCACGTTGCCCATCGAGCGGTTCGGTGGCCGCCTCGTAATAGATGGCGGCGGTCATGCAATCGAGGCTGCGCGCCAGGGCCATGATGTCCTTCGGCGGAACGGCGAAGGACCGCGCGGCAGGATTGGGAGCCATCGAAACGGGCAATGTCGCATTGATGGCCTCCGCCGTTTCGGCTGAGACCTGTTTGAGCTTCGTTGGATCAGCCGGCGCGAATTCCGCGACATCAAATTTGGGCTGCGCTGGCCGGTGCTTCCCGGTGACCTCCATGCCGGGGGTCCGCCCATCACCGAGCGCGACGAAGACCGCCACGACGACAAGTGAGAAGAGCATGACGATCGCGATCGCAAAAGCGAGAATCGGCCCGAGCTTGCGCCGTGACTTCCAGCGCGCAACCGGC
>JBDTXU010000244.1:0-2462 GCA_040006055.1 Sphingomonas bacterium | reverse complement strand
CGCCGCTGATCCAGCTCGGGCGGCTCGGCGACAGCCATAATTATGTCGATATCGCACGCCACCCCGAAGCCGTTGTGCCGACAGGTGTCGCGATCTGGCGGCCGGCCGAGCCCCTGTTCTTCGCCAATGCCGAGCAGGTGCTGGGCACGCTGGAGCGGCGGCTGTGTGCGCAGCCCGGCCTGCGCGAAGTGGTGCTCAGCCTGGAGGAGAGCTTCGACCTCGACAGCACCGCGCTCGACGCGCTGATCGAGTTCGACGCACGGCTCTGCAAGAGCGGCATGACGCTGCGGCTGGCCCGGGCGCATGACCGGGTGCGGGACCTGCTTGCGGTCGCCGGGGCCGAGGCGCTGGTGCGGCGGAGCAGCTATAGTGTCGACGATGCGGTAAGGGCGATCGGGACTCAGGCGTGAGCGGGGATGCTGCTTCGCTTGGCCAATGACGGATGTTCATCTTGCCAATTTTTGCCATAACCGCTATTTTCGAACCGTGAGCACGATGAACATCTCATTGCCCGATACGCTCAAGACCTTTGTCGACGAGCAGGTCGCGAGCCGAGGCTACGGCACCAGTAGCGAATATATGCGCGCGTTGATCCGCATGGAGCAGGACCGCGAGCATTTAAGAGGACTGCTGCTCGAAGGCGCGTCTTCGGCACCGGCGGCACCGCTTGACGATGCCTATTTCGACGCTCTGCGGGCGCGGGTCCGCGGCCATCAGGCAGGGTGACCGCGAAGCGCGTCGTCCCCAGGACGCAAGCTCTTCAGGATGTGGAGCAGGCTACCGAATGGTACAGGGATCAGGCGGGAGAGAACGTCGCGATCGGCTTCATCGACGCCGCGCAAGCCGCCTCGCGCTCGATCGGCGCCAATCCCGCGATCGGTTCGCCACGCTATGCTCACGAGTTGAATCTGCCCGGCCTTCGTAGTCGCCGGCTCAGGCGCTATCCCTATCTCGTCTTCTATATCGAGCGCGACGATCATGTGGACCTGTGGCGTGTGCTCCACGCTCAGCGCGATATCCCGGCATCGATGCGGGAAGGTGACGGTTGAGGTGCGTCGCTATCGCTGAAGGCGCTCTGTCCAGCATCAGGTCAAACGGCGTTCCCCCGGATCCGAACCTGACACCTCGCTCTCGTCCTTCAGCGCCACTCCCGTAAGTCGCCGCGACCGCGCTTCGGTCATCAGCCATGCGATGCTGTCAGCGGCGCGTGCATAGCTGAGGCCGTGTGGCGGGCGGATGTTGGAGATGCAGTTGCGTTCGCTGTCGGGCCGGCCGGGTCGCGGTTGCCAGGTGAGATAGGCGCCGAGGCTGTCGGGCGCGCTGAGGCCGGGGCGTTCGCCGATCAGCAGGACGACAAGGTCAACGCCCAGCAGCGCGCCGATCTCGTCGCCGAGCGCTACGCGGGCGTGGCGGGCGAGTATCACTGGCGCGATCCGCCAGCCGGGGAGACGGTCGAACAGGGCGAGCAGCAGCGCGGCGGCGTGCGCTTGTACCGCTGTGGCGGAGAGGCCGTCGCCGACGATGAAGGCGACCTCATCACCCGCCGCCTTGAGCTTGTCCGCGTCCGCCTCGGCCAGGCGACGGCCGAGATCCGGGCGCTGGAGATAGGTGGCGTGATCGGTCGCGCGGCTCGCGACCTCGATTACCGCGCGTCCGCCGATCGCGGCGCCGAAACCGGCGGTATCCAACGCGGCGCCGACCGCATCGCGCGCGCGGGCATGGGCGAGCTGGAAATCGAGCAGCGCTGTGGTCGGCAGCGCCTGCCCTGCCCGGCCGAGCGCGATACGCGCCTGGGTCACCGCGCGCAGGCGGGTGGCGAAATCCGGACGGATGGGCGGCTCAGCCATTCAGGAACGCCAGCGCCGGAATCGCATCATGCGAGAGCCGCGCCTTATCGCGAATGCGGCCATCGACGCCGAGCAGGCCGACCCGCTCCATCCAGGCCTCGAATTCGGGCGCGGGCCTGAGCCCGAGCACGTCGCGCAGATACAGCGCATCGTGGAAGCTGGTCGACTGGTAGTTGAGCATGATGTCGTCAGCGCCCGGCACGCCCATCACGAAGGTGACGCCGGCCACGCCGAGCATGGTCAGGATCGTGTCCATATCGTCCTGATCGGCCTCGGCATGGTTGGTATGGCATATGTCGAGCCCCATCGGCAGGCCGAGCAATTTGCCGCAGAAATGGTCCTCGAGCGCGGCGCGGAGGATCTGCTTGCCGTCGTAGAGATATTCCGGGCCGATAAAGCCGACCACGGAGTTGACCAGCAAAGGCCGGAACGCGCGCGCGACCGCATAAGCGCGGCATTCCATCGTCTGCTGGTCGACGCCGTGATGCGCGTCCGCCGAGAGCGCCGATCCCTGCCCGGTCTCGAAATACATCACATTGTCGCCGGCCGTGCCGCGGCCTAGCGCCAGCGTCGCGGCATGCGCCTCGCGCAGCAAGGCGAGATCGACGCCGAAGC
>JBDTXU010000243.1:0-2984 GCA_040006055.1 Sphingomonas bacterium | reverse complement strand
TAGGTTTGCGCGATCCACCCGGCGAGCGGGAAGAACAGGATGAAGGACAGCGGCGCGGCGGTGCCGAAAAATGCCATCGCCAGCGGCCGCCGTTCGGGCGTGAACCGATCAGCGATGATCGAATTGGAAGGCGCCATGCCACAGGCCTCGCCCGCCCCCATCAGCAGCCGCACCACCGCCAATTGCCAGATGCTGCCGATATAGCCCGTGCACGCAGTCATCACGCTCCAGAAAGCGAGGCCCACAGCGATGATGTTGCGCCGGTTCGCGCGATCGGCCAGCCAGGCGATCGGAATGCCGAGCAGCGAATAGAAGAGAATGAATGCCAGCCCCGATACCAGCCCCAGCACGGTATCCGACGTACCCAGCTCGCGCTTGATCGCGGGAAGTGCCAGCCCCAGCAGCGAGCGATCGAGATAGTTGAAGATCGATACGAGCGTGAGGACCAGCAACGGCCAGGTTGCCGACCATGGCCAGCGTCCGCGGCCTTCATCCCCCGCCCCGGTCATAAGCGCGACGCCCTGGTTTCCTGCGCGGTGATGAATTCCAGCAGGGCCGGCTGCCCCGCCTCAGTCGCCGCGATGCCGCGCAGGATCGCGGGAACGATCTGGTCAGGCGTGGTGATCCGCTCGCCATATCCGCCCAGCGCACGGGCGAAGTCAGCATAATTGCCTGATATGTCGGTCGCGCGGAAACGTTCGGTGGCGACCGGCATGATCGGCAATTCAATCGCCATCGCCGAATTGTTGAGCAGGATCGAAAGGATCGGCAACCGTTCGCGAACCGCCGTTTCAAAATCCATGCCGGTGAAGCCAATCGCGGCATCACCCCACACATTGATGCACAATTTGTCGGGACACGCGACCTTGGCGCCCATCGCCAGCCCCAGGCCATAGCCGAGCTGCGTGGTCTTGCCCCAGCCGATATAGCTGAGTGGCGCCGTCGATTTCCAATAGGGCGTCAGCTGGTCGCGCGGGCTGCCGGCGTCGTGCGTAATGATCGTGTTGGCGACATCGACGGTGCGCTGCAAATCCCACAGCACGCGAAAGGGGCTGAGCGGCGTATCGTCGCTTTCGAGCAGCGGGAGCCATTCCGCGAGCCATTTGGCTTCGACCTCAGCGATCTCGCGCGTCACCGGACCTGGATCGCGCGACGAAGCCAGCCGGGCATGGCACGCCTCGATCAGCATCCCGAGCGTCAGCTTCGCATCGCCGATCAGCGCATCGATACAAGGCACGCCCTTGTTGATATCGGCCGGATCAAGCGTGGCGTGAACGATCTGGGCGCCCGCAGGCATTGCCACGCCGAACGCGGTTTCGGAAAAGCTGCAACCGATGCCAAGAATGAGATCGGCATGGTCCAGAAAATGACGAAGCTGACCCGGGATCGCCGCGCCGCCCGAACCGAGCGCCAGCGGATGAGTCTCGTCGAACGCGCTCTTCCCTTCGAGAGTCGTCGAAACCGGCGCCGCAAGCAGCTCAGCGAGCGTGCGCAGTTCGCTATAGGCCTCGGCCCAATGCACGCCCTGCCCCGCATGGATCACCAACCGCTTCGCAGCAACCAGCCGGTCCGCCACACGGGCCACCGCTTCCGGATCCGGCGCGTACCGCGTGGTGACGACGGGGGTGTAATTGATCGGCTCAGGGACATCCTCATCGAGCACGTCCCAGGGCATTTCCACGAGCGCCGGCCGCAGTCGTCCATTGCGAAGCGCCGAAAATGCCCGGCGCAGGATCGCCGGCGTATCCTCTGCGCGCAGGATCGGTTCGCAGGTCTTGGTGATGTCGCGCATCGACACGCTGGCGTTGTAATTGTCCGGCACATGCGCGAGCCGACGGGCATAGCCCTGCGGCAATACCAGTACCGGCACGCTTTCCGAATAGGCCTGGGCCACGCCGCCATAGGCGTTTTCGGTGCCGGGTCCGTGCTGCATGGCGAACACGCCCATGCGCTTTCCGCGGGTCAGCCGGGAGAGCGCATCCGCCATATGTACGCCGGTGCGTTCCTGGCGGACGATGATGGTGCGGATACCCCGCGCCGCCGCCTGCTCGAGCACGGCGTTGCGCGGGTAACCGAAGATGACGTCCACGCCCTCATGCGCGAGAATTTCGGCAATCGCCGCACCGACCTTCACGATGTCTTCGCGTCCGTCGTGCCGAGGGGCCGCTCGCCCATGACAGTGGTACGAATCAGGTGGCGCCGCTCATATTTGAAATCGTGGATGCCGCGGTGGAGCGTGAAGCGATTGTCCCACACGATCAGCGTGTCCTTCTGCCACTTCACGCGGCAGTGATAATGGAGGTGCTGCGCCAGGCTCTGCAGATAGGCGAGCAGCGCGCGGCTCTCTTCCTCGCTCCAGCCGACGAACCGCTTGAAATAGGCGGTGGTGGCGAACAGCGCCTTGCGCCCGGTGACGGGATGCACGCGCACCGCCGGGTGGATGTTTTCCAGTTGATCCTCAGTGAAATCATGGCTTTCGCGCAGCCGCATCCGTTTTTCCGGCGCGAGCTTTTCGTTCTTCGCCCAGATGTCCTTGCCCGAATAGACGACCTGCAAGCCATCAAGCAGCGCCTTCAACCCATCGGACATATTCTCATAGACAAGATAGGCGTTCGAGAACGCCGTATCGCCGCCCCATTGCGGCACTTCGAGGGCGCGCATCACGATGCATTTGGGCGGACGGATCAGGAACGGGCTGTCGGTGTGAAAATGCTCGAACGAGGGCACCACATTCTCGGGCTCATGCGCCTCGCGGCGCACCTCCTGCATGTCGCGGTGGCCGTCATAGGTCGGCGCCTGGGGCAGTTCGGTGATGTCGCCGAAGTAGCGCGAAAAGGCCTTGTGCTGATCAGGCGTCAGATTCTGGTCGCGGAACAGGATCACGAGGAAATGTTCAAACGCCTTCATGACCTCGGCGAGCGTTTCCTCGTCGAGCGGTTCGCGCAGATCGACGCCGCCGATTTCGCACCCGCACGCGCCCGAAA
>JBDTXU010000242.1:0-2454 GCA_040006055.1 Sphingomonas bacterium | reverse complement strand
AGCGCGCGGCCCATCGCGGGCAGGGCGACATTGACGACCGAACCGTCGACCAGCGCGATGCTCGATCCGAGGACCGTCGCGATCAGTGCCCCGGTGCCGGCCTTTCCGCCGCCCGACCGCGCGGTGGCGGCGAGCGTGTCGCACGGTCCGGTGCCCGGCGCGTTCATGCGGCGCGGGTCCAATATTCGGCCATCAGTTCAGTCGCCCAATCTGGCTGACGGACCTCGCCGCGCGGCAGGAATTCGCGCATCACCGGTTTGATATCGAGCACCGGCGTGCCGTCGATCGCGTCGAGCCCGCAGACATGGAGCCGCGTGCCCTCAACCTTCAGGATCGCGCAGGTGGTGAGGCCGATCCGGTTGGGGCGGTTCTTGCCGCGCTGCGCGAAGATGCCGACCAAAGGCCAATCCCCACGGTTGCGGGGATGGCGCGCGCCGGTTTCGATCTTCGATTCGGACACCTGATCGAAGACGAAGATGATCTCGACATGGGAGAAGGCCGCCAGGCCGTAGAGTGCCTCGGGTCCGAAGTTGGATTCAAGTTCGATGATCGCGGTTTCGCGGTCCCAGTCATCGTCCACGGCTTCGGCGCGTCCGCCTCGGACATGAGCGATGGGATTGATGTCCGAAGCCATTACCGTTCTCCCATAGGCACGCGCGCCGCGATCGCTGTTTCGAGAAAGGCAAGGATCGCCGCTTCGTCCGTCTTTGCGACCCGGTTGCCGACACTCAACAGCAACGCGCCGACCGCCATCAAGCCGACCGGGACAGCGACAAGGAACAGCTTATCGCCGAACGCCGCTCGCGATGCGATCATCCCGCTTCCCACCGTCACTAGCATGGCGGTCAGGCCGCCGAACCAACACCACATGAACACCACCAAGCTACGCGGCGTGCCGATCATGCCTTCGATCCGCGCGCCGCTGCCTTCGGGCTCGATCATAGCGGTAAGGGCCGCCTGGAAGCTGTTCTGGATATTCGGACGGAAATAGAGCAGCGCCATGCTCTGTTCGGAACCACTGCCCGTCACACCTTTGACCGGCGCAGTGTTTCCATCGCCCAGCATAGCCTTCAGTTTCGTTGCGATCGCAATCGGATCGAGCGGTGACGTAAGAACGATATGCCGGGCCATGGATCACGCTCCTTCCAGCAGCTTCTCCCGCGCGATCTTCTCTTTCCACACCAGCGGCGCGAGCTGGTGGACATTCGCGCCGGTCGAATCCACCGCCACCGTCACCGGAAAATCGCTGACCTCGAATTCGTAGATCGCCTCCATGCCGAGATCGGCAAAGCCGACGACCTTCGAGCCCTTGATCGCCCGCGCGACGAGATAGGCAGCGCCGCCGACCGCCATCAGATAGCCGCTCTTATGGTCCCGGATCGCCTCGACCGCAGCCGGGCCGCGTTCCGCCTTGCCGACCATCGCGAACAGGCCCTGTTCGAGCATCATGCGGGTGAACTTGTCCATCCGGGTAGCGGTGGTCGGGCCGGCGGGGCCGACGACCTCCTCACCGACCGGATCAACCGGGCCGACATAGTAGATCACTCGGCCGGCGAACTCGACCGGAAGCGGCTCGCCGGCATCGAGCATGTCCTTGATCCGCTTGTGCGCGGCATCGCGGCCGGTCAGCATCTTGCCGTTGAGGAGCAGCCGGTCGCCCTGCTTCCAGGACTGGACCACCTCGGGCGTCAGCGTGTCGAGATCGACCCGGATCGCCGCCTTGTCGGGCGTCCAATTCACATCCGGCCATTCGTCGAGCTTCGGCGCTTCGAGATAGACCGGGCCCGACCCGTCCAGCGTGAAATGCGCATGGCGGGTCGCGGCGCAATTGGGGATCATCGCCACCGGCTTGGAGGCGGCATGGGTCGGCCAGTCCATGATCTTGACGTCGAGGATGGTCGACAGCCCACCCAGCCCCTGCGCGCCGATGCCGAGCGCGTTGACCTTGTCGAAGATCTCGACCCTGAGCTTCTCGATATCGGTCTTCGCCCCGCGCTGCTTCAGCTGGGCCATGTCGATCGAGCCCATCAGGCTCTGCTTGGCGAGCAGCATGGATTTCTCGGCGGTGCCGCCGATGCCGATGCCGAGCATACCCGGCGGGCACCAGCCGGCGCCCATTTGTGGAATCATCTCGAGCACCCAGTCGACGATCGAATCACTCGGGTTCATCATCTTGAACTTGGACTTGTTCTCCGAGCCGCCGCCCTTGGCCGCGACATCCACTGACACCGTTGCACCGGGCACCATCTCGAGGTGCAGTACGCTCGGCGTGTTGTCCTTGGTGTTGCGGCGGGTGAAAGCGGGATCGGCGAGGATCGAGGCGCGCAACTTGTTCTCGGGGTTGAGATAGGCGCGACGGACGCCCTCATCGATCACGTCCTGGAGCGAGCGGTCACTTTCCAGCCGGCAATCCTGGCCCCATTTCACGAAGATGGTGACGATGCCCGTATCCTG
>JBDTXU010000241.1:0-3933 GCA_040006055.1 Sphingomonas bacterium | reverse complement strand
CCCCGACGGTCGGGTCGTTGACCAGGCCCTGCGCCCTCACCGCCCAGCTTTCATTCTGGGGCGTGACCTTGAATTCGCGCATCTCCTTGGGGATGCGGAACTGCTCTGCGGCACTGCGATGGGTGCAGACGACGATCTCGTTGCCATTCTTGTCTGTTGGGCAGCGCTCATTGCCGAACAGGACCAGCACGCCATTGACGGGTGCATTGCGCGAGACCGCGGCGGGCCCTTCCGGCTTCGGCGCGGCGGGCGCGCCGGGGAGCGCCGGAGCGCGGGCGGGCGTCGAGACGGGCGCCGGGGTTGGCGTCGGCGTTGCCTCCTGAACCGCTATGGGAGCCGGCGCTGCGGTCTGCGCTGTAGCGGGGCTGATAGCGGCCAGGGCTACCGCGCCCGCGACGAGTTTGACGATCATTGCTCTCTCCCAGTTCAGAGCCGCTTGGCCGTCGCTATCGCTAGCTTGCAGCCGACCCGAATCAATGCGGTAAAGACCGGATAGGCGACGGCATGTTCAGCACCCGAGGCGAGCGCGGTTTCGCGGTGTTCGACCTCTTCAGCCTGAAAATCGGCGATCGCCGCCGACAATTCAGTGTCGCTGTCGCCGAGGATTTCGAGCTGCTCGGCATAATGTTTGTCGATCTCGGTCTCGACCGCGACGGTGCAGGCCATTGCCGCTTCGGGACCGATCGCCGCCGTCACCGCGCCGAGCGCGAAGCCAGCGACATTCCAGAAAGGCTGGAGCAGGGTCGGGCGTACGCCGCGCCGCGCCATCATCGCGTCGAAAAAGGCGCGGTGGCGCTCCTCCTGGATGGCCATGCCGGCGATCTTGCGGGCGACGGGCGTGCGAGCACCCATCACCGCGAGCTGCCCGGCATAAATCCGCGTCGCGCCATATTCGCCGGCCTGATCGACCCGGACCATCGAACCAGTCGCGCGCTTCGCGTCGCCGGGCCGCCAGGCGCCAGTAGAAATGGTGGCATTCATGATCTGGGCCGTCGCATCAGCCACAAGATGGTGGCGCCACCGCCCAGCGACAACAGCGCGTTGAAGCCGGCGAGCGAGATTCCGAACAGGCTCCATTGCGCGACATCACAGCGCACGACGGGCGCGTCCATGATCCGCTTCAGCATGTCCTCGACCGAGCCGCCATGGCCGGTCATCGTGGAGCTGCAGGCAGTGATGCCCTCCCACCAATGATATTCGACACCGGCATGGTACACGCCGATCGCGCCGCTGACGAGGATCGCGAGCGTCGCAAGCAGCACCAGGGCGCGTTTCGCGCCCGAGCCCGGAACGACGAAGGCAAGCGCCACAAGGGCGATCGCCGCAATATGCGGATAGCGCTGCCACCAGCACATTTCGCAAGGATAGAGGCCGCCAAGATATTGGGAGCCGAGCGCGCCTGCCATCAGCGCAAGCGGCAGCAGGATAGCGATGGCTCGGGCAGTGGTGAAGCGATCTCGCGCCATCACTTCCGCGTCACCGCCGCAACTTGGGGTGCAACCGCGAGCCGGCCGATCGTCTTCAGCGCATAATCGAGCTGGAAGTCCTCAACGCCCTTAGCCTTCAGCTGCTCGACCGTCGCGGCGAAGCGGGGATCGGGCTTGGTATCCTCCTCGAGCACCGAGTTGTTCGATTTGACCTCATTGATCAGGTGGCGGCGCAGATCGTCCTCGCGGAAGACCGGGCGCGATTTGTAATCGGCGTCGGAAATCTGGGGCACCTTGACGTCGGGCTCGATCCCGCCCTCCTGCACCGACCGGCCCGAAGGCGTATAATAGCGCGAGGTGGTGAGGCGGAGCGCGGTGCCGTTGCCGAGATCGAGCACAGTCTGCACCGAGCCCTTGCCGAACGAGCGCTCGCCCATGATCAGCGCGCGGTGATGGTCCTGGAGCGCGCCGGCGACGATCTCTGAGGCGGACGCGGTGCCAGCATTGGTCAGCACGATCACCGGCAAGCCATGCGCATAATCCCCGTTATGCGCGTAGAAACGCTGGATATCGCCCTTTTCGCGCCCGCGCTCCGAGACGACTTCGCCATAGTTCAGGAAAACGTCGGCGACGTTCACCGCCTCGTCGCGCAGACCGCCGCCATTATCGCGCAGATCGACGACATAGCCGAGCGGCGCATGGCCGAGCGCCTTGTCGATGCCGAGGATCGCCGCCCTGGTCGCCTCGCCGGTATTTTCCGAGAAGGTGTTGATGTTGATATAGCCGACATTGCCCTTCACTTCCCATTTGACCGGCTTCTGCACGATGCGCTCGCGCGTTATCGAGATGTCGATCGGCTTGTCATGGCCGGGACGGATCAGGGTCAGCGAAATCTTGCTGCCGGGAGGGCCGCGCATCTCGGTGATCGCCTCGTTGAGCGTTTCGCCGTAGATCAGCTTGCCGTTGATATGCGTGATATAGTCGCCGGACTTGATCCCGGCGCGCCAGCCCGGCGTATCCTCTTGCGGGGCGATGACCTTGACCGCGCCATCCTCGAGCGTGACGCTGAGGCCTAGGCCGCCATAGCTGCCCGAGGTCTGGATGCGCAGATTGTCGTAATCGAGCCCGGTCTCATAGGCGCTGTGCGGATCGAGCGCGGCGAGCATGCCGCTGATCGCGCCCTTGATCAGCGTCTTGTCATCGACCTTGTCGACATAATCGGCCTTCACCCGGTTGAAGACGTCCATGAAGACATCGATCTCGCGATAGGTGTCGGTATCGACCGCCGCCATCGCGCTGGTGCCGACGGGCACGATCGCCAGCGCGATCGCAATCGCTGAGGCCTGGAAAAACGCACGGGACGCGAGACGTGTCATCGAAATGAATACCTGCAAGAAACTGACTGTTCGCACAGTAGCGCTATTTTCGGCCCGATCAAAGCGGAGGCGCCCTGAACGGGGTCTGACTGGAGCTGACGTTCAGCCGAGTAGCGGCGTCATGTCGATGGCCCGGTCACGCCTGCGGAGCTCGATGGTGACGCGCGGATCGTCGCCGCTGCCCGCCGCTCCGATCGGCGCACCCTGTGCGACACGCTCCCCCACCCGCGCCGATACCCCGCCGAGCCCGGAAATCAGCGAGGTCCAGCCGCCGCCGTGATCGATGATGACGATCGTGCCGTAACCGCGGAACGGGCCGGCATAGGCAATCCGGCCGGAAGCAGGCGCAACCACCTGCGCCTCTTTCGCGCTGGCGATCGTCAGGCCGCGCGAGCGCACGCCCGCATCGGAAAGCTCGCCAAGCCCGGTCACCACCCGGCCCACAACGGGAAGCCGATAGGGCGGGGCGCTGTGCGACCAGGAGATGGTGTCGACCGGCGAGGCCACTTCGCCGGGGCGCGGGGGGCGGGGCAGTGGGCCGGGCAGCGATTCGAGCTCTTCGCGCGTCGCCGCCTGGTTGCCGAGCTGATCCATCAGGTCGACAATGTCGCGGGCATGCTCGCCAAGCGCGATCGCCCGGTCCGATTCGAACAGGGCATCGCGGCCAAGCGCACGCGAGCGCAGCCGGTGCTCGGCCTCGAGCCGGGTCAGCGACAGCCTTTGTTCTTCGAGTTGGGTGCGGCTGCCAGCGAGCGCCTTTGTCGCCGCGGTTGCGCCGGCCTGGAGCTGGCGGGTGCGGGCGAGATCGGCGCGGACATCGGCGGTGCGGGCGCGGATCACCGGCAGGGTGTTCGACAAGACGGCGCGGACATGGACGAGATCGTCGACTGAGCCGGGCTGCACCACGCTGATCATCGCCGGCCGCCGAGCGAGCGATTGTAGCGCTGCCATCAGCCGGGTGACCGGGCCTTGCCGAACGGCAAGCCGTGCGCGCTGGGCGCTGAGCAGCCGGTTGATGATCGCGATCCGTGCCTGCCCGGCGGCGATATCGGCCTCGATCTGCTGGATATGCGCTGCGACCGCCGCCTCCTGCGCGCGCGCCTGGAGCGCCTGGTCCTTCTCATTCGCAG
>JBDTXU010000240.1:0-2470 GCA_040006055.1 Sphingomonas bacterium | reverse complement strand
AATTTCTTCAACTCGTAGAGCGGCACCGAATCCTCGGTGGTGACTGCGAACACGCGCAAGCCCGCCTTTTCCCGCGCTCTGTAATAGGTGTCGAGCGTTGGGAGCTCCTGGCGGCACGGTACGCACCAGGTCGCCCAGAAATTGAGCACCACGACCTTGCCGCGCAGATCCGCCATGGAAACCTTGGTTCCGTCGACCAGCGTCACCTGGAAATCGGGCGCCAGCTCGCCCACTTTCGGGGCCTTCGCGCCGATCAGCATCAGCGCCGCAACGCCTACACCCAATGCCTTGAACAATTGCGAAAATCCCGGCGTCATCATATGCCCCCTGACCATGCGAAACTGGAACGCGGGCGGGCTGCGGTCAAGGGGGCGGGCCCATCCACGAGCCGCCGGCCTTGCGTTCGGCCAGGGCTTGGTCGCGTAAACCGACTTGCCATTCGCGGTGATGGTCGAGGTCCATTGCTGACGCATCCTTTCCTTGATGGATGCCGGCAGGGGCACATAGTCCAGGTGTCCGGCAGCCTCGTCGCCGTTACGATAGGCCCAGTCGAAGAACTGGAGCACCGCGGCGCGTTTGGCTGTGTCGCCCTGGGTCTTGTGCAGCAGGAGACGAAGGTCGCGCCGGTCATCGGCCAGTTCGCCTCGCCCAGCTGCTCGAGCAGCAGCAGATAATTGCCTGGCGCGGTCGGCCAGTCGGCGCCAAGCGCAGCGGCATAGCCGATAGAGCCATGGGCGATCTGCACCGACGAGGCAATTCCGTCATTGCCCTTGCCGCTGATGTCGGCCGGCCATGGGACTGATTGCCGTGAGAGCATTATCGTCGCCGCATCTCTTCAGTCGGAGTCTCCTCGCGATTCCCCACGGTCACCGTCATCGGCCCGACACGCGACAATCTTGTGACGATCGGCCGGTGGATGACAACTATACGGATTGCGCTACGGTTGCGCATGCTCGCTCGCCCTCAACGCGCCGCCTTGTGCCGATCACTCCTCGCCGCGCCGCTGGTCCTGGCGGCAATGCCAGCGCACGCGCAGCAACAGGACGAGCAGCTATGGTTGCAGGTCAACACCAACGTACCGCTCGCGGATCGCGTGCGGATTACGCTGGAGCAGATCGGGCGCTTCAGCGATCGGCAGGGTGGATTGTACCAGACGGAGTTCGGAGGCTTGCTGAGCTATCGCGCCTCCAAGAACATCGAATTCGGTTTCGGCTATCGCTGGGTCGGCGCGTATAACGGCAACACAGCCGCTGATGAGGACCGCCTGCGTCAACAGGTGGTGGGCACATTCGGGCCAGTCACCACCCGTTTTCGGATCGACGAGCGTTTCAACACACGCGGCAGCGAAGTGGGTTTCCGCATCCGCCCCCTGATCCGCTACAATCACCGGCTCGGCACCCGGGGCGTGGCGCTTTTCGTCAGCCATGAGAGCTTCTTTCTGCCCAACAGCACGAGCTGGGGACAGCGCGCCGGGTATGAACGCATGCGCAACATCTTCGGCGTCACGCTTCCACTCGGGCGTGGGGTCACGGGTGATATCGGGTATCTCAACCAATATCGCCTGGGTCGCGGCGGCGCCCAGGCACAGATGGACCATGCGCTGAACCTCCAGCTCACGATCAATCTGCGCGGTTTTGTCGGTTCACACGTCGACGACTGACGCCTGCGGGCGCGGCGCCCCAGCTGAAGATCGGCGGGCTTTCCGCCTCCAGCCGCAGCGCCTCGATATCCTGCAGATGGGAGATCAGGCCTGCCAGCCATCCGGCATCGTCGCCGGCGCGGTGTCGCCGGCGGAATAGTCGGTCCGCCACGGCGAGTGCGGCGCTGATTTCCCCGGCGGTCGCGTCGAGTTCGTCGAACAGCGTCGTCACATGCTCGATCCGCCAGGGCGCCGGCCGCGCCGCGGCGCGTGCGAGCGTCTCGAGCCAGCCCGTGTCGAGCTTGCTGTCCGAAACGACGCGATAGCCGCGCGTAGCGTCCACCAGCTCCGCCATGACAAGATCGGCGCACTGGCCATGCAGGCGCATATGGTCGAGCGTGAGCCCATGCAGCGCCTGCGCTTCGGCGGTCCACGTCCAGTTCGCCCACGCGGCATGCGGGCGGATGAGCCATGATCGCGCATTCCCCCGCAGGTCGGCGATCCCGATCTCGATCGGGAACGACCGGCCGTGCCGGGGCAGGCAGGAGGCTTCGAAGTCGATCGTCATGATGGCCTTCATGGTCGATTGGCCGCCCCGGAAAATGGTTGGAGAGGCGCACCCGGCCGCCGCTCCGACATTCGTATCGGCCGCCGGGTGGCCCCCGCGACAAGGTTCAGGGATAGGCAACGCCGTAATAGCTATGGAGCTGCTCGGCATAGGCACGGTCGAAGCTTGGCTCTTCACCGGCGCCGTAGCGCGGCGCCTTTTCGAGCAACTCCTTGTCGATATCGACGACATAGCCGTCCTGATCGGTGTCGTAGGTCAGCGAA
>JBDTXU010000239.1:0-4755 GCA_040006055.1 Sphingomonas bacterium | reverse complement strand
GCAACCAACGACATTCGAAATCCCCCGAGGCGCAAGCTCCGGGGGTTTTTTGCGTTTGGGCTCGGCGAAATTCCAGCCAGATCGCGGCGCCGGCCGGCAAGCGCCTTGCGCGCTGCTCGAGATGGTCATAGCTTTTAGCAATTCGACCAAGCCAATCGGCAAATCTTTCAGTGCTTTGGCGTGTTATAAACTGCCTTCCGGCACACCGGAATCGCTTCGAGTGCGGCCGGCCTCGGTGCCGGCGAGCGCAGGAAAATGGAGAGCTGCCGTGAAGAATCTCCCTTGCGCTGTGATCGCCGCGATTGCCCTGGCAGCCACAGCCGGCGCTGCGGCGATCGGGCAGGTAAACCCGACAGCCACGGTCGATCCCGCCCGCGTCGCGGCGGCGCAACCTGCACTGCATACGGCTTTGCCGGACACGCCGGGTACGGGCGCCTTTCCGGCTCTCAAGGAAATCGTGCCGTCACTGCCCGATCACGTCATCTATCGTCCGGCTGATTTCGGTCGGCTGGGAAGCCGCAAGCTTGGCCTGTTTATCTGGGGCAATGGCGCCTGTTCGGATGATGGGGCGAGCGCCCGTTTCCATCTCGCCGAGATCGCCTCGCATGGCTATCTCGCCATAGCCCCGGGCAGGATCCTGAGCGGCCCCGGCGCTCCGCCACCCACACCACCCGCACCGTCACCGGGCCCGAACGCGACCGGCAAGCTGCTGACGGTCAAGACCGCCACCGCCGCTTTGCTCGCAGCGGTCGACTGGGCCTATGCCGAGAATGGTTGCCACGGCAGCCCCTTCTTCCACCGGCTCGATCTGAACAAACTGGCGGTGGCCGGGCATAGCTGCGGCGGGCTCCAGGCGATCGAGGCAGCCGCTGACCCGCGGGTCCATGCGGTCATCATCAACAATAGCGGCATCTTTGCTGACGGCACCAATCCGATCGCCGGGCTGAACGTCGACAAGGCGCTGCTCAGGAAGCTTCACACCCCCATATTCTATATTCTCGGCGGGCCGACTGATATCGCCTATGCGAACGGCATGGATGATGTCGCGCGGATCGACACCGTGCCGGTGATGGTGGCGAACCTCGCTGTCGGCCATGGCGGAACCTTCTCACAGCCCAATGGCGGCGTGGTCGCTCAGGTCTCGGTCAAATGGCTCGACTGGCAATTGTCCGGCGACAAGGTCGCGGCGAAGAGTTTTGTCGGGAAGGATTGTGGCTTGTGCACCGATCCGCAATGGACCGTCGCCCGCAAGCGCATCGATTAGCTTCCGACCGGCACTGTCGCGGTCGCGGCTGCCGCCAACGCCACATCACCTTCGCAGCCTCGGGCAGCGGTGAAAGCGCTCGGAGCTCAATCCACCCTGATGCATGTCGCAAAAACAGCATTGCCGCGCCGCCGCAAACACGTTATGCGACATAACAATAAGAGGAGAGACTGATGGCGACCGCAATTTCCCTTCGTATCGGGGGCGAGGCCCGCGAGGCCGGCTCCACCTTCGACCGCCTCAATCCTGTTACGGGTGAGATCGCGACGACTGCCTCCGCAGCGAGCTTGGCTGACGCGAACGCTGCATGCGATGCGGCGGCGGCAGCCTTTCCCGCCTGGTCGGCGCTCGGGCCCAATGCGCGCCGCGCGCTGCTGATGAAGGCGGCCGCCGCGCTCGAGGCGAAGGCGCCGCAGTTTATCGACGCGATGATGGGCGAGATCGGTGCCACCCAGGGCTGGGCCGGCTTCAACCTGATGCTGGCGGCCGGCATCGTCCGCGAAGCGGCGGCGATGACCACCCAGATCAGCGGCGAAGTGATCCCCTCGGACAAGCCCGGCTGCATCGCCATGGCGATGCGTGAGCCGGTGGGCGTTATGCTCGGCATCGCGCCGTGGAATGCGCCGATCATTCTCGGCGTGCGCGCGATCGCGATGCCGCTCGCTTGCGGCAACACAGTGGTGCTGAAGGCGTCGGAGCAATGTCCACGCACCCATGCCCTGATCGTCGAGGCGTTCGAGGAAGCGGGCCTGCCCAAGGGCGCAGTCAACCTTATCACCAACGCGCCAAAGGATGCGGCCGCGATTGTCGGCGCGCTGATCGATCATCCGGCGGTGCGCCGCATCAACTTCACCGGCTCGACAGCCGTCGGCAAGATCGTCGCCAAGCGCGCGGCCGAACATCTGAAGCCAGTATTGCTCGAACTTGGCGGCAAGGCGCCGCTGATCATACTCGACGATGCCGATCTCGACGAGGCGGTGAAGGCGGCTGCGTTTGGTGCCTTTATGAACTCGGGCCAGATCTGCATGTCGACCGAGCGGATCATCGTTGTCGAAAGCGTTGCAGATGCCTTTGCCGCGAAGTTCGCCGCCAAGGTCGGCTCGATGCCGGTCGGCGATCCGCGCGAGGGCAAGACGCCGCTCGGTGCGGTGGTCGATCAGAAGACGGTCGATTGTGTCCGCGGGCTGATCGACGATGCGCTCGCACAGGGTGCGCAGCAGCTGGTCGGCGGGGACGCGGACGGCGTGCTGATGCCGGCGCATGTCATCGACAAGGTGACGCCCGAGATGCGACTGTTCCGCGACGAGAGCTTCGGCCCGGTCGTCGGCATCGCGCGCGCGCGCGACGAGGCGCATGCGATCGAGCTCGCCAACGATACCGAATATGGCCTGTCGGCAGCTGTCTTCACGCGCGAAACCGCGCGCGGCCTGCGCGTCGCGCGGCAGATCAAATCGGGCATCTGCCATGTCAACGGCCCGACCGTACATGACGAGGCGCAGATGCCGTTCGGCGGCACCAAGGGCTCCGGCTATGGCCGCTTCGGCGGCAAGGCCGGCGTCGAGAGCTTCACTGAACTGCGCTGGATCACGATCGAGACCCAGCCCGGCCATTATCCCATCTAATTTTCAGCTGTTTTTGAACGGAACTTCAATGACTGAAACCTCTCCGCTGGGCACTGTGGCCTATGACATTGTCGACCGCATCGCCTGGGTGAGCTTCAACCGCCCCGAGAAGCGCAACTGCATGTCGCCGACGCTCAATCGCGAGATGATGGAGGTGCTCGACCTGCTCGAACATCGCGACGATGTCGGCGTGCTGGTCCTCACCGGCGAGGGCACTGCCTGGTCGGCCGGCATGGATCTCAAGGAATATTTCCGCGAGACCGAAGCCAAGGGCCTCGGCGCGACCCGCCAGGCGCAGCGTGAAAGCTATGGCTGGTGGCGCCGGCTGCGCTGGTACCAGAAGCCGACCATCGCCATGGTCAATGGCTGGTGCTTCGGTGGCGGCTATGGTCCGTTGTTCGCCTGCGACCTCGCCTTTGCGGCCGAGGATGCGCAGTTCGGCCTGTCCGAGATCAACTGGGGCATCCTGCCCGGCGGCGGCGCGACCAAGGTCGCGACTGAGCTGATGCCGTTCCGCAAGGCGATGTACCACGCGATGATGGGCGAGAATGTCGACGGCAAGACCGCCGCTGACTGGGGTCTGGTCAATGAGGCGCTGCCGCTCGCCGACCTGAAGGCGCGCGTGACTGAGGTTGCAAACGTCCTCCTGAAGAAGAATCCGGTCGCGCTGAAGGCCACCAAGGATGCGGTCCGCCGTGTCGGCATCATGAGCTATGACGACGCCGAGGATTATCTGATTCGCGCGCAGGAAGCCGCCAACAGCTATGACAATCATGGCCGCAAGGAAGGCATCCGGCAGTTCATCGACGACAAGAGCTTCAAGCCAGGCCTCGGCGCTTATGATCTCGAAAAGCAGCGCTGAGCGTGGATGCCTTGCCGCTTGCCAGGTACGTATGCCAGGCATACGATAAGGCGGAAGCGGGGCCGCTTGCTCTCGATAGTCCCCGCCATCACCTTTGGAGAGACGGGGTGGCGCACGCATTCAAATTCCTGACCGATGCGGGCAACGCCGTCACGCTGGAGGCATTCGTCTGAGCGCGATCGAACGTTTCTCGACCAGCCTGGTGCCGCTGCAGCGGCGCCGGATGTTCTGGAGCGAGCTCGTCGCGGAGACGTTTCCGGGCATGACCGCCAATGTGCCCGAAGGAATCAAGGCCGATCTGGCGCGCTGGTCGCTGGGTCGTGTCGGCCTCGCCCGTGCCCGCAGTGATCGCGCACGCGTCAGCCGGATCGCGAGCATCGACCATACGCACAATCTCGTCTTCCATCTGCAGCGACGCGGCCGCCTGACCATGATCTGCGGCGATGAGGCTTTCACCGCTTGTGTCGGCGACATCATCATCGCCGATGATTCCCGGCCCTATGCGATCGATATTTCGGAGCGCAATGATTGCCTGATCCTGCAGGTGCCGGCGGCGATGATCGGTCCCGAGCTGTCGGCGGCGGGTTTTCACGGGCAGCTGCTTTCCGGTCAGGATCCCAATGTCGCCTTTCTGAAGCACATGCTGGAAGGCCTGTGGTGCGAACGCGACATGCTCGATCAGGTCGATGAAAGCATTGATGACGTGGTGGCCTCAGCCGCACGCATCGCCTGCAGCCGGCGATCACTTCCCGTACGGGAGGATGTCAGTCTTCAATCTCCCGTGAAATATGCGCTCAGCAATCTCAGCGACCCTGCGCTCAGCACGGCGACGATTTCACAGGCGACGGGTCTCGGCCCGCGCGCGGTCCAGAAGGCCTTTGCCCGCTACACCGCGCTGACGCCGACGGCTTTCATTGCCGAGCGGCGGCTGGGGCAAGCGGCGGAGATGCTCAGCCATGACGGGAACCACAGCATCACCGACATCGCCTTTGAGGTCGGCTTCAGCG
>JBDTXU010000238.1:0-2334 GCA_040006055.1 Sphingomonas bacterium | reverse complement strand
TCAAGCGCAAGGCCGAAATGGTCGATGCCGAGAGTGATCTGATCGGCGCGGTCAAGTGGGCGCGGCCGTTCGGCAAGCCGATCATCCTTTGGGGCAGCAGCTATTCCGCTTCGCTGGCGTTCGATGTCGCCAATCTCTACCCCGGCCAGGTCAGCGCGGTGATGGCGTTTTCGCCGGGTGAATATTTCCCTGACCCGCACATGGTCGGCCGGGCCGCATCGACGCTGGCCGTGCCGGCGTACATTACCTCGTCGAGCGACCCGGACGAGATCGCCAAGGCCAAGGCGATCGCCGCGCGGGTGCCGGGCGGGCGGGCCGAGCAATATGTGCCGGCCACGGGCGTGCATGGCTCCTCAACGCTGATCGCGGCGAAGGACCCCAAGGGCGCCGAGGCGAATTGGGCATCGGCGCTCGCGTTCCTGAAGAAGGTCGCGCCCTGATCGATCGGCGCGGTGCACGGAATTGGCCGGGCATCGCAATTTTTCAAATACTTGTATGCTCTGGATGATCGATGCGGTCGGAACCTCGGCCGTGGTCAGGTGTTTTATATCCATGAATTGTGGCGCTGGTCCCCGGCGCCGCCACAGGATCAAGGAGCAATATCATGGGTGCACTGACCGACAAGATCAAAGGCAATGTCAACGAAGCCATTGGCAAGACCAAGCAGCAGAGCGACAACCCGGTCACGCGCGACGAAGGCGCGAACCAGGAACTGAAGGGCAAGGGCCAGCAGTTCATCGGCAAGGTGAAGGGCGCGCTCGGCGACGATATCTGACGCTGCCGTCACGCAGCCAAAAGGGCCGCTCCGGGCAACCGGGGCGGCTTCTTTTATGCGACCTCAGCGCTTCCGGATGGTCGAAATGGTCGTGCCCGGGGTGATTGCCTCGATATCGGTCTTGAGGTGGAGCAGCCGCACGCCTTTCTCCGCCATGGCGCGGGTGAGGGCGGGTGTGAAGTCGGCGGTCGTCTCCACCGTCTCGGCCCAACAGCCATACGCGCGGCCGAGCGCGGCGAAATCTGGGTTGCGCAGCGCCGTGCCGGACAGGCGACCCGGATATTCGCGCTCCTGATGCATGCGGATCGTGCCGTAAGTGCCATTGTCGATCACCAGCACGAGCATATCCGCACCGTGCGCGACCGCGGTTGCCAGTTCCTGGCCGTTCATCAGGAAGCAGCCATCGCCCGCCAGCGCGACGACGGTGCGATCCGGGTGGCGTAGCGCGGCTGCCGTGGCGGCGGGCACGCCATATCCCATTGCTCCCGCGGTCGGCGCGAGCTGGCAGCCCGGGCCGGCATAGCGCCAATAGCGGTGCCACCAGCCCGAATAATTGCCCGCGCCGTTGCAGATGATCGTGTCGGCGGGGAGCGCCTCGCGCATCGTCGCGACGCAGGGGCCGAGATCGAGCTTCAGGTCGCGCGGGGCAGGAGTGGACCAAGCCTCATAATCCGCGCGCGCCGCGGCGGCGGTGTCGAGCAGCGGCATGTCGATCGAAAGCAGCGCGTCGGCGAACTCCCGCATCCCCGCGCAGATTGCGAGATCGGCGCGGTAGGTCCGGTTCAGTTCGTTCGGGTCGGGATGGATATGAACCAGCACTTGGCCGGGATGCTCGGGCGTCACCAGCGTATAGCCGTCAGTGGTCGCCTCGCCGAGCCTCGGGCCGATCACCAGCAGCAGGTCGGCGTCCTTCACCCGCTGGACGAGCTTCGGATTGGGGCCATAGCCGAGATTGCCGGCATAAGCGGGCGAGCTGTTCGGGATCGCATCCTGGCGGCGAAAGGCGGCGACGACCGGCAAGCCGCTACGCTCGGCGAAAAGCTGGAGGTCGCGCGTCGCCTCGACATCCCAGCCCGCGCCGCCGATGATCGCGAGCGGATTGGCTGCCCCGCCGAGCATGCCGGCCAGGGCGCACATGACGATCGGGTCGCAGGCCTGGACGGCGCGCCCGACCTTTGGCCGATCGACCGCCATCACCTCGTCCAGCAGCATATCCTCGGGCAAGGCCAGCACCACCGGCCCGGGCCGCCCCGACATTGCGACGGTCCAGGCGCGGGCCACATACTCCGGAATGCGCGCGGCATCGTCGATCTTGGCCGCCCATTTGGCGATCGGTGTGAACATCGCGGGGAAGTCGATTTCCTGGAAGGCTTCGCGGTCCTTCGTCCCGCGATCGACATCGCCGATGAACAACACCATCGGCTGCGAATCTTGGCAAGCGACATGCACGCCTATCGAGGCGTTGGTCGCGCCCGGTCCGCGCGTGACGAAGGCGACGCCGGGCCGCCCCGTCAGCGCGCCATCGGCACAGGCCATGAAGCCGACCCCGCCTTCCTGGC
>JBDTXU010000237.1:0-3397 GCA_040006055.1 Sphingomonas bacterium | reverse complement strand
CCCGCAGATCATCGTCATCAATCTCGGCACCAATGATTTCTCGACGCCGGTCCATGCCGGCGAAGCCTGGCCTGACGACATGGTGCTGCGGACGGCGTACCGGACGCGCTATATCGAATTCGCACGCGGCCTGCTTGCGGACAAGCCGGACGCCTGGCTGATCCTGATGGGATCGGACAATTTCATCGCCGATGTCGATCAGGTCGCCGCCGCCCTTCGGGAGACGGCGCCGGGGCGGGTCTCGACCATTCATATGAGTGGCCTGGAGCTGACCGGCTGCAACTGGCATCCGTCGCTCAAGGATGACCAGCGTCTCGCCGATCTGGTCCAGGCGGAGATCGAACGCATTCATCCCCCGGTGCCGTGGCAGTAATAGTCTCTATCTGCTCCCCGGCCTTCGCCGGGGAACGGAAACAGACAAAACGCCTTATCCGCGCACGGCCCTATGCGCCGTGATGCCGTGCGATCTGAAGTTCGATCCGTTTCAGCTCCCGCATCAGCCGGTTGCCATGGATGGTCGGGAACAGGGCCGTTTTGATCATCGTCGATGTCATCAGCAGGACGGCGGCTGGAAACCCCCAGTGCAGTGCGGTCAGCGTGTCGCCGGCCTCGAAAAATCGCCACGCGGCCCACGCGCCAGCCACGAAGATCACCCCCTGGGCGCCCATCATGACCATGCTCACCCAGCCCATTCGTCCTCGGAATACACCGAAGACCTGGGTGATGAAGCCCTGTTCCTCGCCGATGCTCCGCAGCAGGTCGCGCTCCTCGGCATCAAGGGCCTCGTCGATCAGAGTATCAACATCGCGCATCATTCGTCTCCTTCCAGCGCTACGCGGAGCGTGCGCCGGGCATGCATGAGGCGGGTCTTCACCGTGCCCACCGGTACGTCGAGAGCGACCGCCGTCTCGGCGATGCTCATGTCTTCGAAATGAAAGAGGGCGACCGCCGCTCTTTGCCCCTCGGGCAGTGCCCGCACCGCTGCGCGGAGCCGAAGCACGTCGTCGCCCTGGTCTTCCGGCGGTGCCGCGTCCGGCTCCGCAGCGATCGCCATGCCCAGTGCGCGCCGCGCCTGCACCCGGCGGATCTGGGCCGCGCATCGTCGCGAGACGATCCGATAGGCCCATGCGGAAAAGGCGCGTTCGTCCCTCAAGGCCGCAAGGCCGCGCACGATCTCGATCCAGCCTTCCTGCGCAGCCTCCCGGGCGATCTCGCCGTCTCCGGTGAGGCGCCACGCATGCGCGACGAGTCTAGGATGCCAGCGCCGGGCAAGCAGATCGAATGCCCGGCGGTCCCCGGTCTTGGCCGAGACCACCAGATATTCATCGAGAATCCGGGCGCGCGCGACAGCCACTTTTCCCCCCACCAATCCGCTCGATTGCAAAGGTGGCGCGGACGACCCGAAAGGTTCATTCGGCCGACGAAAAATCGTCCAGCGGTGTTCCGGCGAACATAGCACGTCACGTGCGCACCCACCGATAGAGCAGCGCCGTAACGATCAGCCTTGAAATCACGCCGATGGTGGTTTCTTGCTGAGTTTCTGGGATAGACTCGAACGAGCAGGTGAAGAATGAGCGGAATCGTCTTGATGTCCCTGGCACTGGTGATGGGTCGCGCCAGCGATCAGTCGGCCATATCCCCGGCGTCGCCCGCCCCTGCGGCCAGTCAGGCCGAGGACGGCACCCATGGCACCCGGCTGTTCATCAGTCCGATGGGCGAACCCTTTCGTGCCGATCGTGATCCGCAGGATATCTGGTTCGATCGGGCCGATGCAAATCATGATGGCGCGTTGAGCCGCGCTGAGTTCGACAAGGATTCGGATCGCTGGTTCGCCGTGCTCGATCGCAGGCATGATGGCGAGATCGATCCCGAGGATATCGAATATTATGAATCGGTTCTCGCGCCGGAGATCCGTGTCGATGCCTATGAGGGCGCCACGGCCGGCGGCGGCGATAACGGCACTTCGAGGCCCGCCACCCGTCTCAGGATCGGTGCGGCGCATTATAGCTATTTCGACTATCCCGAGCCGGTGATGGTCGCCGACACCAATTTCAACCGCGGCGTCGATCCCCGCGAGTTCCGGCGCGCCGCCGACAAGCGTTTCGATATGCTGGACACCAATGGCGACGGAAAGATCGAGCGCGGCGAGTTGCCGAAAATATCTGCTCTCGTCGTCCGGCGCGCGGAGAAAAAGAGCAAGCATCGCGACTAAGGTCGCAACGGCCTGCTGGCCCCGCGATCAGGCGGCATTGCGCCCCCGTTGACCTTGAAATCGCCACACAGCTGGCCGCTCCTGAAGGTCCGGGAGACGACTCGAGCGAGTGGGTGAGTGAATGCGTATGGTTCTTGTGACGTGCCTGGCGTTGGCGGCGGCCGGGGCCGCCGGCGCTCAGGATTTTTCGTGTGGCGCCGATGGTCATCACAAAGGTGGCGAGGGGCCACGCGGGCGGCTGTTCATCAGCCCGATGTGCGAGCCCTTTCGGAGTGAAAAGGGCGGTGCCGATCCGGTCGATCTCTGGTTTCAGCAAGCCGATACCAACCATGACTGCGCTCTGAGCCGCGATGAGTTCCAGAAGGACGCGTCACGTTGGTTTGCGGTGCTCGATCGCGGGCATGACGGTGAGATCGATCCTGACGACATCGAATTTTACGAGACCATAGTTGCACCAGAAATCCGCGTCGGCGGTGCCAGCGCCGGTGGCGGCGGTCGCGGCGGTATGCGGGGTAGTGGCGGTCGCGGCGGCGGTGGCCATCATGGCGGTGGTATGGGCGGCGGTGGCGGCCATCGCGGCGGCGGCGGATCGGGCGGCGGTGACGCCGGCGAGCAAAGTGGCGGCCGGACGCGTGTCACTGAAGGCAAACAGGGCGCGGCGCGCTATGGGTTTTTCGACTATCCAGAGCCGATCACCGTCGCCGACACCAATTTCAATCGCGGCATTGATCCGATGGAGTTCCGCAAGGCGGCCGATGATCGCTTCGACATGCTCGTCCGCGGTCATGACGGGTTGATCCACCGCGCCGACTTACCGAAAATCTCCGAGGCGCCCGCCGGAATGCACGGGCGCGCGCGCGGACCTGGTGGCGGAGGCCGGCGGCCGATCCCGCCGGACCAGCGGCCTGGCGGCGGCGATCCGGACTCAGCCGATCAGTCGAACGCATCACGCTGAGACCGCATTTTCCATGATGAGAGGCGTGTTGGGCGAACGGCGCCCCACGCCGCTCAGGTCATGAGAGTGAGGCTGGGCCTGGAGCGGAACAGTACACAGCTTAGTCATTCCACTCGATTGCAATCACAAGCAGCAACCAGAGGATCATGCCGGCGATGATGAGAAATTCTCGGGTGCGCCCCTCAATTCGCCTCATCGCGCATTCCCGTGGTTTGCGACAGCCGGCACTA
>JBDTXU010000236.1:0-2004 GCA_040006055.1 Sphingomonas bacterium | reverse complement strand
CCGCGATGCTCGACGCATTCGCCGACCGCGAGCACGGCGGCGTCGCTCGTCACCATATGATCGTCGACCTGGATACCGCGACCGACCGCGAGACCAGCCGCGCGCGCCAGCCTCACATTTGGCCGGATGCCGACCGCCATCACCACCAGGCTCGCCGGGATCAGCCGGCCGTCTTTTAGCCGGACGCCCTCGACATGCCCCCCGTTTTCTGGGTCTCCGCCGACGATCTCGGCGGTGTCCGCCTCGGTCAGGATGGTCTGGCCCCGCGCCTCGAGCGCAGTCCGGAGCAGCCATGCGGCGGCCTCGTCGAGCTGGCGCTCCATCAGCGTCGGCATCAGATGGATGACCGTGACCTTCATGCCGCGCAGGGTGAGGCCGTGCGCGGCTTCGAGCCCGAGCAGCCCGCCGCCGATCACGACCGCATCGCCGCCCTTTTCAGCCGCGGTGACCATATGGTCGACATCGGCCATGTCGCGGAAGGTGATGACTCCGGGGAGATCCTTGCCCGGCACCGGGATGATGAAGGGATCGGAGCCGGTCGCGATCAGCAGCCGGTCATAGCTGGTGGTGCGGCCCGACCGCGCCGTCACCGTCTTGGCGGCGCGATCGACCGCGACGACCGGATCATCGACGATCAGGTCGATCCGGTTGTCGGCATACCAGGCCCGGTCGTTGATCACGATCTCGTCGAAGCTCTTCTCGCCGGCGAGGACGGGGGAGAGCATGATGCGGTTATAGTTCACATGCGGTTCGGCGCCGAAGATCGTGACGCGGTACCGGTTGGGATCGCGCTCGATCAGCTCCTCGATTGCCCGGCATCCGGCCATGCCGTTGCCGACCACGACGAGATGCGCGCGCGCGCCGGCGGCGGAGTCCTCACTCATGACCCCCTCGTCGATCGTCCCGTGCCCATGAAAATCCATCACAATCACTCCGAAAACACACTATGAGAACCGCGCCGGATCGTCAGATCCGGGCGTCGGCAGCCGCACCCCAGGTCTCGCGCCAGCGGCGCTTGACCATCATCAGGCCGCCCAGCGCGACCAGGCACAGGCAGGAGAAGATCAGGAAGCCAGACTGGTAGCTGCCGGTGAACTGCTTCGCGACGCCGAGCGAGGAGGCGAGGTAGAAGCCGCCAATGCCGCCGGCCATGCCGACCAGACCGGTCATCACGCCGATTTCAGCGCGGAAACGCTGCGGCACGAGCTGGAACACAGCGCCATTGCCGGTGCCGAGCGCGAGCATCGCGACGACGAACAGGCTGAGGGCCGCCGTCAGCGACGGGGCAGCACTGACACCGGCAAGCGCTAACGCTGCGACGATATAGACTGCGGTCAGCGTTTTCACGCCGCCGATGGCATCGGCGAGCGCGCCGCCCATCGGACGCACCAGCGACCCCGCGAAGACGCAGCCAGCGGTGGAATAACCCGCCATGATGGTCGTCAGGCCGAACTGGTCATGGAAATAGATGGTCAGCGAGGCCGCCAGCCCGACGAACCCGCCAAAGGTGACGCCGTAGAACAGCATGAACCACCAGGCATCGGCCGACTTCAGGGGCTCCATATAGGCGGTGATGCTTTTTGGCGCAGGCGCGTTGGGGGCGTCCTTGGCCATCAGCATATACGCGACGAAGACGACGCTGAGCGGGATGCAGGCGAGCCCGAGCACTGCGTTCCAGCCGAACAATTTGGCTAGCGTCGGCGCGAACAGGGCGGCGAAGACGGTGCCCGAATTGCCCATTCCGGCAATGCCCATCGCCTTGCCCTGATGCTCAGCCGGATACCAGCGGCTGGCGAGGGGGAGCGCGATGGCGAAGCTCGCCCCGGCAAAACCAAGGATGACACCGAGGGCGAGCGTGCCGCCAAAGCTGCTGACGCCCATCAGCCAGGCCGAAAGCAGGCCAACGATGACGATGACCTGGCTGATCGCACCCGAGCGCTTCGGCCCAATGCGATCGACCAGCAGGCCATTGACCACGCGCAGGAGCGCACCGGCGAGGGTGGG
>JBDTXU010000235.1:0-3832 GCA_040006055.1 Sphingomonas bacterium | reverse complement strand
GCGTCACCTTCAACAAGGAAGCGCGAGATCGCTACCTCGCCTTCGCGATGAGCCCCGAAGCCCGCTGGGCCGGCAATTTCCGCGACCTCGCCGCCAGCGTAACCCGGATGGCGACCTTCTCCCCCAAGGGCCGCATCGACCGCGACTGCGTGGAAAGCGAAATCACCCGCCTCGCGCGGCTCTGGGCATCGGAGAGCGGGGAAGGGGAGGATGGCCTTGATGCAGTGCTCGATGCGGCGGCGCTGGCTGAACTCGACCCGTTCGACCGCGTGCAGCTCGCGCTGGCGGTGGAAACCTGCCGCAGGAGCCGCTCGCTGTCCGAAGCCGGACGCACCCTGTTCGCGGCGTCACGGGCGCGTCGGAGTTCGTCGAACGATGCGGACCGGCTGCGGAAGTATCTGGCCCGCTTCGGGCTGGATTGGGGCCAAGTGGTGTGAGTCCGTACGCTCAGGGGCAGCCTAGAAGATCCGCGCCGTCTGTCTTGAATGTGGCGACGTCAAACCGGCGCACGCCCCAGGGCTCCGTCGCCGGACCATATTCAAGCTGATGGCCTGCAGCCATAAGGCGCTGGTGGATCTCGTCGAGATTATCGACCTCGATCGACAGATCCGGCACCGGCGTTCCCGAGCCGCCCTCAGCGGCAAAGCTGATTTGTGGAGCGGCTTGCCCCGATCCGGCAAAGGTGACGATCCAGCCATGATCCATCGCGACGGTCATGCCGAGCAGGTCGCCATAAAATGCCTTCGCGGCATCCGCTCGGTCCGTTGCGATGTTCGCAACGACGCGTTTCACCGTCATCCGCGTCCTCCTCCGATCAGCTGGCCCTGGTCCGGAAGTTCGTTCGACCCGTTTTCTAATCCGTAATGCCGGACTTGTTCCGGCATCCATGGCTCCGCAGGGTGTGCAGGCGTTGTGTATGCGGAACGATGGACCCCGGAACAAGTGCGGGGTGACGGCAGATAACTGAACGAACTTCTATTTCGCGACGCTATCGGTATCCGCTCATCTCTTTGAAAACACGAAAGCGGCGAAACGTTTCCACCAATGCCGACGTGCGCGACCCCGGGATGGAGTATCCTCCACGGCCATCGCTTTTGGGGGGGGTAAAAAAATGGCCCGGCCAGCAAGCTGGCCGGGCCAAGTGAAAGAGCCCCTGTTAAGAGCTCTTCGGGTCGCACAGCCCTTTGAACAGAAGGGGCGCGGGGGCGATTGGATGAATGCGTCACATTCGTCCTCTTCGTCGCAATCTCGTCGCATCCGCCCCCCAGGAGCCGAAGGGCAGGCGAGGCGGGATGTCGCCCGCCGCGACAATTCTGGCGTATCGCGCATTCCGGCAAGGCAACCCGGAGATTCGGGGACACTATACTTAATTCCCGGCGTTAGGTCGCGCAGTTCAGGTGGGCGGCATAATGCTTGAGCGCGTGGCGCGGCCGGGTTCTGCGTCCACCCCAACGCCGTGGCACCGCAGGCGGAGAGATGCTGCCGGACGGGATGATTCAACCCTTTCCAGCTCCTGCTATTGTGCCGCTCCATGGCGCAATGCGCGCCTGTCTCGCTCTTTCTCACTGTCGATATCCTTGAAACCGCCGCTCGACCGGTGGAAAACGGATGCGCGCGTCCGCGCCGCGAGCGCCCCGTTTTCGACAGGGTAAAGTAAAACTCTCGCCTAATTCCGGCGACTCGCAAAAATGAATATTTGGCTCGCAAGAAATCGACGGGGGTCGGGGCTGCCCACGCGCCGATTACGTTCAGAAGATATGGCGGAAGCGCCTTCGCCAATGCTTCTATTTCCAACACCGAGGCAGGGCGATTCGATTTTAAAATCCCGCGTTTTGGCTCGCAAAAATCAGCTTTCGTCGACCGCTATATTGGGGTGCGGGGGGCCCGAGCTGCTCTTATTACCTCGCAAATTCCGCCCCCTCGGAACGAATACATATCGAATTCTAAGATCCGGCCGGATTCGAGGCCGAAAAATTATGCGAGACATTAAGTCTCTAAGATATCTAATGAAAATGCCAGAATGTTGGAAATTTCAGCGTGTTTTATCGCCTAAACATCCATTTTTCGCGGGATTCGCGAAAATCCGGCCAACTATTCGCAGGCCCCGTAAAGTCCTTATCGCCGCCTTGACACGTCCGGCCATCTCCCCCGAGGGCCACACTTTAACCAAGGCGCTCCGATGTTCTCCCTCCTCTGGATCCCCGCCACGATCGCGGCCTCCTTTTTCCAGGTCGCGCGCAACGCCCTGCAGCGCGGGATGATGGGCGCGGCCGGGCCATGGGGCGCGACCCTGGTGCGCTTCCTGTTCGGCCTGCCTTTCTCGATCCTGTTCGCGGCCATCGCATGGTGGGCGACCCCGCATCTCGATCCCAGCTTCAGCCGCGCCTTCTGGAGCGCGGCGGCGGGCGGCGCCTTCACGCAGGTCGCCGCGACCGCCTGCCTGCTGATCGCGATGGAGCGCGCCGGCTTCGCGGTCGGCACCGCGCTCCAGCAAAGCTCGCTGCCGCTGGCGGCCCTGCTCGGGCTCATCGTCTATCACGACAGCATGAACGGCATCGCCTGGGCCGGCGTCGCGATCACCACGGCGGGCCTCGCGACCCTAACCTGGCCGTCGGGCAAGGCGGCGACCGGGCCACGCCCCGTCTCCGGCGCGATGTTCGGGCTCGCCTCGGGGTTGTGCTTCGGCTTCTCGCTCAACGCCTATCGCCACGCGACACTCGCGCTGGATGCGGCACACCCGGTCTTCTCGGCGCTCGCCAGCGTCGCGATCGTCCAGGCAATGCAGGCCGGCGCGCTGACCCTCGCGCTCGCCATCCATAACCGCGCCGCCCTCCGCGCGATCATCGCCGGCTGGCGCGGATCGCTCGCCGCGGGCCTGTGCGGCTCCCTGGCCTCGGCCGGCTGGTTCTTCGCGCTTGCCCTGTCGCCCGCGGCACCGGTCCGCGCCCTCGGCGTGGTCGAGGCGCCCATCGCCGCCTGGGCCGGCCGCCGCCTGTTCAGCGAGCGCCTCCACCTCCGCCAGATCCTCGCTGGCGGCGCAGTGATGATCGGCGTGGTGCTGACGACGCTGTATTGAACCCGAGTGCCCGCCCCATCCTCTTTGTCATCCCCGCGAAAGCGGGGACCCGGCTCCGGCGGCAGGTGATGGGTCCCCGCTTTCGCGGGGATGACAGGAGAGAGGCGCGCGGATTGCCAAGCACTGAACGGCGGGTCATAATTTCCACACAGCGGCGGGCGTTCGACCTCATTCAACCCATACAGGCGGGGTAGGCAGGCAGATGGATCGATTGCGCACCCTGCCGCTCCTCCTGCTCCTCGCTTGTGCCGGCTGCGGGGACAGGAGCAAGCCGCCCGGTCCGCGCTCCTTCAATCTGGAAGTGAGCGGCTCGGCGACCTGCCTCGCATCGGTGATAGTCGCGTTGACGGAACGCAATATCGGCCTCGCAAAGTGGCCGGTCTGGCATGATCATGTCGGGACGATGGAAGTCGGCCCGATCGAGACGGAGCGTTTTTCCGAGATCAGCCGATCCGTCTCCTCGGCCAAATGTGTGGCGCAGGTCAGGCGCAGGCCCTGCGCCACGCCGCATTCGCACATACACGTCTGCTGATCTGCCACAGGCGTTCAATTTGCCGCACACCCGAATAATCGACAGCTTTAGCGCGTCCAACCAATGGCTTGGGCGCCGTTGATCAGACGCTGAAACGCGGTGCCTCGAATGTCGATTTCATCCTGGCGCAACGGCGCGCCAATCTGGCGCAGGGCTATTGTCTACCGCCGCCGTAGGAATAATCTCGACGCGGGGGGTGTGGTCCCGACTCGGCCCGCCCAAGA
>JBDTXU010000234.1:0-2228 GCA_040006055.1 Sphingomonas bacterium | reverse complement strand
GCTGGATGATCAAGCGCCCGCAAGCATATCGGCCCGAAACCGCGATCCTCGAACTAGGGGAGGGTTTCTACGATCCGGTCGAGCCCGCCGACTTCCCCGAAACCCGGCTGCGCTTCCGCAATGATCGCGCTGCGGCGAGCGTCGGCCTTGATGGCCTGAACGAGGCTGAATGGATCGCCCATTTCGGTCGGTTCGCGCCGCTCGAGGGCAGCCTCCCCCGGCCGCTGGCGCTGCGCTATCACGGCCATCAGTTCCGCGTGTACAACCCCGAGATCGGCGATGGCCGCGGCTTCCTCTTCGCTCAGATGCGCGACGATCGCGACCGGCTGATGGACCTCGGCACCAAGGGATCAGGCCAGACGCCGTGGAGCCGCTTCGGCGATGGCCGGCTGACGCTGAAGGGCGGCGTGCGCGAAGTGCTGGCGACCGAGATGCTCGAGGCGCTCGGCGTCGAGACCTCGCGCAGCTTCTCCATGATCGAGACCGGCGAGGCGCTCGATCGTGGCGACGAGCCCTCCCCTACCCGCTCCGCCGTGCTGGTCCGGCTGAACCACGGCCATATCCGGATCGGCACCTTCCAGCGCCTCGCTTATGAGCGCGACGAAGACGGGATGCGACGGCTGATCGCCTATGTGCTGCGCCATTATTATGGCGAGGAAGCCGGGGAAGACGGCGCGGTGCGCCTGTTGCAGCATGTCGTCGCCCGCACAGCGAAGCTCGCTGCGAGCTATATGGCGGCCGGCTTCGTCCACGGCGTGCTCAACAGCGACAATATCAACGTGACCGGCGAGAGCTTCGATTACGGCCCCTGGCGCTTCGCCCCGACCTGGGACCCGGGCTTCACCGCCGCCTATTTCGACCATGCCGGGCTTTACGCCTTTGGCCGCCAGCCCGAAGCGATCCACTGGGACGCGATGCAGCTCGCGGTGGCGCTGAGGCTGGTGGTCGACGCGCCGCCGCTGATCGCGGTGCTGGAGACATTCGGCGAGCGGTATCAGCCTGCGGTTTCGGACGCGATCCTGTGGCGGCTCGGCGTGCGGCCGCTTGACGCCGAGACCGATCGCAAGCTGGTCCAGGCGATCGAGGGCGGGCTGCGGGCTGAGGAGGCGTCGATCGACCGCTTCTTCTTCGATGGTTTCGGCGGCGTGCTGCCGGAGACATACGGCGCCGGTTTCGACGAGGCGCGGGCGATCCTCGCCGGCTATCAGCCGCGAGCGGCGCGCGACCACGTTTATTGGCAAGGCGAACCCTGTTCGATGCTGATCGACGAGGTCGAAACGATCTGGTCGGCGATCGACCAGCGGGACGACTGGTCCCCGTTCGAAGCCAAGATCGCGAAGATTCGCGAGATGGCCGCTGCATTAATCACCTGATTTCCGCGCCCCAGTGGAAATCCCTCAAAAATTAAGGCAAGAGCCAAGCGATGTCGTCCGAGATTATTTCGACTGAACCCGCAACCGGCGCGATCCTCTGGCGGCATCCGATCGGCGATGTCGATGCGGAGGTCGCCATGGCCCGCGCAAGCTGGGCGGATTGGGCCTCGCGCTCGCTGACCTATCGCATCGAGGCGCTGCGCCGCTTCACCAATGTGGTGCGCGCGCGCACCGACGAGTTTGCCGACCTGATCGCGCGCGAGACCGGCAAGCCGCTCTGGGAAGCGCGCACCGAAGTCGATTCGGTGATCGCCAAGGTCAATATCTCGGTCAACGCCTATGCCGAGCGGACGTCGCAGCGGAAGCTCGATTCACCGATGGGATCGCGCATGGCGGTTCGGCACAAGCCGCACGGCGTGCTCGCGGTGCTCGGGCCCTATAATTTCCCGGCGCACCTGCCGAACGGGCACATCGTCCCCGCCCTGCTCGCCGGCAATGCGGTGGTGTTCAAGCCGTCGGAAAAGACTCCGGCAGTGGGCAAATTCCTGGTCGACTGCTTTCATGCCGCCGGCGTGCATGAAGGCTGCATCCGTGTGCTGATCGGCGGCCCGGCCGAGGGCAAGGCGCTCGCAGAGCATGAGGGGATCGACGGGCTGTTGTTCACTGGATCGGCGCATACCGGCGTGGCGCTCAACCGCGCTTTCGCCAGCCGGCCGGAGAAGATCCTGGCGCTCGAGATGGGCGGCAACAATCCGATCGTCGTGTGGGATTCGCCCGACCTCCAGGCGGCCGCGATGATCATCGTGCAATCCGCCTTCACCAGCGCCGGACAGCGCTGCACCGCCGCGCGCCGGC
>JBDTXU010000233.1:0-2020 GCA_040006055.1 Sphingomonas bacterium | reverse complement strand
CTGAGCGCTGGCGGGCGAGTCCAGAACGAAAAGGTCGCCTATACCTTCCGCGACAATATCGCCTCGTCCTTCTACAGCGGCAATTCGGAGGACACCGCAGGCACCTACCGCCTCAGCGGACGCTACGAATTCACGCCTGATCTCATGGTCTTCGCTACCTACTCGACCGGCTACAAAGGCCAGACTTATGATCTGACGACCGGCTTCAACCAAAATCGCGCGAATGCTGGCCCGATCAAGCCCGAACGGTCTCGCGACTGGGAGCTCGGCGCCCGCATGCAGTTCCTCGACCGGCGGGTGACGGCGAACCTGACCCTGTTCAATACCGATTACAAGAATCTGCAGGCGCAAACGATCGAGACTATCGGGGGAACGACCAACTTCCGCCTGACCAATGTCGGCGGGCTGAAGACCAGGGGCGTTGAACTCGACACCTCGGCGCGGATCGGCAGCGATTTCAACCTCAACGCGTCGGTCGCCTATCTCGATGCGAAATATACGTCGTTCGATAAGGCGCAATGCTATCCTTTGCAGCAAGCCCCGGCGACCTGCCTTCCACCGACGTCACCCACCTATCAGAACCTCACCGGCCAGCGTGCCGTGCAGGCGCCTGAGTGGAAATTCTCGATCGGTGCCGACTATTCGCCATCGCTGGGCGGGGATCTTCGCGGCGTCGTCCAGGCCAACTGGCAATATCAGAGCGGCGTCTATTATGTGGCGGAAGATCCGCAGACCTTCCAGAAGGCCTATAGCATCGTCAATGCCGGCCTCGGCGTGCGCGACAAGGACCATAAATGGGAAGTGGTCGCCTTCGTCAACAATCTGTTCGACAAGCAATATTATCCATCGCTCGTCAACTCGGCGGGCAATTTCGGAAGCAAGCTCGCAACCCAGGCGCTCCTGCCCCGCGACTTCCGGCGTTATGCGGGCGTGCGGATGGGCGTGAACTTCTGATGGGAATGGCGGGGGTGCGCGGCGCCCCCGCCGCCCGGCCACGGATCGGAAGCGACGTGATGTTTCGTTTCATAGTGCCGGTGGCGATCATGGGCGCTGCGGCAATGCTCCTCGCCACAGGCGCCCCGGCGCAGGATCCGCCGGCCAGGCCGGGTGTCGACGCGCCGGAGCTCGCCGCGCTGGGCCCGCATCCGGTGGGCGTGACCAATGTCGAGTTCGTTCAGCCCGGCCAGGAAGATCCGCTTCAGGGCAAGGACCGGCCAGCCGTTTCGGACCGTCATCTCCCGCTCAAGATCTGGTATCCGGCTGCGGCACCCGGGGCCGGCACGACCTATCGATCGGCCTTGCCCGGCGAAAACAGCGCCGACGTGCCATTCGCCGTCGCCGGCATCGCCTCGCCCGGCGCGCGCGCGGCGAAGGGGCGTTTTCCGCTCGTGATCCTCGCGCATGGCTATAGCAACACGCCCGAGGTCCTTTCCTGGCTCGGCGAAAATCTCGCCAGCAAGGGCTATGTCGTGGTCGCACCAGCGTTCCGCGACCCTTCGATCAACATCCGTACAGCGGCGGCCGCCGCCGGCCCGCTTGCGCGCCGGCCGCTCGATATCGCCTTTGCCGCGGCTGAGGCGCAACGCCGCGCCCGGACCGGCCAGGGGATTTTCACCATGGCCGATGCCGACCGAACGGCTGTGATCGGCTATTCGATGGGTGGCTATGGCGCACTCGCGGCCGCGGGTGCGCCGCTTGATCCGGGTCTTGCCGACGCGACGCGCGGCGTGCTCGCGCCCTATGTCGCGGGAGGCGCGAGAGCCGGTGAGCTCAAGATCGCCGACCTGAAGGCGCTGGTGGCAATCGCGCCGCCCCGGGCTTTGCGTGGTGCCAATATGTGGGCCGCGCCCGGCATGGCGGCGATCACCGCGCCGACCCTGTTCATCGTCGGCAGCCAGGATCATGTCGTGGGATATGATCCCGGCGTGCGCACCTTGTTCGCCGAGGAGGTGCACGCGCCGCGCTATCTGCTGACGTTCCGCGAAGCCGCGCACAGCATCGCGCTGATCGGCGCGCCGCC
>JBDTXU010000232.1:0-4369 GCA_040006055.1 Sphingomonas bacterium | reverse complement strand
CGAAACTGCCCCAGAAGAAATGGATCGGGCTCGCCTTGCCGAGGAAACCGGTGCGGAAGGTCCCCAACACGCGCTGCACCTGGATCAGCACGCGCCAGAAGCGGCGCGCGGCTTCGCCATCATAGGCCGGGTCGACGTGATCCTCGGCAAAGGGCAGCGCGCCGGGCATCTCGCTTGGCTTGCCGTCGAACGAGGCCGCGATGCCGAGGTCGGCCAGCGCAGTCACCACCTTGGTGTGGAAATCGGCAATGCAGCCATCGCGAAGCGCAATCGTCCGGACATTGCCGTCGCTGGTAGCGAGAACCACCAGCTCGCCGAGCAGGTTGAAATTGATCTCGAGGATCCGATCGCCGCACGGGATCGGCGACGTCGTAAATCCGTTCCAGGTCACATAGAGCGGAACATGCCAGCTATGGTTGAGCCAGGGCGTCAGCGCGAGCCGGACTTTGCCGATGATCTGCGCGCGAAGCTGCAGCCCGATCGCGGTTTCGCGCCACTCGGGCCAGTCGAGGGCGGGCCAGGATGCGGATATTTCCATCGCGATAGCCTAGCAGTCGCCTCCCGCCCGAACTAGCATATCGGCCGAAGGGGCAGAATATTGGTTTTCTGGTGGCAAGGCAGGGGGTTTCTGACGCTACTGATCGTGGTCGCGTCGGCAATTATCGTCGGCATGATCGCCGATGCAGCGCATTGGCGGTCCTGGACGCCCCTGTTCTGGGCTGGGCTCCTGCTCGTTGCCGCGCCGGTCAACTGGCTGGTCGGCGTGCGGCTGAACGCGAAGCGGCGCGGCTACGCCCCGCCCGCCACGCTCCTGCGGCGCTTCTTTTATCGAGCTCCGCACAAGTTCATGTCATTGCCGATGGAAAGCTGGTCGATCGTGATGGTGATCGCCGCGACCGCTTTCGCGCTCCAGTCAGCCCTGATTAGCTAGACCGCAGTGCCACCCACAGTCAGCCCGCTGACCAGCAAAGTCGGCTGCCCGACCCCGGCCGGCACGCTCTGCCCGCCTTTGCCGCACATGCCGACGCCTTCGTCGAGTGCGAAATCATTGCCGATGCCGGTCACCTTAGTCAGCACGCTCGGTCCGTCACCGATCAGCGTCGCACCCTTGATCGGGGCGCCGAGCTTGCCGTTCTCGATCAGATAGGCCTCAGTGCACGAGAAGACGAACTTGCCCGAGACGATATCGACCTGTCCGCCGCCAAAGCTCTTGGCGAAGATGCCGTTTTTTACCCGGGCAAGCAGCTCGGCAGGGTCATCCTTGCCCGCGCGCATGAAGGTGTTGGTCATGCGCGGCATCGGGGCATGGGCAAAGCTCTCGCGCCTGCCATTGCCGGTGGGCGCGACACCCATCAGCCGGGCGTTGAGCCGGTCCTGGATATAGCCCTTGAGGATGCCGTCCTCGATCAGGATATTCTCCTGGGTCGGCGTGCCTTCGTCATCGATCGAGAGCGAACCGCGGCGGTCGGCAATCGAGCCATCATCAACCACGGTGACACCCGACGCCGCGACGCGCTCACCGATCCGCCCCGAAAAGGCAGACGTGCCCTTGCGGTTGAAATCGCCCTCGAGCCCATGCCCGATCGCTTCGTGCAACAGGATGCCGGGCCAGCCCGGGCCAAGCAGCACGGTCATGTCCCCGGCGGGCGCCGCGACTGAATCGAGATTGACCAGCGCCTGGGCCAGCGCCTCATCGACCGCACGGTTCCACGTTTCGGGCCGCATCAGATCATCATAGAGATAACGGCCGCCCATGCCGAAACTCCCCGTCTCGCGCCGGCCATTCTGCTCAACCACGATCGACACATTGAGGCGGACAAGCGGGCGGATATCCGTCGCGACAAAGCCGTCAGCGCGGACGATCTCGACCACGCTCCAGCTGCCCGCCAGCGAGACCGAAACCTGCGCGACGCGGGGATCGCGGGCGCGCGCGGCGGCATCGATCGTCTGGCAGAGATTCACCTTGTCCGCGAACGGCACCAGATCGAGCGGGTCGACGTCAGTATAGAGATGACGGTTGGTAGCGCGCGGCGGCGGGGCCTTCGCACTCGCCGATGGATCGATCAATGCCATGGTTTCCGCCGCGCGGCCAATCGCGGCGGCACTCAGCTCATTAGCATGGGCAAAGGCAGTCGTCTCGCCGGAGACGGCGCGCAAGCCGAAACCGGAATGCGTATCATAGGAGGCGGTCTTCAGCCGGCCATCGTCAAAGCCGAATGCTTCGGACTTGCGATACTGGAGATAGAGTTCGCCATCATCGGCCTTGGCGAGCGCCGTCGTGGTGAGGCGTTGCGCCTCGCCCGGATCGAGCTGGCCATCATGATAGAGGAACGAGCGGGGGTCTGAGAGGCTGGTCATGCCCGCAATATAGGAGGGTTAGAGGCTGGCGCCAGCCGGATGATCGGGAAGAGTCGATTGATCAACACCGTCCGCCGGTCCGTCGATCAGGACGAAGCGCCGGTCGCAATAGCCGCAATCGACATAGCCATGCTCGTCGATCTCGAGAAAAACGCGCGGATGGCCGAGCGCAGCGCCGCCGGGAATGTCGCTGGCGCCGTCACAGACGACACGGTTGTGGCTGACACGGAGGGTTTCGGGCGGGGCGATCATGTGGCGCGGATAGCAAGGTGGCGCGAGGCGAGCAATCCGCCTTCTCGCCCCTCCCGCTTCCGGGAGGGGGATGACCGGCGCGTTGCCGCACGCTATGCGCCAAATATGACCGAAGCTGCGATCGTCATCGACCAACTCTGCAAGACCTATAAGGGCGGCAAGCGCGCGCTCGACGATGTGTCCTTCGAGGTGCCGCGTGGCACGATCTTCGGCCTGCTCGGCCCGAACGGCGCGGGCAAGTCGACGCTGATCAATATCCTTGCCGGCCTCGTCAACAAGACCAGCGGCAAAGCCACGATCTGGGGCTTCGACACGGATCAGCATCCCCGCAACGCCAAGGTGTCGATCGGCATCGTCAACCAGGAAATCCTGTTCGACCCCTTCTTCACCCCCTTCGAGACGCTCGAAATCCAGGCCGGGCTCTACGGCGTGCCCAAGGCAAAGCGGCGCTCGATGGAGCTGCTCCGCGCCGTCCATCTCGAAGACAAGGCGAAGGCCTATGCGCGGACGCTTTCTGGGGGGATGAAGCGGCGGCTGATGGTCGCCAAGGCGATGGTCCATTCGCCGCCGGTGCTCGTCCTCGACGAACCGACCGCCGGTGTCGATATCGAGCTTCGCCAGCAGCTCTGGGCCTATGTCCGCGGCCTCAACCAGCAGGGCGTCACCATCGTGCTGACGACGCATTATCTCGAAGAGGCGGAGCAGCTTTGCGACCGCATCGCGATCATCAACCATGGCAAGGTGATCGCCAACAAGCCGACCCGCGAACTGGTCGGCATGGCGACCGAGAAGTTGGTGGAGGTGACGGTCGATCGTGACGTCGGGGCGCCACCCCAGGCAAGCTGCTTCCAGAAAATCGAGCTTAAGGGCACACGCACGCTTGCCATCACTTATGCCAAGGACAAGGTGAATGCCGGTGAGGTGCTCGCCGCGGTGCAGGCCGATGGCTATGGCATTGTCGACGTCTCGACCCGCGAGGCCGATCTGGAGGATGTTTTCCTGAACCTCACCAGAGCATCGAATGGCTGACAAGATCATGCTTTATCGCGCATTGACCATAATCGCGGGGCTGGCGCTGGCCGCCGCGCTCTGGTGGCTCGTCACCATCCTCAATCTCGATATGGTTGCCGCCCAGCTCGACGCCACGCCGAAATGGTCCGCCCTGATCCTCATTCATGGCGCTGCGATCGCGACAATCCTCCTGCTCGGAATCGCCATTGTCCGTTTTGGACGGCGAGGCTTCGCGACACGATGAGCGGTTCGCACCAATCCGACGTCCTGATCATCGGATCTGGCGCAGCCGGGCTCACCGCCGCGCTCAACCTGGCCGATCGTTTCAAGGTGACTGTCCTCGCCAAGGGGGGGCTCGCCGAGGGTTCGACCGCATGGGCACAGGGTGGCATCGCCGCTGTACTTGAGCCCGGCGATACCTTTGAGAGCCATATCGAGGACACGATGATCGCCGGCGCGGGGCTGAACGACCGCGCCACCGTCGAATTCGTGATCGAAAGCGCGCCGGCCGCGATCGAACGGCTCGCAAAGCTTGGCGTCCCGTTCAACATGGACGGGAACGCCCCGCATCTGACCCGCGAGGGCGGGCACAGTCATCGCCGGATCGTCCATGTCGACGACGCGACGGGCTGGGCAGTTCAGGTCGCGCTGCAGACGGCCGCGGAAGCGCACCCCAATATCACCCTGATCCCGGACATGGTCGCGATCGACCTCGCCACCAGCCGTCACGAGGAGCGCTATTCGGGCG
>JBDTXU010000231.1:0-26032 GCA_040006055.1 Sphingomonas bacterium | reverse complement strand
GTGCGGTCGGGCAGCCGCGCGAGCTTGAGGTCCATCACTCACCCTCCTGCCAGGGTTTCAGGACGATATCCTGGTGAGCGACGAGCCGGACCGGCGCTCCGGGGCGCACCGTGATGGTCGGCTGGACTTGCAGGTTGCGGGAGGTGAGCTGGTCCCCTGCCCGCGATACGCTTTGCTGCGTGGACTCCCGCAGCGCCTGGACGAGATCACTTTCGCCGCTGAACTGGAGCTCTGCGCCGACACCCAGAAGGGTCGAGAGCACGACGCCCTTGAGCAGCGCCCAGGTGTGGAAATCAACTTGAGACATGCGCCCATGCTTTTAGCCGCAAGCGGCCTGGACATATGCATGGGCCAACCGGCCGCGCATCCACGCGGTGTCGTTACTCAAGCAGGGTTCTCACGCCCCGGCGACGCATTCCCTGCGTCGCCCGCTCAGCCTAACCCGCTTATTTCATTATGCAACACGCAAGCGCGGCCCAACCAGAAGGCAGCGTCGACTCCGCCCGGCCGAATTGCAGGCCCATGGCGGGGGGCACAGGAAAGCGAGTGTCTCAAGCCCCGGCAGCGCCTCGTAGCGCAGCGCCGGACTATTATAGGTCAGGACACGTCGCAGACGGCCGGGGCGCAAATCGAGACGGCGGCAAGAATCATGGGCATAAGCGTCCTTGAGTTCGACACCTTCCAAACAGCCGCTCTCGAGAAAGATGCGCTCCCAGCTTGTCGACTCGCCCGCCTGGCAGTCCGATCTTGCCCTTGCTGCTTCTCGTTCAACCCACGGGCCGTCGACAAAGTGAAGGGCGCGCGAGCGCGACCACGGTTCTCACATCCGAAAGGGATGGATTTCTCCTTGGCTCAGAATGAGTCGGCGGCGAGGGCGGTTAGAGTGTCGGGTCCCGCGCTGAGCCGCGAACGGCTTGGACATATGCGTCGGCCACCCGGCCGCGTCGATGGCGGGTCCAGTCTTTCAAGCGAAGTTCTCACACCTCGGCGTCGCATCGTCTGCGCTGCCCCGCCAGACTAGGACGCTGGCCATAATAATCAAGCCGCTGGCCCCGACACGGGGCGATCTCATTGTCCGATCCCCCGGCCTTGGTAGGTCTGCGTAGAGACGCGGCCGCGGGGAAGGAACATGGTCTCCCGACAGTCCAGCATCAGGGATCGACATGTCCATAATTTCCCGCGCCCAGCCGCCTCCCGTCGCCCGGCAGCGTGCGGTCCTGATCGAGGACGATGATGCCGTCCGCCGGTCGCTCCAGTTGCTTCTCTATGCGCGCGGCTACGTCGTTCGCGCGTTCGGCACGGCATCACCCTTCCTCGCCGACCCTCGGCACGAGGAGATCGACCTTCTGGTCACCGATTATCGGCTCCCCGATGGCGATGGTCTCGGCGTGTTGCGCGCCATGCACCTGGCTGGCTGGCATGGACGATCGGTGCTCATCACCGCCTTTCCTTCGGCGATGTTGCGCGACAGCGCGCGAGATTGCGGCTTCGATGCGATCCTCGAAAAGCCGCTTCGGCCCAATGAGCTGGCCAATGCCATCCTGCCTGCCGCCCGAGCCCGCGGCCGGCCGGCGTGATCCCTCGCACCTGCGTATTTATCCCAATGTCGAGCCCCTCGCACCAGCGCTACGCCAGGGACAATATCTGTTTCATTTTCCGGAGGCGACAATGAAGAATATCCTGTTGCTCGTACATGACGATGCTGGCCAGGAAGCCCGATTCCAGGCGGCGCTCGACATCGCGCGCGCGGTCGAAGGGCACCTGACCTGCCTGGACGTCTCCATCGTGCCGGCGATCGTGGGTGCCGGCTATGTGGGCAGTGCCGAGTTGGGAATGCTGCTCGTGGACGAGCGCACGTGCGAGGCGACCAATCGCGGCAAGCTCGAGGCGCGGCTCGCCCATGAGGACGTGCCATGGGACTGGATCGATGCGACCGGGACCTTGGCGCGTTGCCTGCGTGAGGCGTCCGATCTTGCCGACCTAATCGTCGTCAATCGCCAGCTCGACGATTTTCCGCTTCCCGACATGCGCGCGGTCGCGGGCGACCTCATCGTCCGGTCCGACAAACCAATCCTGGCGGTGCCGGATAGCCTGAAGCGGTTCGAGACGGAAAGCGCGATGGTGGCGTGGGACGGATCACCGGCGGCGGCCGCCGCGCTGCGCGCCGCTGTGCCCCTCTTCGCTCTTGCCGCCACCGTCGTGATCGTCGAGATCGACGACGTATCGCTGAAGGCGCCCGCCGAGGAGGCCGCCACCTATCTTTCCCGCCACGGCATTCATGCGGTCATTCGTCGCCTGTCGCGCGCCAATAAAGGCGCGACGGAAGTGCTGCTCGAACAGGCGTCGAACGGCGAGTTCGGCTATGCCGTCATGGGCGGATTCGGCCACCTGCGTTTCATGGAAGCGCTGTTCGGTGGCGTGACCCGTGCGATGTTGACGCGGAGTCCGATTCCGGTGCTGATGGCCCATTGAGCCCCTGTCCTGCACCGCCGCTTGACCCGCAGGCCGGCCCGACGACGCCAGTGTGGCAAGACACTGACCGCGAATGCTCCTCGCCGCGGGCGATCAGCGTGTCAGCCAAGGCCTGGTGCTAACCCATGTCGCACGCACTACCGCGGAACCGTGATGCCAGGATTCGCCGCGGTCTGCGCGATCATGAGCGTGTCGGTCGCCGCAAAGGCCGAGCTGCCGCGGCTTTCACGCTGCAGACGCGACGATTTCCCGGATCAGCGAGCCGATTCCCCAAGGGCGTGGAGATCGGGCAGCGAGCGCCCGGCGATCCTCGGCGTCTTCTTCGCCGCCGACCAAAATGTGCCCGACCGGCTTGATGCCCACCAGCTTCAGGACATTGCGCTCAAAGCTCTTCACGCTGTGGGCACCGAAATAGAAGCGATAGAAGATCGCCGGCATGCCCATCGTCACGACAAGGCGGGCCGACTTGCCGCGCAGCATGCCGCCGCCGGGTCCCGCGCCTTTTGCGATGGCGAAGCCGGGGCGAAGGACTTGCTCGAGAAAGCCCTTGAGAAGGGCCGGCACGTCACCGAGCCAGAGTACAGGATCGCCAGACGGTCGACCCAGGCGAGATCGGCCTGCGCCGCAGCGATCACCGCCGGCGGCGACTGGTTTTCCCAGGCCTCGCGCGACCGCAGCAAGGGGAAGTCGAGCATTGCGAGCTCGATCCGGCGCATGTCATGACTGCCGGGCACCGCCCCGGTCGCATAGCTGTCGGCCAGCGCATGAAACGAAGCGCGCGCGGTGGGGGTTGGGATGACCGTCAATGATCAGGATGTGTTTTCCGGGCATCTGTTCGCGCTCGGCTCCGCCTGCCGCCCCCGGCGCGACAAGCCCGTTCATTGTGCCAGGACTTCGCGACGGACGGTGACCTCAGCCGCATAGGGCTGACCCGGGGCCGTTTCGAACCCCGCCTCACGCTCAAGCGCGAGCGCGGCATGATTGTCGACGCTCTCCACCGACTCGATCGTTTTGATTCCTTCCGCGGCCGCATAGGCGAGGACATGCTGGACAAGCGTCCAGCTGACGCCCTTGTTCTTGAAATCCCGGTGGACCGACACCGCCATCTCGGCCCGGTTTCCGTCGGGGTCGGTGGCGAGCATCGCTGTCGCGATCAGGGTTCCGTCCGCATCGAAGGCGAGGAAGGTCATCATCCGCCGATAGTCGATCTGGGTCATGGCGGTCAGGCGGTCGCGACCGACCTCGCGCAAGCCTGTCAGGAAGCGGAACCGCAAGTCCTCCGGCGTCACATGCCGGAAGAGCTCGGCGAGCGCCGCCTCGTCATCCGGACGCACCGGACGAACATGCAGCGCCACGCCGCCGCGCGTGACATAATCCCGGGCCCATTGCATCGGCACCGGCCTGATCACGAGGCGCGAGGCCCGCGCGACCGGCGCAATGCGAATCCGGGCATCGAGCGCGACAACGCCTTTGTCGTTGGTCAGCAACGGGTTGATATCGAGCTCGATCACGTCGGGGAAATCGACCGCGATCGCGGACAGCGCGTTGAGCGTGCGGACCACCGCGGTGACATCGGCCGGCGCCACATCACGATAGCCGGCGAGCAGCCGGGCAACGCGGGTCGCCGCGATCATGTCGCCGGCAAGGCTGTCGTCCAGCGGCGGAAAGCCCAGCGCCCGGTCGTGAATCAATTCCACCGCCTTGCCGCCGGCGCCGAAGGCCAGGACGGGCCCGAAGGTCGGGTCATCGGCGATCCCGACGATCAATTCTTCCGCGTCACCGCGCGTCAGCATCGTTTCGATCTCGAAACCGGTGATCGAGGCGTCGGGATGCTCGACCGCGATCCGCTCCGCCATCGCTCGCGCCGCGTCGGTCGCTGCCTCCACGGTCGCCAGATTCAGCGCGACTCCGCCGACATCGGACTTGTGCGTAATCTGGGGCGAGACGAGCTTGACCACAAAAGGCGGCGCGAGCTGCGCGCAGGCCGATGCAACCGCGTCGACCGAGCGGGCGAACATGCCCGGTACGATCGGTACGCCATAGGCGGCGATAACCGCCTTGGCCTCGCAGGCGGTCAGCATCGCGCGCCCCTGGGCCTGAGCGCCGATGATGATTGTCCGCGCCCGCGCGCGATCAGTCTCGGCGATGCTCACGCCCGCTGGCGCGCGCATCAGCGCGCCCTGTCCGCGGCGCGCTGCGAGCAAATAGCCGAAACCGCGTACCGCGTCGTCCAGGTTGTCGAACACGGGGATGCCGGCTGCGGCGAAGCGCGCGCGCACTGCGTCTGCGTTCCGTGTACCCATCCAGCAGGCGATGACCGGCTTGGTGATCGGACGATCGGACCTGCCGAGTTCGGCAAGCACTGCGTCGGCGATCTCGGTCCCCGCGGCGACGGCTGTCGGGCAATGCATCACCAGCAGTGCATCGACCGCCGGGTCGGCAAGGAGCGCTCGCGTCGCGGCCGAAAAGCGCTCGGCACGCGCATCGCCGACCACGTCGACCGGGTTCGCCCGCGACCAGGTATCCGGCATGACCGGATCCAGCGCGGCGATCGTCTCGGGCGAGAGGGTCGCAAGCGTTCCGCCGGTCGCTGGCAGCGCATCGGCGGCAAGCACGGCGGCACCGCCGCCATTGGTCAGGATCGCGAGCCTGTCGCCGCAGCGCGGCTGCCGGGTGCAGAGAATCTGGGCGGCGTCGAACAGCTCGGTCAGGCTGTCGACCAGGATGATCCCGGCCCGGCGGAACGCGGCCGCATAGACGTCGTAGGATCCGGTCATGGCGCCGGTATGCGACAGCGCAGCCTTCCCGGCCGCCGCCGACCGCCCCGCCTTGATCGCGATCACCGGCTTGATCCGGGACGCGGCGCGCGCCGCCGACATGAACTTGGCTGGATTGGTGACGCTTTCGACATAGAGCAGGATCGCATCCGTCCGGTGATCGGCCGCATAGAGATCGATCATGTCGCCAAGATCGACATCGGCCATGTCGCCGACCGAGACCACGCCCGAGAAGCCCACATTCTTGCCGTCCGCCCAGTCGAGCATGGCGGTGATCAGGGCGCCGCTCTGCGAGATAAAGGCGAGTCCGCCCGGTGTCGCCGAGCGCGGCGCGAAGGACGCGTTGAGCCCCCCATAGGGAAGGATTGCGCCAAGACAATTGGGGCCAATGATCCGTAGCAGATGCGGCCGCGCCGCTTCCAGAATGGCGGTGCGGATCTCAGGATCGTGCAATCCGGCCGAGATGATCACCGCGACCTTGGTCCCCTTCTCGCCGAGCGCCGCGACGATGCCCGGCACGGTCGCGGCCGGTGTCACTACGATGGCGAGATCGGGCGCGACGGGCAGCTGGTCGACCGATGGCACCCAGATGACGCGCTCCAGATCGACACGGTGCGGATTGACCGCGTGGACGGGCCCGGAAAACCCGCCGGCAAGGATGTTCTGCAGGACCACGGCCCCGAGCGAGCCCGGCGTTTGCGAGCCGCCGATCACGGCGACGCTGCGCGGATGGAGCAGGCCTTCGAGGTTGCGAATGGTCATGGATCATCCCCGGCATGCAGGACGCACAAGCACGTCCCGGCCCTGACGGTGTCTCACGCGCAGGGGGTCGCGAGACATAAGTATAGTCCCCCATATGGGCGGGAAGCAGGACGGCTAGAGTCGCAGGCATCATTGGTGGAGGCCGAGATGGCTACGAAACTGCTTGCGATGTCCGATCGTGCAACCGCGTTCGCCCAGCACCAGCCACGCGTGGCGATCGGGGGATCGATCCTGTCGTGCCTTATCCTCGCCGAACTGCTGGCCGCACTCCTTCTTCGTGGATCCTGATAGTGCTCGACCCGGTCGCTCCTGAGGACATCCATCACCTCGTCATCCTCGGCCACCCCTCCGGTGAGAGCTTCAATCACATGATCGCCAACCGCTATTGCGAGGCGGTTCGAGCGTGCGGCGAGACCGCTGTCCGGCATCCATATGAGCGATATCCCGAGCTTTCCTTATGCCCGGCTCTGGGCGAACGGTCGCTCCTGTCGGTCGCAAATCTTACCCGGGCCGACGGGCACGCGTTCATGAGCGTTGCGGCCGAGGCGCCGCTGCACACCACGACCACGGTCTTTCCCCTCGGCCGGGCGAACGAGGCGCTGGCGGCGCTCCGCAATGGCAGGATCGAGGGTGCCGCGGTTCTTGTGCCGGACACCTGAGCCGTCCTCTCCAGCGGCGCTTCAATCGTCGCCGAGGCCAAGCCCGGCGGCAAAGGCGATCCGCAGCGCGTCGGACAGGCTACGGGCGTTGAGCTTGGTCATAATATTGGCGCGGTGGACCTCGACCGTCCGCGGCGAGATGCCAAGGTCATAGGCGATCGTCTTGTTCGGCAGCCCCCTGGCCAGCCCTTGCAACACGTCATGCTCGCGCGGCGTCAAGCAGCCGATGATGACTTCGGCCTCGGCCGCCTGGACAGCGCTTGCGCCAGCATGGGCGAGCCGATCAAAAGCCGCCTCGATCGCACCCAGGATGACCGATTTCTCGAACGGTTTCTCGATAAAGTCGACCGCCCCTGCCCTCATCGCCCGAACCGCGATCGAGATGTCACCATGCCCCGTCAGCACGATGACCGGCATGGTCACGCCGCGTTCGTTCAGCGCCTGCTGGACTTCGAGGCCGTCGAGTTCCGGCATGCGGACGTCGAGAAGGATGCACCCTTCCGCCGCGTGGCGCACTTCCTTCAGAAAGGCGACGCCGGAAGCCCAGGACTCGACCGCGAAGCCGGACGTCTTGAGCATGAAGCTCGCCGACCGCCGGACCGCGTCCTCGTCATCGATGATGTGTATCAGTCTGCGTTCCGTCATCATCCTTCTTCCGCCTCGACCATCAACAAAGTGAAATGGAAGATGGTGCCGCCACCGGGGCGCGGCTCCATCGAGATATGGCCGCCAGCCGCCTCGACGATCGTCCGGCAAATCGACAGGCCAAGCCCCATGCCGCCGCTCTTGGTGCTGTTGAAAGCCTGGAACAGCGATTCCGCGATCTCGGGCGCTACGCCGGGCCCGGTATCCGCCACGCTCACCCGCACCACGCCCGGCCCATCGAGCCGGGTGGAGATCGCGAGGCGCCGGACCGGCAAGGTTGCCATCGCCTCGGAGGCGTTGCGCATCAGGTTGATCAGCACCTGCTGTGTCTGGACCTTGTCGACCAGCACCGGCGTTGCCCCGGCCTCGAAATCGAACGAAACATCGATCCCCTTCTCGTGTGCGCCGATCAGACCGAGCTTGGCTGCCTCTCCGATCAGCGTCGGGAGATCCGCAACCGTCTTCTCGACCTCGCCGCGCGCCACGAAGTCGCGGAGGCGACGCACGATATTGCCAGCCCGCATCGCCTCGCTTCCCGCGTCGGCCAGCGCGTCGCGGATCATCGGGAAGTCATCCGGTTCCGGGTGTTCCAGCAGGTCATGCGCGCCCTGGACGTAATTGGCGACCGCCGTGATCGGCTGGTTCAGCTCGTGCGCGAGCGTCGAAGCCATGGTCCCCATCGCGCTGACGCGCGCGACATGGACCAGGTCGGACCGCAGTTCCTCGATCCGCGCCTCCGCCGCGTGCTGCCCGGTCAGGTCGCGCACGAAACCGGTGAAGACGCGTTGGCCGTCCGCCACGGCCTCGCCGACCGAAAGTTCCATCGGAAAAGTCGTGCCGTCACGGCGCAATCCCGTGACGGTCCGGCCGAGACCGATGATCCGCTTCTCGCCGGTGGTGAGGTAGCGGGTCAAATAGCCGTCATGCTGCTCCCGGTCAGGCGACGGCATCAGCCCGCTCACATTCGTGCCCAAAACCTCGGGCTCGGCATAGCCGAACAACGCCTCGGCGGCGGCACTGAAGGAAAAGATCCGGCCGGTCTCGTCGATCACGATCATTGCATCGGGTACGGTCGACAGGATCGAGGCGAGATGCGCCGCATTCCCGCTGAGCTCCCGCTCCGCCGCGCGTTGCTCGGTGACATCCCGGATCACCTTGCCGAATCCGCGCAGATTGTTGCTTTCGTCCCGCAAGGCGGTGATCGAGACATGGCCAAGGAACTCGGAGCCGTCACGGCGAATGCGCCACCCTTCCTCCTCGAACTTGCCGTGTTCCCGGGCGAAGGCGAGATCGCGCTCCGGTTTGCCCGCTGCTCGCGCTTCCGCTGGATAAAAGACGGCGTTGTGCTGCCCGAGCACGTCTTCCTCGCGCCATCCCTTGAGGCGCTCCGCCCCCTTGTTCCAGATCGTCACCCGCCCATCGGTGTCGAGCATGTAGATGGCATAGTCGGCAGCGCCGTCGATCAGCAGGTTCAATTCCTCGGCGACGCCGCGTGCCGTCTCCGCGCGCCGGCTCGCGCGCCCTTCATTCTCGCTCGACTGCAGCCGCAAGCGGCCCATCCGGCGCGACACGAAGACGACAACGCCACAGGCGAGGACAAAGGTCAGCGTTTCCGCAAGCGCTGCCGATAGGGGCATATGGCCATAGAGAAGACCGACCGCCGCGACCGACAGGATCATAGCCAGGGCGGCGGCACCGGTTCCGCCACGAAGGCCCGCCACCAGCACGGCGGCAACAAAGAGGAGATAGTGGCCGCGGTCGGCCAGCCAGGGATCGAGGGCGTGACGGAGCAAAGCCGTGACGACAACCGCCGCCACAGCAAACCCATAGGCAGAAATGGCCGTTCGCCACGCAGGCACGTCGCGCTCCATCCGTCTCTCCGACTTCAGCGCTGGACCAGCCTCCAGATGTATCGGCCTTATAACATAAATCAGGTGCCGTCCCTTGCTGGTTTGAAGCGGGTCGTCAGAGATCTTCCGCGATCTGCGAAACGTCGCGGCTCGCCGCGTATCCGGTCAATTACGGATAACCGGGCCTCGGTATCTGCACCATCGTTGCACCATGACCTGGACCATGATCCGCCTCGATCTCGCGCGCAATCGGGCATTCCCCGATGGAAGTGCCGAGCATTGCTATCTCTTGCGCCTCCCGCTCGACGATCACGGCATCGTCGACGCGGATGCCATCAAGGCCGCGCCGGAGCGGGCGACGATCCTTCGGTCATGGCCCGACGAACCCGATATCCATGGCTATCTGCTGCACGCATCGAGGGGATGGATTTTCTCCTACGCGCCCGGCGAGAGCGATGACGAGCCGGTCTTTCACCTCGAGACCCATCCGCTCCGGCTTGGCGAATATGTGACGATCACCGAGCGGGACGGCACGCCGCTCTGCTTCCGGGTCTCGCGCTGCGATGCCCTGGCCGAGGTGTAGCGCTGACAAGATGATGGGCCGGACCTCGGGCTTGGCATCCGCCAAACGTCAGCGTCGATGCCCGACTTCAGCCATTGCCGCAGCGACGACCTCTGGCAGCGCAGCGTTCGCATCGACTGTTCGCCACCCATCCAGATCGCCGATATCGGTCGTACGCTGCGCTCGAACTACCCGTGCATCGGCATCAGACGCATCCGCCTGCCGGGTGGTGACGCGCCGCACCCTGATCGCCTCGACGGTCTCGAGCCACAGCCCGGAAAAGGGAACGCCCTTGCGCTCGGCAACCACCTCGATCGCGTCCCGTTCGTCGCGCCGCGCAAAGACGGCATCGGCGATCACCGCACAGTGCTGGGCTAAGGCGGCGGCGGCCAGGCGATCGATGGTCGCGTAGACCCGAGCGGACACCGCACCGGCATAGTGGTCCGATGTCAATCTCGTCTCCGGCGCCACGCCGGCCGCGCGTTTGCGCATCACATCGCTGCGCAAAATCCGGGCACCGGGCGGCGGTCCGAATGAACCGGCAAGCGCGCGGGCCACCGCCGACTTGCCGGTGCCGGAGAGGCCGCCGATCGCGATCAGCCGTATCGGCTGATCGCGCACGACCTTCTCGGCAAGCCGCAGATAGGCGCGTGCCATATCGGCCAGGGCCCGGTCGTCGCCAGCGCGCTGGCTTTGTGCGGCAAGCACATGCGCCCGGATCGCGGCGCGCACGGACAGGAACAAGGGCAAAAGCGCCATGCCCGATTCCTCCTCGGGCGAGCGATCGAGATAGCGGTTGAAGAGGATGTTCGCCTCGGCATGAAGACCGCGGTGCCAGCAGTCCATCAACAGGAACGCCAGATCGTAAAGCACATCGATCGTGGCGAGGGCCGGATCGAACTCCAGGCAGTCAAAGAGGGTCGGGTGACCCTCGATCAATGCGATATTGGCGAGGTGCAGGTCACCATGCCCGTGCCGCACCCGCCCCGTCCGCGCACGCCGGTCGAGGAGCGGTGCGTGCCGGCCGACCAGGTCGAGATGGGCAGCGCAAAGCCGGTCGGTCAGGTCGGGCGGCAGGATTTCCGGAAAAAGCGCCATGCTCGTCTGGTTGCCGGCGACGATGTCGCGCAGGATCGCGGCGCCATCGGCCTCCGGCGCGGGCGCGGCTTCCCGGTGGAAGGCGACGATCGCATCGGCGAGCTGGATGAGCAGCTGGCCTTCCAGTGTCCCGGTGCCGGCAATCTCGTCGAGCAGCGCGCCGTCGGGAAAGCGGCGCATTTCGAGCAGCCAGTCGACGGCATCGCCGGCTCCATCGAGCGCCAGGCCACCCGCCGCGTCTCGCGTGATCGGATGGACGGCGAGATAGAGTCCGGGTGCGGTGCGGCGATTCAGAACCAGTTCGGCGTCGAGCGCCGCGCGTCGCCTGTCCGGCGTTGAAAAGTCGAGATACGCGAACCGAACCGCACGTTTGAGCTTCCAGGCACGGTCGGGGCCAAGGAAGATCGTTGCCGCATGGGTGTCGATGCGCCGGGGCGGAGCGGCACATCCGAGCGCCGCGCCTGTAGCGAGGAAAGCGACGACAGCTGCCTGGTCGACCGAAGCGGTGACCGGAGCCGATGCCACCGACATCGACTCAGGCCTGCCCGACTGCGAGCTTACGGGTACGCGCCGCAATCTTATTGTCCCGGGCGAAAGTCACGATCGCAACGCCGGCTCTATGGCTAGGTTCTTCATGTGTCGCTCCTTCAGCGGCGGTGTGGCGCGCGAAACGATGATCACGCCACAAGCATCCGCTCGCCATCGGCCTCAATCGGCTCCGGAACGGCGAGTTGATGGTGCGGGTCGTGGTGACAGGCATGATGCCCGACCATCGGCCGGGGCCAAAAGGCGTCCACCATGCCATTCCACCAGGCCGTGCCGAGAATCATCGGCGCCTGCCAGAATTGCAGTCCTTGCAACATCAGTGCTGCGGGAAGGAGCGGGTCGAAGCGAGACTCTTCCGTCGTTTGATCGTCCTGCATGGCAAACTCCTTTGCGTGTCGCCGGCAATTCTAAAATGCCCAAATCGGGTCCTCTATCGGTGAACCTACGTACCCCGCAGCGACGGTCTCACCGCCAATTGTCCGGTCCTGCCGGAATCGCTCCAGACGGCGCCCGGCGAGGATGCGGGCTTCATCTCCGGCACCGCATTGCCGGCCAGTGGCGCTCAGGCCGTGACTGAGCCTGCCGCCGACTTCTTACGCACCTTTACGCATACCTCGTCGCACGCGGGTCGACGACACTAAGCGCGCCACAGAGGGAGGGCACCATGCCAAGCCGAGCGCTCATGCCGACACCGATCGCCTTGCCAGACCGGGAGATCGTCCACGATCTGCGCAACCTGTTCAGCGTGCTGGCGTCGGCTGGCCATCTGCTGGAGGACGCGCCCAACGAACACCGCCGGGTCCAATTGCTCGTTGCCATCGAGGTGGCGGCGATGCGCGGCAGCCAGCTGACGACCGCGCTTCTGGGGCGCGACCGGCCTGCCGACGCCAAGCCCGTCGATCTGCGCAAGAGCCTTGCTGCCGTTGAACCAATGATTCAGGCGCTTGCCGGCCGCGCGCAGGTCAGGTTCGACCTTGGTGGACGATCGCTTCCAGCCCTGCTCGACGCGTCGGAACTTGAAGCGGCGGTCCTGGAACTGGTCGCGAACGCCCGATCCGTTCTGTCCGCCCGGAGCACCCTGCATATCCGTGCACAGCGTGTCGGTGACCAGATATGGGTGATCGTCGCGGATGATGGTGATGGCATGAGCCCTGAGCGGCTCGAACAGGTGCTGCGCGATCCGGTGGCTCCGGCAGCGAAAGGATCCGGACTTCGCCGGGTCCGCTCCTTCGTGCGCGCCTGTCATGGCAATTTCCACGTCCGCAACCGGGCTGGCCACGGCACGGTCGTCGCCATGACCTTGCCGATGGTCGCGGCCATCGACCAGCCCGCCGCGGCAGAGCGGTATCCCCCGACCCTTGAGGAGATCGACCATGAAGACCGACAGCCAATTGCAGCGTGACGTCATCGCAGAGCTCGAATGGGATCCGATCGTCCATCACACCGATATCGGCGTCGGCGTCGTTGCCGGGGTCGTGACCCTTTCCGGGTTCGTCCACAGCTTTGCCGAGAAGATGGCCGCGGAGGCCGCTGCGCGCCGCGTCGCTGGTGTCCGGGCCTTGGCCGAGGAGCTCAAGGTGCGTCACCCGAGCGACGCCAAGACCGCCGACTCCGAAATCGCGAGGCGAATCCTCGATCTGCTCGCCTGGGACGCGCTCGTCCCCAGCGACCGTATCACGATCAAGGTCGAGCAGGGCTGGGTCACGCTGGCCGGGACCGTCGACTGGTTCTACCAGAAGGATGCCGCGCGCCATGCCGCCGGCAAGATCCACGGCGTCATCGGCATCAGCAACCTGGTCGCTCTGCGCCAGGTTCCCACCGCCAACAATGTTCGCGAGCGCATCGAAGCCGCCTTCAAGCGCTCCGCCGATATCGACGCTGAGAGCCTTACTGTCCTGACCGACGGTGGAAAGGTCACGCTCGGCGGCAGGGTCAGGGTGTGGCGCGAACGCGAGATCGCAGAACGCGCTGCCTGGGCGGCACCCGGCGTCACCAGTGTCGAAGATCATATCATCGTCGCAAGCTGAACCCGATCATCCCGTTCACCGCTACATACCAGCATAAAGACGGCCGCCGGACTCTCGGGCGGCCGTTTTGGTGTTCCGCGCCGTGAGGCGGATTTCCCTAGTGTCCGGGCGCTGCAGCGTCGCGCAAGGCGAGCCTCTTGAGGCCTTCGGCGCAGAGAAGATAGCAGACGACCAGAGCGACGACCGAACCCAGCACGGCCGCGGTCGGAAGGCCGAAGCCGAGCAGGCCGCGTAGCGGGCCCAGCGCCAGCCCAAGGGCTACCGCAAGGCCCGTCAGCGAGGTGATCACCAGTGCCGGATGCGCCCGGTCACGCCAGGCGGGCCGGGTGGTGCGGATGACGAACACCACCAGGATCTGCGTCGCCATCGATTCGATGAACCAGACGGCCCGGAAGGTGGGCGTATCGACATGGAACAGCATCAACAGACACAGGAAGGTCAAGACGTCGAACAGCGTCGACAAGGGGCCCATGATCGCGGTGAACCGGACCAGGCCCTTCATGTCCCATCCCCGGGGCCGCGCCAGCTCCCGCGGGTCGGCGCGATCGAACGGGATCCCGATCTGCGACAGGTCATAGACCAGATTGTTGAGCAGAATCTGGACTGCGGTGAGGGGCAGGAAGGGCAGCACGAGAGAAGCGAGCGCCATGGTCAGCATGTTGCCGAAGTTCGAGCTGGTCCCCATGCGGATATATTTGAGGATATTGGCATAGGTTCGCCGACCCTCCGCCACACCGTCGGTCAAAACCCCGAGATCGGTGTCGAGCAGGATCATGTCCGCCGCCTCGCGCGCCACGTCGGTCGCGCCCTCGACCGAGAGACCGACATCCGCCGCGCGGATCGCGGGCGCGTCGTTGATACCGTCGCCGATGAACCCGACGACATGGCCCCGTGCCTGGAGGGCGCGCACGATCCGTGTCTTCTGGTCGGGTGACACGCGCGCGAAGAGATCCACCTGTTCGACACGCGCCGCGAGCGCCGCGTCATCGAGCAAGACAAGTTCATCGCCCGTCAGCATCCCCCCGACCGGCAAGGCCAGCGTCGCGACCAGATGGGCGACGACAGCCGCGGCATCGCCCGAGACGACCTTGATCCGCACGCCGGCAGCCTCGAGCCGCGCGACGGCCGAGGTCGCGCTCGCCTTGGGCGGGTCGACGAAGACGCAATAGCCCGCAAAGATCAGGCCGTCGTCCGCATCGTTGCCGATCCGCGACTGACCCGGCGCCGGCTTCCACGCAATTGCCAGGAGACGCAGCCCCTGGGCAGCCCGGTCCTCCTGCAGCGCCACGAGCCGCGTGCGCAGCGCATCGTCGATGGCGATCGTGGCGCCGCTTCGGTCCCATGCGGTGCGACACAGAGCAAGCAATGTCTCGGGGGCGCCTTTCACGATCTCGATGCGCGCGCCGCCGCGCTCGGCCAGCACCGAGACCCGCCGTCGCTCGAAATCGAACGGCCGCTCGTCGAGCTTCTGCCAGTCATCGAGCGGATGACTGGCCATATGGTCGAGCAGGGCCCGGTCGAGCGGACTCTTCAGGCCGGTTTCGAAGCGGGCATTGACCGCAGCCAGCTCGACCACACGCTCGTCATCCTCGCCGTCCACCCCCGGATGGCCGACCAGCGCGATCCTCGCCTCGGTCAGCGTCCCGGTCTTGTCGGTGCAGAGCACGCCCATTTCGCCCAGATCGTGGATTGCCGAGAGGCGTTTCACGACGACCCGGGCTTGTGCCATGCGCTGTGCGCCGCGCGCGAGCGACACGGTCATGATCATCGGCAACAGTTCCGGCGTCAGGCCGACCGCGAGCGCCATTGCGAACAGGAAGGACTGGAGCGGCGGCCTGCCCAGCGCAAGATGCGCGAGCAGCACGAACAGGACGAGGAAGACCGTCATGCGCGCGATCAGCATGCCGAGGCGGTGAATGCCGCGCTCGAATGCCGTGGGCGGCTCGACACCCGACAGCGAGGCCGCGATCGCGCCGAACCGGGTCCGGCTGCCCGTCGCGACGACGAGCATGGTCACGGTGCCGGCCACCATGGATGTTCCCTGGAACAGCGCGTTGCACGCGTCGGCCGGCGTGCGTGCGCCAGGATCGGGCTCGACCCTTTTCGTGACCGGATAGGGTTCGCCGGTGAGCAAAGCCTCGTTGAGCTGGGCGCTGTTGACCGCGAGCACGATGCCGTCCGCCGGCACCAGATCGCCTGCGCAAAGATGCACCACATCGCCAGCCACCAGGGCCTGGACCGGCAGGTCGAGGACAACGCCATCGCGCGATACCGCGGTGCGCAGCGCGATCGACTGTTTCAGGGCGTCGGCCATCGCTTCGGCACGCCGTTCCTGGACGAGATCGAGAACGGTCGAGGCAAGCACGACCGCGACGATGATCCCGAAGCTCACAATATCGCCCGTCGCCCCGGCAACGCCGGCGGCGACCACGAGGATCGCGACCAGGGGATTGGCGAGGCGCCGCAATATCTCCGTCGGGAGCCGCCGCCGCCGCGGGGCCGCGATCCGGTTCGGGCCATCGCGCGCGAGCCGGCGCTGAGCCTCGGCGGCCGTCAGCCCCTCACCGCTCGCACCCAGCGCTGCCAGCAACGCGGCCGGCCCGGATTGCCAGAAGACCGCCCCCTCACCTGACCCGCCTTCGGAGGGACGCATCAGCGCCGCCACTGCCAGCCGCGTATTTCGGGCAAATCCTCGCCATGCTCGGCGATATGAAGCTTGTGGCGCTCCATCATCGCCCAGTAGCGCGCTGTGTGGGCGCGCAGCGCCAGATCAAGACGCTGGATGCGGCGGATAGCCTCGAGCGCCAGGCTGAACCGGTCCAACCCGTTCAGCACGACCATGTCGAACGGTGTTGTCGTCGTCCCCTCGCCCTTGTAGCCGCGTACATGGAAATTGGCGTGGTTGGTGCGGTTATAGGCCAGCCGGTGGATCAGCGCGGGATAGCCGTGAAAGGCGAAGATCACCGGCCGATCGGTTGTGAAGATCGCATCGAAGCTACGATCGTCGAGGCCGTGGGGATGATCCGCCTGCGGCTGGAGCATCATCAGGTCGACGACGTTCACGACACGAATCCGGATGTCGGGAACCCATTCGCGCAGCAGCATCACGGCAGCCAGCGTCTCGAGCGTGGGCACGTCACCGGCACAGGCCATCACCACATCGGGCGTGCCGCTGTCACTGGCCCAATCCCAGATGCCGATGCCGGCGGCGCAGTGGCGCGCGGCGGCATCGCTATCGAGCCATTGCCACTCCGGCGTCTTGCCAGCGACGATGAGATTCACATAGTTGCGACTGCGCAGGCAATGGTCCGCCACCGACAAGAGGCAGTTGGCATCAGGCGGCAGATAGATGCGCGCAACATCCGCCGTCTTGTTGGCGACATGATCGAGGAACCCCGGATCCTGGTGGGAAGTCCCATTATGCTCCTGCTGCCAGACATGCGACGTGAGCAGATAGTTGAGTGACGCGATTGGCTTGCGCCACGGCACCGCCCGGCTCCCCTTCAGCCATTTCGCGTGCTGATTGACCATCGAATCGACGATGTGGATGAACGCCTCATAGCAGCTGAACAGGCCGTGCCGGCCGGTCAGGAGATAGCCTTCGAGCCAGCCCTGGCAGAGATGCTCGCTGAGCACCTCCATCACCCGCCCGTCGCATTGGATGTTGACGTCGATCCGCTCGAGCGGTCCCATCATGACCTTCGACGTCACCTCGAACACGGCCTGAAGCCGGTTCGAAGCGGTCTCGTCGGGCGCGACCATCCGGAAGTTGCCGGCATGCGCGTTCGCGACCAGCAGGTCGCGCAGATAGGTACCGAGGATTGCGGTCGCCGAGGCCTTCACGCCGCCATGCTCGGGAACCGGAACAGCGCGGAGATGGAAGTCGGGCATCGCCAGGGCAACCAGCAGTTCGCCACCATTGGCGTGCGGATTCGAACCCATGCGCCTGTGCCCCGTCGGCGCGAGCGACGCATAGTCCTCGACCAGCTTGCCGCTGTCGTCGAACAGGTCTTCCGGACGATAGCTCCGCAGCCATGCCTCCAGCTGGCCGAGATGTCCCGGCGCAGCGAAATCGGCGATCGGCACCTGATGCGCGCGCCAGGTGCCCTCAACCTGTTTTCCATCGACGATCTTCGGGCCGGTCCAGCCCTTGGGCGTGCGCAGGACGATCATCGGCCAGCGCGGCCGTGCGCTCCGGTCGGACCCGCAGCGCGCCGCGCGCTGGATCTCGGTGATTCGCTCAAGGACCGTGTCGAGCGTCGCGGCGAGCAGCTGGTGGACCGCCATCGGCTCGTCGCCGCTCACGAAAAAGGGTTCGTGCCCATAGCCGCGCATCAGGTCGGCAAGCTCGTCCTCGGGAAGCCGGGCAAGAACCGTCGGGTTGGCGATCTTGAACCCGTTGAGATGGAGGATCGGCAGCACCGCGCCATCGCGGTCGGGGTTGAGAAACTTGTTGCTGTGCCAGCTTGCCGCGAGGGGACCGGTCTCGGCCTCGCCGTCGCCGATCACGCAGGCGACGATCAGCTCGGGATTGTCGAACGCCGCGCCGTACGCATGCGCCAGGCAATAGCCGAGTTCCCCGCCCTCATGGATCGACCCCGGGGTTTCGGGGGCGACGTGGCTCGGGATGCCGCCGGGCCAGGAGAATTGCCGGAACAGCCGGGCCAGCCCTGAGCGGCTGCGCTCGATCGCCGGGAAGCGTTCGGTATTGCTGCCCTCGAGATAGGTATTGGCGACGATCCCCGGCCCGCCATGGCCCGGGCCTACGACCAGCATCATGTCGAGGTCGTGCTCGACGATCAGCCGGTTGAGATGGACATAGAGCAGGTTCAGCCCTGGCGTGGTGCCCCAATGGCCGAGCAGGCGCGGTTTGATATCGGCGAGCGCCAAAGGCCGTTCGAGGAGCGGATTATCGCGGAGGTAGATTTGACCGGCCGAAAGATAATTGGCCGCCCGCCAATAGCCATGAATCCGCTGCAGCATGTCGGGCGACAGGCCGGCCTGTATCGCTTCGGATGCGAGCCCCGGTCCGGGTTCGATCAAGACTGTTGCCTGGTTCGTCATGTCACCACCTCTTGCGAGATTTCGGTTCAGCCGGGCCGCGGGGCCGGTTCGACCTCATGGCTGACAGGATCGGCGACAGCGCGTGGCCGTGCCGTTCCCGCTTCCCGTTCTCGGTGAAGCCTTGCGACGTCGATATACGGAGTGTCCCCTAGAGAAGCCCGTTGGCCAGCACGCTTCTACGTAGCTCTGCGGATGGTGAGCCGGACAGCGCCGCGCCAGGGTGGACCGTGGACACAGATGGGAAGACACCGATGACAGCGCGCAGCACGCGGCAACGCTTTCGAAGCCGCCCCGCACGCCTGGCGTTGGCCCTTGCGTTTGCCTGCCTGCTCGCCGCGGCGCCCGGTGCCGCGCAGGAAAAGCCTGCATCGCCCGATCCGCAGCAAGAGCGCCCGGGGGAGATCGCGTTGCAGGTCGCTGCCCTGAAACCCGGCGAATTTCTCTGGTGGCCACAGGTCGCTCCGGCCGGGCCGACACTGATGATGATCAACCGGACGACCCAGCGCGCGGTCCTCTACCGTAACGGCATTCCGATCGGCATCAGCACTGTATCGACCGGCAAGCCGGGACACCGGACACCGACTGGTGTGTTCCGGGTGCTGGCGAAGGAAGTCCGGCACTTTTCGACGCTCTACAACAACGCGCCGATGCCGTTCATGCAGCGCCTGACCTCGGGCGGCGTGGCGCTGCACGGCGGACAATTGCCCGGCTACCCCGCATCGCATGGCTGCATCCGCCTGCCCGTCGGCTTCGCGAAGCTGCTCTACGCCGAGACGAGCCTCGGCATGACCGTCGTGATCACCGATCGGCCTGCCCTGCCCGCCCTTATCACCGGCGAAGATCCCTTCGGGCCACCTGAGGCAGACCCTGCCCCGCCCGGTAACATCATCTGGCAGCCGGAACGGGCGCCGACCGGGCCGGTCACCATCATCCTGAGCGCGGCCGACCAGCGCATCGTCGTGCTGCGCAATGGCCGTGAGATCGGATCAGCACCGGTCGAGATCGAAATGCCGATCAAGCGCCCCGCGCTCTATGCGCTGCAGTCGATCGGTGCCGATGGGCGTCACTGGCTGCGCGTCGCGCTTTCCGGCGAGCCGGAGGAGACAGGTCCCCTGCCGGAGCCAGGGCAGTTCCATCTGCCGGAGTCGTTCCGCGCTGCAGTGGCGTCGGTCCTGTCACCCGGTGCTACGGTGTTGCTGGTGAAAGACAGCCTGGACGCCAGGCCCGCTCCGCGCATGCCCTGACACGTAACCGGCATGGAATCGGCGAACCGGTTCGATGCTGCGGCAAACACCCGCTTGAAGGGAGGAACCCCTAATAAACCTCTCACTGGCTTGGGTGTAGGGTCCTGTCGGGATCACTCAGAGCGGGTTAGCAATGCCGGAGTCGGGATTGGCGCTGTCGCGCCGCAAGGTCGTCAAACTTGGGCTGGCCGCAACCGGCATTGCCGCGCTTTCGCTATTACCGGCGGGACGGCTGCTGGCGGAAACATCGCTGCGACCGGAACCGCTCCTCTCGCCGCGTGTCGTCCGCCCCGCGCTGTTCCGCGCCGCGCTCGCCGCCCTGTCGCGGCACCATGATCGAATTCCGCAACGCGACCGGATTGCGATCGCGGATTTCACGGCACCCTCGGCGCAGCCGCGCTTTCACCTCATCGACCTTCGGAACGGCGCCAGCACGACGTTGCTGGTCGCCCATGGCAGTGGCTCGGACCCCGATCATAGCGGCTGGCTCAGCCGCTTCTCCAACGCACCCGGCTCCAATGCTTCCTGTGAAGGGGCCTTCCTCGCCTCCGACTATTATGTCGGCAAGCACGGGCAATCGCAGCGTCTCGTGGGGCTCGACCCCACCAACGACAAGGCGCTCGACCGCGCGATCGTCATCCATTCGGCCTGGTATGCCGAAAAGGAGATGCTGGCGACGCACGGCCAACTCGGACGGAGCCAGGGCTGCTTCGCGGTCAGTGCCGCCGATCTCGAACAGGTGTTCGGCCAGCTCGGACCCGGCCGAATGCTGTTTTCGGCCAAGCTCTGAGCAGGATAGCGGTCGGCAGGGTGTGACGACGGACCTTCCGGAAATAGGGCGATAGACGGCAAACGCCGCGATTGCAGTGGCCCGCATCCGATATCGATGCTTCCGTACCCTTACGTACTTAAGCCGCCTGTTCCGCGACCTAGCCTCACGGCTTCATGATCGGGGACAAAAACGGTGAAATCGAAACTTCCGCATAATCCGAAAAGATCCGAGCATCGGCCAGCGGGGACGCCGGCATGACCGCGGATGTCACCCTCGCCTTTCACGGTGCGGCGCGTACCGTTACCGGGTCGTGCATGGAATTCTGCCATGGCGGAAAGCGGCTGCTGGTCGATTGCGGCCTGTTCCAGGGTTCCCGGACGCTCGAGACACTCAACCGTACCGCGTTCGAGTTTGATGCGCGGCAGATCGACGCCGTCATCCTGACCCATGCGCATATCGATCATAGCGGACTGCTGCCCAGACTCGTGGCGGAGGGTTTTGAGGGCGATATCTGGTGCACCGAGCCAACCGCGGCCCTGCTCGAGTTCATGCTGGCGGATGCCGGCCGGATCCAGGAGACCGATGCCGCCCGGAGAAACCGGCGCAAGGACCGCGCCGACGAACCCGAGATCCTCCCGATCTATACCGAGCAGGACGCGATCGCCGCCTGGAAACAGACCAGGCCCGTTGCTCTTGAAGCCTGGTTCGAGCCCGTGCCCGGCTTTCGGGCGCGGCTGTGGAATGCCGGGCATATCCTCGGCTCGGCCTCGGTCGAACTGCTGGTCGACGGCACCCATATTCTCTGTTCGGGCGACCTTGGCCCCGAGCACAAGGCGTTTCACCCCGACCCCGAAAGCCCCGCGGGTTTCGACCATCTCATTTGCGAGTCGACCTATGGCGACCGGCAGCGCGACGATCTGACGCTCGACGCGCGCCGTGCCTTGCTGGAATCCGAAATAAAGAGCGCGCACGCCCGTGGCGGCAACCTGATCATTCCTGTCTTCGCGCTCGAACGGACCCAGGAATTGCTGCTGGACATAGCTGCACTGATCCATAGCGGGCGGATCCCGGCGATACCGGTCTTCGTCGACTCCCCGCTGGCGAACCGGGCGACCAGCGTCTTCGCCCGCTATGCCGAGACGCTGGAAGATCTGAAGGGCGAGAATATCTTCCACAACCCCGCTTTTCACTTTGTCGATGCCACAGCGGAATCGATCCGGCTGAACAGCGTCTCGGGGGCGATCATCCTGGCGGCGTCGGGCATGTGCGAGGCCGGGCGCATCCGCCACCATCTCAAACATAATTTGTACAAGCGCGAGGCGACAATCCTGTTCGTTGGTTTTCAAGCCGAAGGAACATTAGGACGAGTGATCCTCGAAGGCGCCAAGCGCGTGCGCATCTGGGGTGAGGATATCGTCGTACGCGCGCAGATCCGGCGTATCGAATCCTACTCCGCGCATGCCGATCAGGACGGCCTTGTTGCGTGGATGGCGGCGCGGCAACCGATCGGCGGCAGCCTGTTTCTGTCGCACGGGGAGGCATCCTCGATCGATGCGCTTCGACGACTGGCCGAATCGCGGAAGATTGCCACCGCCATCGTCGTGCCCGAGATGGGCGAGGTGTACCGCCTTTCAGCCGCGTCCCCTGCCGCGCGCATCAAGACCGGATCGCCGCAGCTGCAGGAGGTCGTGGGCCGCGACTGGCAGAACAACTATGCGGATTTCGCAACGAGCCTGAAACGTCAATTGGCCGAAATCCGCGATGCGGCGGCGCGCCAACACGCAGTGGACGATATGCGGGCGGTACTCGAGAGTTACAAAAAGGCCCGGGAGAAACAGGCGAGCCGCCATCATTCATGACATGCACAGCCGTCGCGGCCGGGCCGCCGAAATTCTTGCTCCCGCCGCCATCCACGCGGGACACAATCCAAGGCGGACGCCCGGGAAGGATCCCAATGCTGAAGATCAGGCGCGTGGCGATCGATACCCATCACGAGAATACGGCCTTTCTTCCACGTTCCGATGACGGCTATGGTGCCGAACAATTTCAGGCACTGCGCAAGATCGAAATCACCGGTCAACAGTCGGGCATTCTCGCCACGCTGGCGATTTCCGATGATCCGCATATCGTCGCGCCGGGCGAGATCGGTCTCGGCGAACAGGCATTTCGCCGCCTTGGCCTTGCCGAAGGCGAAGCCGTCTCAATCGCCCAGGCCAGGCCGCCGGCCAGCCTCGAGGCCGTCCGGCGCAAAATCGGCGGCGACGTGCTGACCGATGGCGAGATCACCGCAATCATCGGGGACGTCGCGGCCTATCGCTATTCGCCGATGGAAATCGGTGCCTTCCTCGTGGCTTGCGCCGGCTTCATGACAACCCAGGAGACGCTCGCCCTGACCCGCGCCATGGCGGACGTGGGCAGCAAGATCGACTGGCATGCGCCGCTGGTCGTCGACAAGCATTGCATCGGCGGCATTCCCGGCAATCGCACCTCGATGATCGTTGTCCCTATCGTTGCTGCGCACGGCCTGATCATGCCCAAGACGTCCTCGCGGGCGATCACCTCGCCTTCGGGGACGGCGGACACGATGGAAGTCCTTGCCAATGTCGACCTCTCGGCCGAGCGCATGCAGGCGATCGTCATGCGTGAAAAGGCGGTGCTGGCCTGGGGCGGACGGATGAACTTGTCGCCCGCCGACGACGTGCTGATCTCGGTCGAGCGGCCGCTGCGCATCGATAGCTTCGAGCAAATGGTGGCTTCGATCCTTTCCAAAAAGCTTGCCGCCGGATCCACGCATATGGTGATCGACATTCCCGTCGGCCCTACCGCCAAAGTCCGCTCGCAAGGCGAAGCTGTGCGGCTGCGCAAACTTTTCGAATATGTCGCTCACAAGCTGGGCCTGACCCTGGACGTCATCCTGACCGATGGCTCGCAGCCGATCGGGCGCGGCATTGGCCCGGTACTTGAAGCGCGCGACGTGATGGCGGTGCTGCGCAACGACGCGGACGCGCCCGACGATCTGCGTGAACGCGCGCTGCTCCTGGCCGGCCGGGTGCTGGATTTCGATCCGGACCTGGAGGGCGGTCGAGGATTTGAGCGCGCACGGGACCTGCTGGCGTCAGGCGAGGCGCTGGCGGCGATGCAGCGGCTCATTGCCGCGCAAGGACCACAGGCGACGGTTTTCCGGCCAGGCACGCTGCGAAAGGAGATCGTCGCGGATCAGGATGGCTCGGTCGCCGCGATCGATTGCCACCTGATCGCCCGCATCGCCCGGCTTGCGGGCGCGCCCATGGACAAGGGCGCGGGAATCGATCTGCTCCACAAGGTCGGCGACACGGTCCGTCGCGGCGAGCCGCTATACTGCATCCACGCTGAGTCCGAGACGGGTTTGCGCTTCGCCTCCGACCTGGCCGCGCAGGACTCGGGCTATCGGCTGCTCGCATGATCGCGACGCTCCACCACTTTGACGAATCCGCGGCACCGGCACAGCGGTTGGCGAAGCTGCTTGACCTCACCTGCCGGCCCATCACCGTTCATCATTTTCCCGATGGTGAGAGCCTGGTCCGGGTCGGAGAGACCGACCGCATCGCGATCCTGTATCGCTCGCTCGACCGTCCCAACGAAAAGCTTGTCGAGCTGCTCTTCGCGTCCGCGGCGCTGCGGGATCGCGGGGCGGCCCGCATCGTCCTGATCGCACCCTATCTTGGCTATATGCGCCAGGATATTGCCTTCCAGCCAGGCGAGGCCGTCAGCCAGAAAGTCGTCGGACACCTGCTTGCCGCTCATTTCGACGCGCTGGTGACGGTCGATCCCCATCTCCACCGCGTGGCGTCCCTGTCAGACGTCGCGCCCGGGATCGCCAGCGTCGCGGTGTCGGCGGCGGCGACACTGGCCGATCTGCTCCGGCCGGATATGACGCCGGACAGCATCTTGATCGGCCCCGATGCCGAATCCCGCCCCTGGGTCGAGTCCGTGGCGGAGCGTCTGGGGCTCGATGTCCTGGTCGGCCGGAAACGGCGATTGGGTGATGTTGAGGTCGCGCTGGCGATCGAGGGCATCGACCGCGTGCGCGGACGGCCAGTTGTTCTGGTCGACGATGTCATCTCCAGCGGCGGCACGCTGCTGAAATGCGCCACGCTGCTTCGCGCAGCAGGCGCGACCGGGATCGAGGCCATCGCAACCCACTGTCTCGCGAATTCGCATGACCTTCAGAAACTGGCTGAAGGGGGGATCAGCCGGGTTCGGTCCACCGACACCGTCGCCGGCCCGACGGCGAGCATTTCCATCGCGCCCGCGCTGGGCGCGGCGCTCCACGCATTGGCGAGCGGATCGGCCTTTGGATGAGGCTCGCATAGAACAGCCGCGCAGCAGCCTTGCGCCTTCAGAAGGTCATCGCGCGGCGGTATTACGTCTTTGTACGGATATCCTGCGCCTGGCCCCGCGCTTTATCCCGGTGTCTTCGAAACAGGCAGCAGGGTCCCCCCATGAGCAACTCCATCGCGCATCCGACCGACTTTTCGCCCGAGGGCCTGGCCGCGTTCGAGCACGCATTGTGCCTCGCGCTGGTCAATCGCTGCCCGCTCGACCTGCTCCATGTCCATGGTCACGACGACGGGAATGACTGGGACCGCTTCCCGCATGTGCGCAAGACACTCCAGCGCTGGGGTGTCCTGAAGCCGGGCGCGTCCACCGAGGACGTCTTCGAGACGACGGGCGTGGCCGTCCGCAAGGTCGAGATCAGCCATAGCGAAGCCGGCGATGGCCTGGCGCGCTTCCTGCGGGATCACCGTCCCGGCCTGATCGTCATGGCGAGCCATCGGCGCGCGGGCTTCAACCGGTGGCTGAACGGCTCGGTTTCCACCGGTGTCGCGCGCGTGACGGATGTTCCAACCCTGATCTTCGGCCCGCTGGCCAGACCTTTTGTCGACTCGCTGACCGGCCGCCTTCGTCTCGAGACGATCCTCGTGCCGGTCGATTACGATCCGGCCCCGCAGCCTGCCGTTCTGCTGTTGAAGAGCTTTGTCGAGGGGCTCGATGTGGCCCTCGACTTTCTCCATGTCGGGCCGGATGTTCCCGCCCTGCTCGATAGTCAGCGGGAGCCATTGTCAGTGCGTCGCATCGACGGACCGGTCATAGAGACCCTGCTGGATCAGGCGCGGCAGGCGAGCATGATCGCCATGCCGATGGCCGGGCGCCACGGTCTTCTCGACACGATCCGCGGGAGCACGACCGAGCGCGTGGTTCGCGACGTGACGTGCCCGGTACTGGCGCTGCCGGCGGTGGCGCAGCCTGGTGCGGTCGGCGCGTCCGCCAGGGCGGTTGCGTGACCGGATATCCGCCCATTCGGCCCGATGACCCGATCGAGCCGATCGCGCCGACCGAACCGCCGGTGGCGCTGCCGCCGATCGAGGAGCCGGTCCCGGCCGATCCCAGCGTCGAGCCGCCCGCGCCGGATCGATACTATCCGGACGAGGCGCCGGTCGAAGAACCACCACCGCTCGACTAGGGCCTGTTGAGATTCAGGATTCCCAAAAGCCACCGGAAGTGATTCAAGCTC
>JBDTXU010000230.1:0-14631 GCA_040006055.1 Sphingomonas bacterium | reverse complement strand
TTGCGACGATTGCCCGCAACCGGTCGATCGACTGGCGCCGCGCCCAGGCCGTGCGCCGTTCGACCCCGATCGAGGATGCCCCGCCGATTCTCGATGAGGCGCCGCTCGCCAGCGAGACGATGCTGGCGGACGAGGCGTCGCATCTGTTGCATGGCTGCCTCGATGGGCTCGAGGAAAACCAGCGCGCGGCGATCCGCACCGCCTTTTTCGACGGCGTCACTTATGCCGAGCTCGCCGAACGGCAGAATGTGCCGCTCGGCACGATGAAAAGCTGGGTCCGCCGTGGCCTTGCCCGGCTCAAGGCCTGTCTCGAAGGATGAGCGACGACATCGCCCCCGACGATATCTCAGGCGCCGATATCCCCGACATGGCCGCGGCCGAGCTCGCGCTCGGACTGCTTGAGGGGGAGGAGCGGGCGCGCGCACTTCGCCGCATGCTGGCTGAACACGGCTTTGCGCAGGACGTGGAGCGTTGGCGCGCGCATCTCGCGCATCTGTTCGATCTCTGGCCGGCAATGGATGCGCCGCCGGGCGTGCTCGGGCGGGTCGAGCGGTCGATCGACGGCCCTGAGGCCATAACGGCAGCGCCGGTAGCGGCGAACCGCAGCCTGTTCTGGCCGGTGGCGGCGGGGCTGTCGAGCGTCGCCGCGGCTGCGATGCTGGTGGTGATCGTCATGCGCCCGATTCCGGTTCCCGGCCCTGCGCCGCAGCCAATACCGGTCGCTGCGGTGCCGGCGCCGATACTTTTGGCCTCGATCGACAGGGGCAAGGCTGGCGCGCCGGTGACTGTGGTGTACGATCCGAACTCGGCTGCTCTGCGGCTTACAGAGGCCACGCTCGCCGAGGCCGACCGCAGCGCCGAGCTCTGGGTGATCGCGGGTGACGGCGTGCCGCATTCGCTGGGGCTGTTGAAAACATCGGGCGCTTCGTCCTTCACCGTCAGCCGCGACAATCGCACGCGGCTTGCCGCGGGTGCCGTGCTCGCCGTCTCGATCGAACCGATCGGCGGGTCCCCGACTGGCCTCCCGACCGGACCAGTTGTCGCCAAGGGCGTACTTTCTCGGGTCTGACCGCCCGCGAATCAGATGCGTGCTGCGTCCTTGCTGCGAGCCGCGCCGTAGCTGTGCCGCGCCCCGTCGGGGCCAGTACAGGAGAGTAACCCATGATCCGTCCCTTTCGCGCTACCGTCACTGCTGTCGCCATCATTCTCGGCGGCACGTCTATCGCCTTTGCGAAGTCCAACCCGATGGTCGGTGGCGCCGCGATGTACCCGATGAAGACCATCGTCGAAAACGCCATCAACTCGAAGGACCACACGACGCTCGTCGCAGCCGTCAAGGCGGCCAGCCTGGTCGATACGCTGATGGGGCCGGGGCCCTTCACCGTTTTCGCGCCGACCAACGCTGCCTTCGTGAAGCTGCCCGCAGGCACCGTCGATACGTTGCTCAAGCCCGAGAACAAGGCAGCGCTCGTCAACGTGCTGACCTATCATGTCGTCCCCGGCCGCATCACCGCAGCCGACATCGCCGCCAACGCGAAGGCCCATATGGGCAAGGCAAGCTATACCACCGTTCAGGGCGGGACGCTGACTTTCGTGAAATCCGGCATGGGCGGCTGGATGATCATGGATGGGAAGGGCAACACGGGCAAGATAGCCATTGCCAATGTGATGCAGTCGAACGGCGTGATCCACGTCGTAGACACAGTGATGATGCCCTGAACCGATAAAATCATGCGCGCGCTGCATCCGACTGGACTCGCCGCGCGTATAGCCTGTGTCTTTCTTCCCGAGCGAAAGACGAGTGACTGGGCGCCGAACCCCCTTGCGGCGCCGCGCGTATGGGACCTGCCGATTCTCCCAAGGTCGGCAGGTCCTTTTCATTTTGACCCAACACCGTCATGGAAGCGTCACGAGTTTGTCCTAGCGGGGCGCTGCCGCCATTCTTGCGACAACCGGGAGGAGACTACCCCCATGGCCACGGCCAGCCGATCGCAGAAGAACCGCGCCGTGAAGGCCGCCGTCCATCGCCACGATCATCTGTCGAAGCAGGGGTTGCTCGAACGCGCGTTCACCTTCGCCTTTCGGGGCCTGGTCTATGCTCAGATCTGGGAAGATCCCGCGGTCGACATGGAAGCGCTGGCGATCACCCCTGACAGCCATGTGGTGACGATCGCCTCGGGCGGCTGCAACGTGCTTTCCTATCTGACCGCTGATCCGCGCGCGATCACCGCGGTCGATCTCAACACCGCGCATATCGCGCTCAACAAATTGAAGCTGGTCGCGGCGCGGCATCTGCCCGGATATGACGCGTTCCACCGCTTCTTCGGCAACGCCAACAGCCGCGCCAATATCCTTGCCTATCGCACCTATGTGCGCCCGCATCTCGACGACACGACCCGGCGTTACTGGGAAGGCCGCGACATGATCGGGCGCCGCCGCATCGGCGGCTTTGCCCACGGCGTATACCGGCGCGGCCTGCTCGGCAATTTCATCAGCGTGGCGCATCTGCTCGCTCGGCTGAACGGCCTGAACCCAAAGGTGTTGCTCAAGGCCAACTCGATCGAGGAGCAGCGCGAGATCTTCGACCGCGAATTCGCGCCGATGTTCGACAAGCGCTTCATCAAATGGCTCACGGACCAGCCCGCGTCCCTGTTCGGCCTCGGCATCCCGCCTGCCCAATATGAGGCGCTGGCCGGCGACGAGAAGATGGCATCGGTGCTGCGCGAGCGGCTCGAAAAGCTCGCCTGCGATTTCGATCTCAAGGACAATTATTTCGCCTGGCAGGCCTTTAATCGCGGCTATGGCGAGGGGCCGTCGGCACCATTGCCGCCTTATCTCCAGCGCGAACATTATGATGAGATCGTCGACCGGGTCGACCGGATCGAAGTCCGCCACATCAATTTCGCCGATTATCTGCGCACCTGTCAGGACGCTTCGCTCGATCGGTATATCCTGCTCGACGCGCAGGATTGGATGACGGACGAGCAGCTGACTGATCTGTGGAGCGAGATCACCCGCACCGCGAAAGCCGGTGCCCGGGTGCTGTTCCGCACTGCCGGCACGCCGACCATCCTGCCCGGCCGCGTGCCCGAGGCGATCCTGTCGCGCTGGGGCTACCGCGCTGACGAATCGCTTGATTATACCCGGCGGGACCGCTCCTCGATCTATGGGGGTGTTCATCTCTATGTGTTGGGGGACGGCGTCTGAGCGGCGACAATCATGCGGGCCAGATGGATGCGATCTACCGGACGCAGCGCCATTTCTATGATCTTACCCGCAAATATTATCTGCTCGGGCGAGATCGGCTGATCCGCCATTTGTCCCCGCCTGCCGGGGGCAGCGTGCTCGAAATCGGGTGCGGCACCGGGCGCAATCTCATCGTTGCGGCCCGTGCCTGGCCCGAGGCGCATTTTTTCGGAATCGATATTTCCGAGGCAATGCTTGAGACCGCACGCGCCAAGGTGGCCAAAGCCGGCCTGAGCGACCGGATCACGCTCGCCCAAGGCGACGCGACGGCGTTCGACGCCCATGCCCTGTTCGGCAGGCCCGCGTTCGACCGCGTCTTTCAGAGCTATACCCTGTCGATGATCCCGGACTGGCAGGGCGCGATCCGCGAGGCCGCAGCGAAGCTCGCCCCCGGCGGTCGCCTCGACATTGTCGATTTCGGCCAGCAGAACGGATTGCCCCGCTTATGGCGCAAGCTGCTGTTCGCCTGGCTCGCCAAATTCGACGTATCGCCCCGCGCGACCCTGCGCGACGCGGTCGAGGCAGTCGCTGCGGCGCAGGGGTTGGAAGCTGACTTCCTGCCGCTGCGGCTCGGCTATGTCTGGGTGGCGCGGCTGAGCCGGAGCTGATTTAGCCTTCGGGGCGTGGTGATGGGGGAGGGCCGAGGGCCGCGGTTTCTCCCTGTTCTTGGCCGATAACAGGGAAGGAACAGGGAGGATTTTATTTTCTCCCCTGTTATTGGCCGTTTTCGGGCGTTTTTGCGGGAAATTCGTACAAGGTTTCCAAGGGCTTGGTGTGGCCTTTCCCTGTGGTTCGCGGAACAGGGAGCGTGTTGGAGATAACAGGGAGAGCCGCATCCGGAACAGCGAGCGTTTTCGAAAGAACAGGGACGGGCGAAACGCCGAGGGATTCGATCGTCATGTAAAAGAGCAAACCGGGCTTTGCACGCGCCCGATTCGCATAGTGCAACACTCCGCAGCGTGATTGAATCAAGCGCGCTTTTAGTGATGGAACACCAGGTACAGGACGATGATCACGGGAATCGGCACGCCGAGCAGCCAGAGCAAACATCCTTTTCCCATCCTCGATCTCCCTTCGTATCGAGAATGAACATTGCTCGCCTTCGGTTGGTTCCGCCGCGCCTCAGGACTTGAGGAGCGCGTCTCCCTCGCTTTCCGGGACGGGATCGTTCCGCACTGAAATGATTCGGGTTGCCGCCAGGTCCATGGTCACATTGCCTAGCGTGCGGAAGATGTCGGGGATGGTCTCGACCGCGACGAGCAGCCCGCGCGGAGCGATCGGCACGCCCATCGCGATGCAGATCGGCGCGATCGAGCTGACATAGCTGATCTGCCCCGGCAGGATCACCCCCGAGGTCGCGATCGGAACGCCGAGCGCCTCGGCGCCGCGCAGCATCGCCGGCAGCGAGGCGAGCGAGGATTGGGTGCTGATCGCAACCGCCTGAGCGGGCACCGTCGCGCGGACGAATCGCGCCAGGCCGACCCCCCCACCGATTGCGCCGACCGGGAAGGAGGCAAGCCAGACCAGGACGCCGATGCCGGAGACGATCAGGATATAATGAACCAGCGCGCCGAATGCGGCTGTGCCCGCGCGCGCGCCGACCACATAGGCAAGCGCGAACACCCCGAGCGGCGCCAGCCACAGGATCCAGCCGATCATCACCAGCATCACATCGGCGATCGCCTGGAAGAATTTCGTCAGCATCGCCCGCGGCTCCGCCGGCAGGCGGGTGAGCGCGAAGGCGAACATCATGGTGAAGACGATCAGCGGCAGAAAGGCATCATTGGCGGCGGCGGCGATCGGGTTGCTCGGAACGATCGAGGCGATGAATTCGGAGAAGGGGGGCACATCGCCGACCGGTTTGGTTGCGCTCAGCGCCGTTTTCAACGCGGCTGAGGACGCGGCCGGCAGGGGAAACCAGCGGAGCAAGAGCGGGGTAATAATGGCGGCAAAGGCCGAGAAGAACCAGAGCAGGGCGATGAACAGCCCGAGCGCCCGTCCGGTGGTTCGCCCGGCCCGCGCCGGTTCGGCGGTCGCGGCGACACCGGTTATCAGGAGCGCCACGACCAGCGGCACGACGGTCATCTGAAGCGCGTTGAGCCAGGCGCTGCCGATCGGATGGGCGATGGTGATGCCGCTGGTGGCGGTGCCGGCACTCCAGGTCGCCAGGCCGATGCCCAGGGCAAGGCCGAGGACCAGGGCAGACAGAACACGCGTTGCTTGCGACATGCTCGCCCTTCGATGTTTCCGGCGCTATCAGGCCGCGACTAAGACGGATCGCATAACGGATTGGATGCGCGGCTATGGCAAGAAAATATTTCGGTACCGATGGCATTCGCGGTGCCACCAATATTTCTCCGATGACGGCGGCGATGGCCATGAAGGTCGGCATGGCGGCCGGCGCGCATTTCGTTCGCGGCAACCACAAGCACCGCGTCGTGATCGGCAAGGACACCCGGCTTTCAGGTTATATGCTCGAAAACGCGATGGTGGCGGGGTTCACCAGCGTCGGCATGGATGTGGTGCTGCTCGGGCCGCTGCCGACGCCGGCGGTCGCGATGCTCACCCAGTCGATGCGTGCCGATCTCGGCGTGATGATCTCGGCGAGCCACAATCCCTATGCCGACAACGGCATCAAATTGTTCGGGCCTGATGGCTATAAGCTCTCGGACGCGGACGAACTCGCGATCGAGGCACTGATCGATGGCAACGTACCGCTGGCGGCCTCCGCCGATATCGGCCGCGCGCGCCGGGTCGAGGATGCCAAGGGCCGCTATATCCATTTCGCGAAATCGACCTTCCCGGAGCATCTCCGGCTCGACGGTCTCAAGATCGTTGTCGATTGCGCAAATGGTGCGGCCTATCAGGTCGCGCCTTCGGCGCTGTGGGAGCTTGGCGCGGATGTGATCGCGATCGGCACCACGCCCAATGGCAAGAACATCAATGACGGCGTCGGCTCGACTGCGCCGGATGTCCTGTGTGAAACGGTGGTCGCCTCGGGTGCCGCGCTCGGCATCGCGCTCGACGGCGATGCCGATCGGCTGATCCTGGTCGATGAGCTCGGCCATGTCGTCGATGGCGACCAGCTGATGGCGACGATCGCGAGCGGCTGGGCGCGCGCCGGCCGGCTGGCCAATGGCGGCCTGGTCGCGACGGTGATGTCGAATCTCGGGCTCGAACGACATCTCGCGGCTCAAGGCATCCAGTTGATCCGGACCAATGTCGGCGACCGCTATGTGCTCGAGGCGATGCGCGCCCAGGGCTATAATGTCGGCGGCGAGCAATCCGGACATATCATCCTGTCGGACTATGCGACGACCGGCGATGGCCTGGTCGCGGCGTTACAGGTGCTTGCTGAGCTGGTCGAGAGCGGCGCGCCCGCGAGCCAGATCCTCCACCGTTTCGAGCCGCTGCCGCAGCTTCTGAAGAATGTCCGCTTCAGCGGCGGAAAGCCGCTCGAAGCCGAGGCGGTAAAGGCGGTTATCGCCGAGGCTGAGGCCGAGCTCGACGGCAAGGGCCGCCTGGTGATCCGCCCCTCAGGCACCGAACCGGTGATCCGGGTGATGGCCGAGGGCGACGATCCGGGTCAGGTGGAACGCGTGGTTGATCGAATTTGTGAAGCAGTGCGGGTAGCGGCAGGTTAATTCCCCTCCCGCTTGCGGGAGGGGTTAGGGGAGGGCATGTCGCTGATGCACGCCTGATTGACAGGCCCTCCCCCGACCCCTCCCGCAAGCGGGAGGGGAGAAGAAGGATTTGCGGAGAATCTGATGCTAGAGATGCGCCCCAATTGCGAACGCTGCGGCAAGGACCTTCTCGCCGACGAACCCGGCGCCTTCATCTGCTCGTTCGAATGCACCTTTTGCGCGGCCTGCGCCGAGTCGCTCGATGATCGCTGCCCCAATTGCGGCGGCGAGCTGATGGATCGCCCAGCCCGGGTGGGGAAAGTGCTTGAGCGGAATCCGGCATCGACGGTGCGGATGTTCAAAGGCGGAGCATGACGGTGGTGCGCGCTGACTCTCCTCTCCCTTCGGGGAGAGGAAGCCGGCGCAGCCGGCAAGGTGAGGGCTTGGTCGGAACGGCCGGCTTGAGCCTCACGACCCGTTCCGACTTAGCCCTCACCCCTGCGAACCTTACGGTTCTAACCCAGTTTTGGCGAGCACCGGGTAAAACATGCCCCCGGTATGTTTTAGAAATGCCCCGGGGGGGCATTTCGGCCCGGCGCTCGCCAAAACTCCCCGAAGGGAGAGGGGAAGTATGACTCCCCGCATCCTGATCATCGCCGGCTCGGATTCGGGCGGTGGCGCCGGCATCCAGGCCGATATCAAGACCGTCACCATGCTCGGCGGCCATGCGATGACGGCGATCACCGCAATCACCGCGCAGAACACGCTCGGCGTGCAGGCGGTGATGCCGGTGCCGACCGAGATGGTGATCGCGCAGATCGATTCAGTCGTGAGCGATATCGGCGTCGACGCCGTCAAGATCGGGATGATCGGATCGGCCGAAACCGCCCATGCCGTGGCCGATCGACTTGAGGCGATGTCCGGCATCCCGATCGTGTTCGATCCGGTGATGGTGGCCACGAGTGGCGCCATGCTCGCCGATGACGCGACGGTCGCCGCCTTCGCCCGGCTGATGCGAATCGCGACGGTAACCACCCCGAATTTGCCCGAACTGGCGGCGCTCGGCGGCGAGGCCGCGGTCCGGCGCGGCAGCGCCGCGCTCCTCGTCAAAGGTGGGCATGGCGAGGGCGATGAGATTGTCGACCGATTGATTCTGGCTGATGGCAGCGAAGCGCGCTGGGCCGATCCGCGCATCCCGACGCGCCATAATCACGGCACCGGATGCACCCTGGCGAGCGCCGTCGCCACGGGCCTGGGGCGCGGCATGAGCCTTTCCAACGCGGTGGCGCGGGCGCGGATATTCGTCCGGCTCGCCCTCAGCGACGCGCCGGGATTTGGCGCTGGCCACGGCCCGATGGGGCATCAGATGGTCAGGCTCGACAATGACCTGGGCGGGCCAATGCTCAACCAGATCACCCTGCCGATGACCGACTACGAGGCGAGCACCGCCTTCTACCGTCTGCTCGGCTTGAATCAGATCGTCGAATCATCGCCGCGCTACGCCCGCTTCGAAAGCGCCGGCGGCGGTACGCTATCGATCGAAACCGCGGACGAGATTGCGGGCAAGCCGGTGGTCTTCCTCGAATGCGGCGACCTTGATGCCATCGTCGCGCGGCTGCGTGCGGCAAGTGTCGCCATCTCCGATCCCGCGCTGGAAAGCTGGGGCTGGCGCGAAGCCCGTCTCGTCGATCCCGCCGGCAACGCGATCTGCCTCTATCAGGCTGGCGAGCAGCGCCGCTTTCCGCCATGGCGACTGGCGTGATCCGCCCCTCGCTCCGTCATGAAAAGCTCTGCCTCGCCCCGGTCGCCGGGGTTGACGAGGCCGGGCGCGGGCCGCTCGCGGGGCCGGTCGTCGCGGCGGCGGTGATCCTTCCCGCCAAAGGCGTACCGCGCGGCATCGACGATTCGAAGAAGTTGACTGCGGCCGAGCGTTTCCGGCTGCACGACCGGCTTCGCGATTGCGCGATTGTCGGCGTCGGCATCGTCGAGGCTGACGAGATCGACCGGCTTAACATTTATTGGGCGACGATGAAGGCGATGACGCTTGCGGTCGATGCGCTCGGGTTGCTTCCGGCGCATGTGCTGGTCGACGGCAATCGTCTCCCGCGCTGGACTCATCAGGCAACCGCAATCGTCTCGGGCGATGCGATCTCGCTGTCGATTGCCGCCGCCTCGATCATCGCCAAGCACACCCGAGACACGATCATGATCGCCCATGCCCAGACGCACCCGCTCTATGGCTGGCATTCGAACAAGGGCTATGCCTGCCGCGCGCATCTCAATGCGCTGCGCGAACACGGGCCCTCGCCGCTCCATCGCCGCAGCTTCGCGCCGGTCGCGCAAGCCTGGCTCGATTTATAGATCTTATCTCAGCTGATTGAGTCTTTTGGGCCACACACCATGGATTGAGTCCCTGTGGATAACTCGACTCAATATCTGGATGGCTTCCCGAAATGTTCCGCCTTGTTAACGATTTGGCAACCGCAATCGTTAACTAAGTTCCGCTTGACCCGAGTCCGCACATCCGCAGGGATGCGCCACTCTTGAGCAGGGGCAATGATAATGGGCGTGATAGATAAGGTTAAGGCGCGGGTCGCGGCGCCCCGGAAGGAGATGGGGCAGCCGGAGACAGCGCCGAACGCTGCATTGCCGCTCGACAGCATCATCATGCAGGATTGCATCACCGCAATGCGCGCGCTGCCGGCCAAATCGGTCGACCTGATCTTTGCCGATCCGCCGTACAATCTCCAGCTCGGCGGCGATCTCAGCCGTCCTGACGGCAGCCATGTCGATGCCGTCACCGATGACTGGGACAAGTTCGATTCGCTCGCCATCTATGACAAGTTCACCCGCGCCTGGCTGACCGAGGCGAAACGCATCCTCAAGGACAATGGCGCGATCTGGGTGATCGGCAGCTATCACAACATCTTCAAGGTCGGCTCGGCGATCCAGGATCTCGGATACTGGATCCTCAACGACATCGTCTGGCGCAAGGCCAACCCGATGCCTAATTTCAAGGGCACCCGCTTCACCAACGCGCATGAGACGCTGATCTGGGCGTCGATGGGCGAAAAGGCCCGCTACACCTTCAACTATCGCAGCATGAAGACGCTGAACGACGAGCTCCAGATGCGCAGCGACTGGGAATTCCCGATCTGCGGTGGCCAGGAGCGGCTGAAGCGCGACGGGGTGAAGGTCCATCCGACTCAGAAGCCCGAGGCGCTGATCTACCGCATCCTGCTGGCCTGCACCAAGCCGGGCGACGTGGTGCTCGATCCCTTTTTCGGCACCGGTACGACGGGCGCGGTCGCCAAGCGGCTCGGCCGGCGCTGGATCGGCATCGAGCGCGAGGCCGGCTATTGCTCGGCGGCGCTGGAGCGGATCGAGGCGGCCCTGCCGCTCGACGAATCCTCGCTGGTGACGATGCAGTCGCCCAAGGCAGCGCCGCGGGTCGCCTTCGGCACCATCGTCGAGAACGGCATGCTGACCGCGGGCGCGGTGCTGACTGACGCGAAGCGCCGCCACCGCGTGACGGTGCGCGCGGATGGTTCAGTAATGAGCGGCGATGTGACGGGATCGATCCACAAGCTCGGCGCAACGCTGCAGGGCGCGCCCGCCTGCAATGGCTGGACCTTCTGGCATTACGAGACGCCCGATGGCCTCAAGCCGATTGATGTGCTCCGCCAGAATTACCTGCTCGCGACACAGCCCTGATCCCCTCCGTCACCCCGGACTTGTTCCGGGGTCCATCGTGCCGCAAGAGCCGATCGCTCATTGTTTGCGGAACGGTGGATGCCGGAACGAGTCCGGCATGACGAAGGAAGCGATATGAAAGACTCCCTCCATCTCCGCCCGACCCAGTTCGTCGACACGCCAGTAGGACGGGACGGCGAAGTCGCGCGCCTCGCCGGCGGCATGGCCTGGTTCGCCGCCTATGAAGTGATCGAGGACGGCAGGAAGCGTACGGTCTCGATCGCCGATTTCGACACCACCCTCGCGCAGAACGAACGCGCCGCACGCCTCCACGCCGCGATCACCGCGCCTCGCCCCTCGCTCACCCTCGGCGATCGCACGCTCCGTTTCGATCAGCCCATGGTCGCCGGCATCCTCAACGTAACCCCCGACAGCTTCTCGGATGGCGGCAAGCTCCAGGAAGATCCGGCGGCAGCTGCGGCCGCCGGGGTCGATATGTCCGTCAAGGGCGCCGCCCTGATCGATGTCGGCGGCGAATCCACCCGGCCCAAGGCGTCGCTCGTCTGGGAGGGCGACGAGATCAAGCGCGTCGTGCCGGTGATTGAGCGGCTGGTGAAAAGCGGCACGCTCGTCTCGACCGATACGCGCAAGGCCGCGGTGATGGAGGCGGCGCTCGCCGCCGGGGCCGCGATCGTCAACGATGTCTCGGCCCTGTACTGGGACGATCGCTCGTCCGAGATCGTCGTCAGCGCCGGCTGCCCGGTCGTGCTGATGCACTCGCCCGATCCGAAAAAGGGTCCGCACGGCGGAGACGGCTATGGCGATGTGCTGATCGAAGTGTTCGACTGGCTCGAGGCGCGGATCGCGGCGGTGGTCGCGGCCGGGGTCGATCCAGCGAAGATCATCGTCGATCCGGGGATCGGCTTCGGCAAGTCGCTCCAGGACAATCTCGCTCTGCTGAACGGGCTCACGCTGTTCCACGGCCTTGGCTGCCCGATCATGCTCGGCGCGAGCCGCAAGCGGATGATCGGCGCGCTCTCGAACGAGGCGCCGGTCGACGCGCGCCTCGGCGGTTCGATCGCGCTCGCGATGAAGGGCATCGAGGCGGGCGTGCAGATGCTCCGCGTCCATGATGTCGCCGAGACGGTGCAGGCGATCCGCGTATGGCGCGGCCTCAAGGATGCGGCGCTCACGTCGCGTTTCTGATCAGATCGGGGCGAGCGCCCAATAATAAGCCAGCACCGCGCATATCCCAAGCAGGCTGCGCACCGCATGGAGATAGCCCCAGCGCTTGATCAGCGGGCGGATCAGCGCCGCGTCGCCTTCCGGTCCGATCGCGCCGAGCTTGCGATTGACCGGCATGATCACGACGAAGGTCCAGGGCAGGTTGGTGAGCATAAGCGCCGCGCCGAGCAGGAAGAACCACCCGCCTTTCTCCCACCACGTCCAGCCGCCAAGCGCCGCGCTCGCCACCGCGAGCGGCGCCTGCATCAGCGTGCCGCGCAGATAGGCGGGGAGCCACTGGGCGAGCACCGCGCGGTCGTCGAGCTTCAGGCGCGCGGGCTGCTCGGCAAAATTGATGTAGATGGCGGCGCCTGCGAACAGTGCTGCTGTAATAAGAGCCAGCAATCCGGTCAAAAGCGCCCCCTTCCGGTCAGATCGGCTTCGGGACGTCTACCACAGCTGCGGGGTCATAGGCACGCTTATATCCCCAGGCGGTCCGCACCGTCGCGCCGCCCTTGGCGACCGATTCGAGGATCGCGTGCATCAGCCGCATGTCCTGCAACCCTTCCTCGCCCGGCGACACCAGCGGCGCCTTGCCGCGCACCACATCGGCCATCCAGTCCATCTCGCGCGCGAACTGGTCGACCTCGCGGATCTTCGGCTCGCGCTCGCCTTTGACGCCGTCGATCGTCAGATGATTGCCGCCATAGAAAGCGCCGGGCTCCGCCGTCATTTTCCCGTGCTCGCAAAGCACCTGAAAGGCCATGGTCCCCTGATAGGAGAAAGAGGTCGAGCCATTGGAGATCGCGCCCGAGGGGAAGCGGAACTGCCAGGCGATCACGTCCTCCGTGGTCTTGAAACGCGGATCGGTCCGGTCGGTCTGCGCCCAGGCGCGTACCTCGATCGGCTCCTCGGCGAGGATATAGCGCGCGGCGTTGACGCCGTAGACGCCCATATCGGCAAGCGCGCCGCCGCCGGACATCTTCATGTCGAGCCGCCACGCGTCAGAAGGCTCGTTGAGGTCGGACTGCCGGCCCATATTGGTGACGACCATCCGTGGCTTGCCGAGCGCGCCCGATCGCATGCGGCGCATCACCTCGAGGTTGAGCGGCTCATAATGGCAGCGATAGGCGATCATCAGCTTGCGGTCGGCGGCTTTCGCGGCGGCGATCATCGCCTCGCAATCGGCGATGCTGGTCGCCATCGGCTTTTCGCACAGCACATGCTTGCCGGCCTTGAGCGCGCGGATCGTATACTCGGCATGCATTGAATTGGGCAGGACGATATAGACCACCTGGATCCGCGGGTCCTTTGCGATCCGGTCATAATCATCGTAAGAGTAGATCGCATCGGCCGGCAGGCCCTGCTCCGCAGCAATGCGCCGGGCCTTGTCGGGGTGACCGCTGACCAGAGCGGCAAGCTTTGCGCCCTTTGCCGTCTTGAGCCCGGGGATGATCTGCCCCAGCGAAAGCTTGCCGAGGCCGACGACCGCGAAGCCGATCTTCTCGCTATCGGGAAGCGGCGGCGAATCCTGCGGTTCGGGAACAAGCCCAGGTTCGGCAAGGGCGCTTCCGGCAATCGCGGCGGAAGCGCCGGCAAGGCCGAGCTCGATCAGGGTGCGGCGTGAAATGCTGTTCGGCATGCGGATCTCCTCCGGCTTCAGCGATCCCAGTCGCTGGCCGTCGAAATCCTATAGCATATCGGAAGCGCCGCTGACGAGATGGTAGCGTTAACGAACGGCCGCGATTGAGTCGTCAGGCCGCGGCGTTGTCGATCCCGAGCTCGCCCAGCTTGCGATACAGCGTCGACCGCCCGATCCCGAGCCGCCGCGCAACCTCGGTCATGCGGCCGCGATAATGGCCGATCGCAAGGCGGATCACATCCGCCTCGATCTCCTCGAGCGCGCGCAGATTGCCATCGGCATGGAACAATGTGACGCCGCCGCTGGTCGCCATCGGCGAAGGTCCGGGTACGCTGTGCCGCTGTGCGCCAAGCGCCGCGATCTGCGGGAAATCCAGTCGGGTCAACGCATCGCCGTCACACAGCACGGCGGCGCGGAACAGCGCATTCTGGAGCTGGCGGACATTGCCCGGCCAGTCATATTGGCCGAGCAGAGCAAGCGCATCGTCGGTGATGCCGAGCTCGCGCAGGCCGGGCTGTTCGGCGATCCGCGCAAGCAGATGCCGGGCAAGGGCTGGAATATCGCCGGTGCGTTCTCTCAGAGGCGGGATCGTCACCTGAACGACGTTGAGGCGGTAATAGAGATCCTCACGGAACCGGTCGGCCTCGACTTCCTCGATCAGCCTTTTGTTGGTCGCCGCGATCACCCGGACATCGACTTCACGGGTATGCCGCGCGCCGATGGGCTGGATCTCGCCAGATTGCAGCACGCGGAGCAATTTGACCTGAGCGTCGAGCGGCATCTCGCCGATCTCGTCGAGGAACAGGGTGCCGCCATCGGCCTCCTGGAAGCGCCCGATCTTGCGCTCGAACGCGCCGGTAAAGGCGCCTTTCTCATGCCCGAACAGCTCGGATTCGACGAGATTGGCCGGGATCGCACCGCAATTGACCGCGACCATCGGCTTCTTGCCGCGGGGCGAAGCCGCATGGATCGCCTCGGCGACGACTTCCTTGCCGACGCCGCTCTCTCCCTCGAGCAACACCGGCACCCGGGCGCGTGCCGCCTTCGCGGCAATCGCCAGCGCGGCGCGGAAATCCGGCGCTGAACCGACGATTTCGTCGAAGGCGAGCAGGGCGGGAATCTTCTCGGTAAGCGGGCGGAGCTCGCCGGCCGCCTTGCCGGCGACCGCGGCTTCGAGCGCGCTGAGCAGGCGTTCCGGCGCGA
>JBDTXU010000229.1:0-5001 GCA_040006055.1 Sphingomonas bacterium | reverse complement strand
CTTCGCACTTTCCCCGTGCGCGCGCAGATCGGGCATGATCACCCGGAAGCCGCGCGTGGCGATGGCGGCGGCGTGGCCGTAGCGAATCCAGTTGGTGAAGGCGTCCGAGAAGAAGCCGTGGAGCATCAATACCGGCCGCCCCTCGCCCATCTCGCGCCACGCCAGGCGCATGCCGTCGAAGCTCTCGAAGAAGCGGGTCTCGGGCTTCATATCAGGTGCCATATTAGTCTGGGAGCTTGCCAACGGTCTTCATCCAGCGATCGACAACGGACTTGTTCTGGTCGGTGCGATAGGTGGGCAGGCTTCGGGTGTCGAGCCATGCCTCATGCCAGCTCTCAACGGCGTAGTGATGGACTGGACGGAAGCCATAGGGATCGTCGAAGCTGCCGACTGTCAGGTCCATGTTCTCGCTGTCGGGGAATTCAAAGGTGAGCGGCGTGCCGCAGGCCGAGCAGAAGCCGCGGCTTGCGATCGGCGAGGATTGATAACGGTCGGGCTCGCGCGTCCACCGCACATTTGCCTTCTTCACATTCTTGAAGGCGATCGAGACGCCGCCGGTTGCGTGCTGGCACATCCGGCAATGGCAGAGATAGGCATCATCGTCCGTGATGGTGACGGTATAGCGCACCCGTCCGCACTGGCAGCCGCCCTCCATATCTCTGGACGGGTGAGCACTGGCTTGCTGGTATTCCAACGTGCATCTCCTGCATGCTGCAATGCAAAATAGCCATCCGCATTAGGGTTGGATTATATAAGCATGCTTATTATATGGCTGCCTATGAGTGACTCGCTTGGATTCCTGATTAGCGATGTATCGCGACTGATGCGACGCCGCTTCGACGAGCGCGCGCGCCTGATCGGGGTGACGCGCGCGCAGTGGCGCACGCTGACAACGCTCAGCCGCAACGAAGGGATCAACCAGGGCGGCCTGGCCGATCTGCTTGAGGTGGAACCGATCACGCTGTGCCGCATGATCGACCGGCTCGAAGAGGCGGGGCTTGTCGAGCGCCGCCGCGATCCGGCCGACCGGCGCGCCTGGCTGATCTTCCTCACCACCAAGGCACACCCCCTGCTCGCCCAGCTTCGCGGCCTTGCCGACGGCATGATCGAAGACGCGCTTCAGGGCCTCGACGACGAAAGGCGCGCCGCGCTGATGGAGACGCTCGGCGTGATCCGGACCAATCTTAACACGACAATCGAAAGCGACGAGGCCGGACATGGCTGATGCAGATCCCAAAGTCACCCGGGGCGTGACGCCGGTGGCGATCAACACGATCGAAGAGGTGGAAGCACCCGCGCGCAAGCGGCGTTCCTGGAGCCGCATTGCGCTGATGCTCAGCGTTCCGCTGCTGATCGCGGCGATTGGCGGTTATCTGTGGCTGACCTCGGGCCGTTATGTCTCGACCGACAACGCGTATGTCCAGCAGGATATGGTGTCGGTCAGCCCCGATGTGAGCGGGCGCATCGTCGCGGTCAACGTGAAGGAAAACCAACGGGTGAAGAAGGGCGATATGCTCTTCCGGATCGACCCCGTGCCGTTCCAGATCGCCCTCGACCAGGCCGACGCGGCGCTCGCGTCAGCCCGCGTCCAGGTCAGCACGCTGTCGACCGACACCGGCAGCGCCCAGGCTGATATCCAGAGCGCCGATGCCGACATCCGGCTTGCCCAGGCGACCTATGAGCGCCAGGCGCAACTGATGAAGCGCGGCTTCACGACGCGCGCCAGCTTCGATGCCGCTGCGCATGAGGTCTCGGCGGCGAAAGCGCGTCTGGCGACGGCACAGGCGAGCGCGGCCAAGGCGCGCAACCAGATCGGCAGCGGCACAGGTGCCACAGGTGCTCCGGCGGCGATCCAGGCGGCAATGGCCGCGCGCGAGAAGGCGGTGCTCGAGCTCGCGCGCACCACCGTCTATGCACCGGATGACGGGATCGTCAGCCAGACTGGCCGGCTTCAGATCGGCACCATCATGCCGAGCGGTGTTCCCTTGCTGAGCCTTGTCAGGAACCGCGGCGCCTGGGTCGAGGCGAACTTCAAGGAAACCGATCTCAACCATATGTCGATCGGCCAGCCCGCGGAGCTGAAGCTCGACGCTTATCCGGGGCTCACGATCCACGGCCATATCCTGGGCATCGGCGCGGGCACGGGCTCGCAATTCTCGGTCCTCCCCGCGCAGAACGCCAATGGCAATTGGGTCAAGGTGACTCAGCGGGTGCCGGTGCGCATCGCCATCGATGGCAATCCGGCCCGCCCGATGATTGCGGGCCTCAGCGCCAGCGTGAAGATCGACACAAAGGGCAATCGTGACTGATCCAGTGCCCGGCCAGCCGATGCTCCAGGTCAGGCATCGGTGGCTCGTGACGATCGGCGTCATGGGCGCGATGGTCATGCAGATCCTGGACACGACGATCGCCAATGTCGCCCTGCCCCATATGCAGACCAGCCTCGGCGCGACGATCGACACCGTCAGCTGGGTACTGACGAGCTACATCGTCGCGACCGCGATTGCCCTCCCCGCGACCGGCTGGCTTTCCGACCGCTTCGGATCGCGCAACCTTTTCCTGTTCGCGGTCGGGAGCTTCATCGTCGCGTCGATGTTGTGCGGCACGGCGGTAAGCCTTGAGGAGATGGTGGTTTTCCGCGTCTTCCAGGGCATCGCGGCCGCTTTCATCAACCCGCTCTCACAAACCGCCATGCTCGATATCAACCCGCCTGAACGCCAGGCAAAGGCGATGTCGGTCTGGGGCATGGGCGTGATGATCGGCCCGATCATGGGCCCGGTCATCGGTGGCTGGCTGACCGAAAGCTATAATTGGCGCTGGGTGTTCTACGTCAATGTCCCCGTCGGTGCGTTGACCTTCGCGATCCTGTGGTTCCTGCTGCCGTCGCGGCCTTTGCGTGCCCGCTCGTTCGACATTACCGGTTTCGCCCTGATCGCGCTCGCGGTCGCGAGCTTCCAGCTGATGCTCGACCGGGGGCAGCAACAGGATTGGTTCAGCAGCCCGGAGATCATTGCCGAAGCCATGGTCGCGCTGGCTGCGATGTGGATGGGCGTGGTTCATCTCGCGACCGCGCAGAAGCCGTTGTTCGACAGACATCTGTTCAAGAACCGCAACCTGGTGATGGGCATGATATTCATGATCGTCATCGGCATCTCAACCATGGCGCCCATGGCGCTGTTGCCGCCGATGCTGCAGCAGCTGTTCGGCTATCCGGTGATCGACACCGGCATGATGATGGCGCCGCGCGGCGTCGGCGTCCTCTTCACCATGTGGTTCGCGGGTCAGATGATGGGCAAGATCGACACCAGGATATTGATCGTCGTCGGCCTGCTGCTGTTCTCCTTCTCGCTGCGGCAGATGGCGGGCTATTCGCTCGAGATGGATTTCTGGCCGGTGATCATCAGCGGCTTCATCCAGGGGCTCGGCATGGGGCTCGTGTTCATGCCGCTGAACTCGCTGGCCTTTGCGACGCTCGAACATAATTACAGCACGGATGGCGCCAGCCTGCTGAACCTGATGCGAAGCATCGGCCAGTCGGCGGGCATCTCCCTCGTCACGGTGCTGCTCGCGCGCAATATCCAGACGGCGCACGCCGATCTCGCCCAGCATGTGACCGCGACGACGATCCCGACACTCGATCTCGGAGCGCTCGACCGGTACGGCACATTGTCGGACAGCGTGTTTGGCGTTGCCGACGCGATGATCAACAAGCAGGCGGCAATGATCGCCTATATCGACGATTTCTATCTGATGGCCTGGATTTCGATCGCGGTTCTGCCGCTGGTGCTGTTGCTCAGGAAACCCAGGGGCAAGGTCGAGGCGGTCGTCGCCGAATAGGCTGGCTCGAGATCGGGGTTCGCCCATGATTGCTGCTGAGCCGCACTGATCTACCCGTCCGCTATGCGGCATACATTTCCCTGTTATGCCGTCATTATCAGGGAATTTTTCTTTTTCCTTGGCACGGCCACAGCAGTTTTGTTGATATTATAGAGACTTAGGCTGGTTTTTCACTGCGCGGCGGCCTGGGAACAGGGAATTAACAGGGAATATCAGGGAAATTCCGCGGCGCGGGTGGCGCCAAACACCGCAGCGGAGCATTCAATGGCCAACGATGAGAAGGAGCGGGTGGGTTTCTGACGTCCCGTGGGCCTCTCATGAACGATCCTGCTTCGCAGTTGAATCAGGCCTCAGCGGAGGAGGATCGCGGTGAACTCGGCCAAGGGGGCGGATTCTTCGAAGGTCGGGATATCGTCTGCAATGACGATCCAGGGCTGTTTGCGCTTTACCCAGATATGCGCGCGCGGTTCGAGCGTGTTGCTGGCGTCGAGCGTGCCGGCACGGACCACCGCGATACCCGGCCTTGCACTGTTGGTGTTCCACAACCGCGTATGGCAAGTCCCGCAGATTCGCTGCCAGGATTGCGCTCCACTCGGGTTGGTGAAGCGATAGTCGATGATCGGCCCGCTCGCGCTGATCGCGTGCTCGCGCACCACCGCCTGCTCGGTAAAAGCACTGCCCGACCAAGTCTGACAGGTCAGGCAGTGGCAGCAATAAACCGGCGGCATCGCCTCGACGGCCAATGCGTAGCGCGAAGCTCCGCAGTGGCAGCCACCTTCCAGCGGATCGCTCATCCCCACTTCTCCTCGCTATCGCTCAACATCGCGGGAACCGGATCGCCGCACACCCTCACGCTCGGCCCGCCGAGACGGTTCCATCTGAACAGGGTGACATGCCACCCACCGACAATATGGCGTGAGCGATCGATGATCCCGTCCGCCCCGGCCGCGCGCGCAGCGTCGGCGTTGTGCCACGAGGGTGGCTCCCCGCCCGCAGCGAGCACCGGCCGCCACGCCATATTCGACGCCTCCCGGTCGATGCCGAGCAGGGCGCATGCCGCCTCGTCGCGCTGATCGAAGACATGTGCCTCACCGATCTCGAGCGGCACGATAACGCGCGCTAGCCCATCTTCGCGCATATAGCCGGATATGGCGATATACGCCC
>JBDTXU010000228.1:0-1841 GCA_040006055.1 Sphingomonas bacterium | reverse complement strand
GTTACCCGGCACCGTCGTTTCGCGGAGCCCGGACTTTCCTCGGCATGCTTGCGCATGACGCGGCCGCCCGACCCTCTGGCGGGGCCTCTGTAGCGTGAGTTTCGCGGGCGCGGAAGCGCTAGCGGCGCGCTACCGCGATAATCATATCAATCGTCGCCCATCGGCTTGGGCAGCAGCAAGGCCAACAGGATGCTACGGCATTCGCCGTCAATCTCCCCGTCGAGCAACTCCGGTCGAAAACGTCGCTGGAATGCGACCACGGCGGCAAGCTTGTCCGACACGTCATAGCCAAAACGCTCGAGCGCGATGAGGAAGCCGGCGTCGGTCCACATCGGATCCATCAGATTCCGCGTCGGGCGCGGCAATGCGAGGCGGACCTTTGCAAGCCGGTGCCACGGAAAAAGCTCGCCCGGATCCTTCTTGCGCGCCGGAGCAATGTCGGAATGGCCAACGACATTGCCGCGCGTGATTCCGTGACGCTGCTTGATCTCGGAAACGAGCGGCACCAGCGCGTCGATCTGCTCTTCGGGGAATGGATGATAGCCGAGTTCATGGCCGGGATTGACGATCTCGATGCCAATGCTCGCGCTGTTGACGTCGGCGATGCCGCGCCAGCGCGCCTTGCCGGCGTGCCAGGCGCGCTTGTCCTCGGCGACCATGCGCAGGATCGTCCCATCCTCGGCGACCAGATAATGGGCGGAAACCTTGGCTTCCGGATCGCGCAGCCGGTCGATCGCCGACCGTGCGTCCTGCATGCCGGTATAATGCAGGACGATCATTGAGATGCCCAATGTCCGCTCGTCGAAATTGGGCGACGGGGTCTCGATGATCGTCATGGCGTCTCCCTCGCTCGCGCGCTGGGGCTGCTTAAGCACGGTCCGGACTGTTTCGGAATAGGGCTGTTGATTACTTTGCGACTGATGATGCTGGCGACGTCGCGCCAACCGGCTCGTACAGGCCGCGAAAGCGTGGGCTGGGGCGGAACGCCTCGGTCTGGCCGATCACCGTTTCGCCAGCGCCGAGCACGAGCAACGCGCCCTGCCGCGCCACCTCCGCAAGACGATCGAGCACAACGCGCCGCAAAGCCGGTGAAAGGTAGAGCAGCACGTTGCGGCAAAGGATGATGTCGAAACGCCCGATCGGCAGCGGATCGGCGACCAGGTTCATTTTGCGAAATGATATCTGGCGGACCAGTTCGGCCTTGGCGACCCAGTCGTTGCCGACCGTATCGAACCAGCGCATCATGCGACGCACCGGCAGCCCACGCTGGATTTCGAATTGCGAATAGCGCCCCGAACGTGCGCGGCCGAGCGCCGTCTCGGAGACGTCGGTCGCGACGATCTCGGGCGAAACCGCCTTTGTCCGCTCGTCGCGCTCAGTGAACAGCATCGCCAGGGACAGTGGCTCCTGGCCGATCGAGCACCCGGCCGACCATATCCGTATCCGCCGGTTCAGGCCTTCGGCGCGCATCGTATCGACGGCCTCAGCGATCGTGTCGAGCACGGCTGCATCGCGAAAGAACGAGCTTTCCCCATTAAGCAGGGAATCGACAACCTGGTCGGCAAGCTCGGGCTTGCGGAGAATCTCGCCGATCAGTTCGTCGAGCGTGTCGAGGCCGTTTTCGCGGATCAGCGGTTTCAGCGCGGTTTCGATCCGCCATTCGCGGTTCGCTGCAATCTGTTGGCCAGTACGGGATTCGAGGAGGGCGGCTAGAACGTTGAGAGCGCCCTTCGGCCGGGCGAACGGAGGTGGTGTCATCATCATGGTCGCTTCCGCGCCGCGATCAGCCGGCCGATCTGGGCGGGGGGCATGATGGCGCAGGCAATGCCGTTGGTCGCGAC
>JBDTXU010000227.1:0-1550 GCA_040006055.1 Sphingomonas bacterium | reverse complement strand
TTCTGCCGCCAAGCTGCCGCTACGATCCCACCTGTTCCGTCTATGCAATCACCGCGCTTCGCCGCTATGGCGCGCTGCGGGGCGGGTGGCTGGCGGCAAAGCGGATCGCACGGTGCCATCCCTGGGGCGGGTTCGGGCTGGATCCGGTCCCCTGAGACGATACGCTTCGAACATGACACCTGACACGACACCCAAGCACGGACGGGAACGCCTCGCGTGAAACACGACCAAAAGAATTTTATCATGTTCGCGGTGTTCGCAGCTCTGATGCTGTTCGGCTGGCCGATCCTCACGTCCAAATTCTTCCCCGCGGCCAACCCGCCCGTCACGAAGGTGGCAGGCGGCAAGACCCAGGTCCTCCCGGCGCCGACCACCTCCCCCGCGACGCCTGCGGCGGGCACCACCGGCGCCGTGCGCGATCGCAAGATCGTCCTCGCCGAATCGCCCCGCGTCCGCATCCAGACGCCGGCGCTGAGCGGCTCGATCAGCCTCAAGGGTGCGCGCATCGATGATCTGGTGCTGAGCACCTACAATGAAACCATCGACAAGAATTCGCCGCCGATCACCCTGCTTTCACCAGCCGGCACCGCGAAGAGCTATTTCGCCGGCTTCGGCTGGGCCGGAGACAATGTCGCCGCACCCGACAAGAACACGCTCTGGACCGCCGACAAGCCGGTGCTGACCCCGGGCGCGGCTGTCACCCTGAGCTGGCAGAACCCGCAAGGTCTGGTCTTCCAGATTATCGTCGCAGTCGATGAGCATTACATGTTCTCGGTCACGCAGCGGGTCGGCAACCACAGCGCTGCGCCCGTCTCGATCCATTCCTACGGCTTCGTCTCGCGGCTCGGTGCCACCCAGGATGCCGATACCTGGACCAACCATATCGGCCCGATCGGCGTGTTTGGCGACGGCGCGACCTATGACATCGGCTACCCCAATCTCACCGGCAAGGAAGCCAGCTTCTTCGGGAAGATGTTCGGCAGCAGCGCCAAACCCGGCGCGAATTATTTCGACGCGACCGGCGGCTGGCTCGGCTTCAGCGACAAATATTGGCTGACCGCGCTGATCCCGGATCAGAAGGCAGCGGTCCATTCCGGCTTCCCGGCCGCCAGTGGCGATGCCTATCAGGCGGATTACACGACCAAGCCGGTCTCGCTCGCGCCCGGCGCGGTCGCCACCCAGACTTCGCGCTTCTTCGCGGGCGCCAAGGAAGTGCGGCTGACCGACCATTATCAGGACGATCTCCACATCGCCAATTTCGACAAGGCGATCGACTGGGGCTGGTTCCGGATCCTCGAGAAGCCGATCTTCTATTATCTCGACTGGCTGTTCCGCATGGTCGGTAATTTCGGCGTCGCGATCATCCTGCTCACGCTGACGATCCGTGGCCTGCTCTTCCCGATCGCGCAGCGTCAGTTCGCCTCGATGGCCAATATGCGGGCGATCCAGCCCAAGATGAAGGCGCTCCAGGAGAAGCACAAGGACGACAAGGCGCGTGCCCAGCAGGAAGTGATGGCGCTCTACAAGGCCGAGAAGGTCAACCCGCTCGC
>JBDTXU010000226.1:0-2128 GCA_040006055.1 Sphingomonas bacterium | reverse complement strand
AACATCTGCTGGCAATGATCACTGACCTGCTCGATCTCTCGAAAGTCGAGGCCGGGCGGCTCGAATTGCTGACCGCTCCCTTCGATGTCCGCGCCTGTGTCGAGCATGTTGCGCAGATGATCCGCCTGCGCGCCGAGGAAAAGGATCTGCGCTTCATCGTCGAGGTCAGCGATGACGTGCCGCACCATCTCGTCGGCGACCATAAGCGGATCCGGCAGGTGCTGATCAACCTGCTGGGGAATGCGATCAAGTTCACCACCGTCGGCGAAGTGCGGCTGGACGTGTCGACTGTGTCCCGGGACGGCGGCGATGTGCGTCTGCGCTTTGACGTGCTGGACACAGGCGGCGGCATCCGGAGCGATCAGCTCGACCTTATTTTTCGGCCATTCGAACAGGTCGGCAACGCAACCGAGCGCAGCGGCGGCACTGGTCTCGGCCTCAGCATCACACGCCAGATCGTTGAGGTGATGGGCGGGCAGATCGAGGTGGAGAGCGCTGTCGGCGAGGGCAGCCGCTTCCGGGTGGAAGCGAACTTCCCGCTTGCCGCGATCGGCCTGCCGGCGCCCGGGTCAGGTTCAGCGACTGGCAATTGCGAGATACTGATCATCGATGATGTCGCGGCCGATCGAGCGACGTTGCGGGACGCGCTCGAAGGCTGGGAATACAGGGTTCGCGAATCTGCTGACGGCCCGGAGGCGGTTGAGCTCATTGCAGCGATAGCGCCTGACCTGATCCTGATTGACCTCAAAATGCCGGCGCTGGAGGGATTGGAAGCGATGCGGCACCTGCGGAACTGCCAGGCGCTGCTGGTCCCGATCGTGGGCCTGGCCGCCAACCCGACCGCGGAGACGGAAGCCGAGGCGCGTGCCGCTGGCGCTGACCGGCTGCTGGCAATGCCGATCGACAAGACGCAGCTGAGTGCCTGTATCGAGGATCTTCTCCGTGTCGGGAAGGAAGAGGGCGGAAGGGAGGATGGGGGTGCCGGTGGGGCGCACCCCATGGCCATTCCACCGGCGGACCAGATGGCGCGGCTCCTGATCCTCGCACGTGGTGGCAATATGCGCGGCATCCGGGCGGAGGCCTCGGCGATTCTCGATCTCGATCCGCTATATAGTATTTTCGTCGGGCGCCTGGAGACGCTGGCTGCCGCGTATCAGTCCTCCGCGGTGCTGCGGTTTGTAGAGAAACATATGCACCACGAGGAAGCTGCATGATGCGCCATGTCACGCGGCATCTCGGCACGCTGGTCCTGCGGCGTCAAGTTGCGGCTTCGCATGGAGGCGAACCGGCGCTGGCTTTCGGCGCTGAAGCTATCCCCTAGCCGCAGTGATCGCAGCGAAAGCGCAATCGCCGGGAGCGCGCGCTTCAGCGGAAATCGGGCGCTTTTCGGTAGGCTCGGTATCATCCAATCATGGCAAGCGACGCTGGAGCCCAGTGAGAGAAACATGGTCTGCATCCGCTTCCGCGCAACGGACTGGGAGGCGCGTGGGAGGGACGTGACGCCGAGATGCATAGGGGCTTCCCGGAGTGAGGTGCGAACCTCTCGATAACCAAATGCGACCATGATGGGCGCTTCAAGCTTCGCCTCCCCCGGGCGAGACCGGCATGTGGCGTGTCACAGCCAGTTCAGGACAAATGCTGTTGCGTATCGTTGGTCCAGGCTCAAATTTCATCGTTCCCAGCAAGGCCGCTGCGATCCAGACCGTTCCGGCGAAACCGGTGGCGGGGGAGGCATACCGACGCCCGGGCAAGCTGTTCCGGGGCACGTCCCTCAGGATGGAGGCAGCTGTCTTTCTGCTGCTCATCATGACCTTTGCCGCGGTGCTCGGCGAGAATGCCATTACGCGGCGGAGTGCGACATTTGCCCCGATGAGCGGCAATTTCGCACCCTATGTTTATGCCGACCGCGACCAGCCCGGCGGCGCATCGACCGCTTCAATCAATCCCGCCCAGATGTCCTGGACATGCACGATGCGCGCCGGCTTTGCCTATCCCTATTGCGCCTATGGGATGCTGTTCAATACCGGCGACCCTACCAAGGGCCGCGATTTTTCACATTACGACAGCGTTACATTGCGGCTCAGATATCATGGTGCGCCCGGACGGCTGAAGCTGCTCCTGAAAAACC
>JBDTXU010000225.1:0-14034 GCA_040006055.1 Sphingomonas bacterium | reverse complement strand
GCAGATTGGCATGCGCCCATATCGGATCGACCGTTTCGTCGAGCCCGATCGCATCCGCGCCCGTCTCCCGCGCATAGGCAGGCAGTTTGCCGCCGGCGCCCTTGGGAAAGCCGATCACCGGGATATCGGGGTGCCGCTCATGCAGCGCTGCAATGATGCGGGCCGTCGGCGCGATCACCCAGCGTTCGAACTGCGCCGGTGAAAGGCTGCCCGACCAGCTGTCAAATAATTGCACCGCCTCGACACCAGCTTCGATCTGCCGCGACAGATAGGTGATCGTGCTGTCGGCGATCGCATCGATGATCTCGCCGAACGCCATGGGGTCGGCATAGGCGAAACGTCGCGTCTCGCTCTGGTCGCGGCTGCCATGACCGGCGACCATATAGGTCGCTACCGTCCAAGGGCTGCCTGCAAAGCCGAGGAACGTCACCTCAGCCGGCAGCATCTCGGCGACACGGGCGACAGTCGCATAGACCGGATCAAGCCGCTCAGGCGCCGCCTGGAGCCCCGCCAGCGCATGATCGACCAGCGCCGGGCTCAGCGCAGGCCCTTCGCCCGCACCGAAGCTCAGCGCCTGTCCCAGCGCCCAGGGAACCATCAGGATATCGGAGAACAGGATCGAGCCATCGAAACCGAAGCGGCGGATCGGCTGCATCGTCACCTCGGCCGCGGCCTCGGGATCAGTAGCCAGCGCGAGGAAGCCGCCCTTTTCGGCCCGGAGCGCGCGATATTCAGGGAGATAGCGCCCCGCCTGACGCATCAGCCAGACCGGTGGGATATCCTGCCGCACACCCTTTAGTGTCGCGAGCAAGGGCTTTGAAACGGGCGCGAGTGTCGCGATCGGACAGGTCCTTCTTCTGATAAAGATAGAATCTAGAAAAGGGTGAAGTAGCTGTAGGCAGGTGAATGCCGGGGCTTATGCGTTCATCCCGAAAATGCCAACAGCTTGACCGGGCGGCGGCGGCTGACTCCGTCGAGTCGGCGCCACTCATCCCCATTATCCACAGACTGTGCGCTGAATCCGGGGCTGTTTACGGAATTGTGGGCAAGTCGTGGCTTTTCCACAGCCCGCGATCGCTTTCCGGAACCGAAAAGTTGCGCTAGCGATTTTCCGGATGTTGTCCACAGCCCCATCCCCAGCTGATTCCTGATGCGGCTCCACCTCCATCTTCTATCAGATTCGACCGGCGAGACCTTGGAGAATATCGCCAAGGCAGCGCTTGCCCAATATGACGATGTGGAGACGATCCGCCATTTCTGGCCGATGGTCCGCACCGAGGCGCATCTCGAGCGCATCCTTCAGGAAATCGCGCAGAATCCAGGGCTTGTTCTCTTCACCCTCGTCAACAGCGCTACTCGCCGGACGCTCGAAACACGGTGCCGTGCGCTCGGCTTGCCGGCGGTGGCGCCGCTCGATCCGGTGACCGGAGCTCTGTCCGGGCTGCTCGGCCAGCAGGCAAAGGCGCGGCCGGGCCGGCAGCATGTGCTTGACGCAGCCTATTTCGCGCGGGTCGACGCTATCCAGTTTACCATGGCGCATGATGACGGGATTGGTTGGGAGGATTGGGAAGAGGCGGATATCGTTCTCGCCGGTGTGTCGCGTTCCTCGAAGACGCCGACGTCGATCTATCTCGCCAATCGCGGCTACAAGACGGCTAATATCCCGATCGTGGTCGAAAGCCCGCCGCCGCCCGAGCTCTTCTCGCTGGTCCATCCACTGATCGTTGGGCTGACCACCAGTGCCGACCGGCTGATCCAGGTGCGGCGCAACCGCCTGCTCTCGCTCAACCAGGCGCCCGAAACGGCCTATGTCGATCAGGAGGCGGTGACTCGCGAAGTCGCTTATGCGCGGCGGATGTTCGCTGACAATGACTGGCCGGTGATCGACGTCACGCGGCGCTCGATCGAGGAAACCGCGGCGGCGATCGTCGCGCTGATGGGCGAACGCGACGGCGAAGGAGCGGGCGGCGAATGAGACTGGTGCTTGCGTCCAAAAGCGCATCGCGGCGCGCAATGCTGACTGCCGCCGGCGTGTCGTTCGAGGCGGTGTCGGCCAGTGTCGACGAGGATTCGGCTAAAATGGCGCTGCGGGCCGACGGTGTTGCGCCGCGCGACCTTGCCGATGCACTTGCCGAACTCAAGGCGCTGCGTGTGTCGCACCGCGACCCCGAGGCGCTGGTGCTCGGCAGCGATTCGATCGTCGCGCTCGAGGATGGCTCGATGCTCGACAAGCCGGCCGACCGCGCCGAGGCAGCTGCGCATCTTCGCCGCCTGTCGGGCAAGCGTCATGAATTGATCAGCGCGGCGGTGATGGCGGTGGGCGGCAGGCCGGTCTGGCGGGTGGTCGATCGCGCGAAAATGCATGTCCGGCCACTTTCCGACGCCTTTATCGAACAGTATCTTGATCTCGAATGGCCCGAGATTTCGGGCTGCGTCGGCTGCTACCGGATCGAGGGGCCCGGCGCTCAGCTCTTTACCCGGATCGAGGGCAGCCAGTTCACTGTGCTCGGCCTGCCTTTGCTGCCCGTGCTCGATTATCTGCGGGTCAGAGGGGTCTTGCTGTCGTGACGTCACTCTATGCCGAGGTGATCGGCGATCCGATCAGCCATTCGAAATCGCCGCTGATCCATGGCTTCTGGATCGAGGCGCTCGGTATCGACGCCGCGTACCGCGCCCATCATGTCACGCCCGAAGCACTGCCCGCCTATTTCGCGGCGCGGCGCGAGGATCCGGCCTGGCGCGGCTGCAATATCACCATCCCGCATAAACAGGCGGCGCTGGATTTGGTCGAGGATCGCGGCGCTGTCCGCGCGACGATCGGCGCGATCAACCTCGCGCTTCGGGCCGAGGACGGCGCAATCATCGGCACCAATACCGATGCCGGCGGCTTCTACGCGCCGATCGCTGACATGGCGCTCGAAGGCGCGACGGTGGTGGTGATCGGCGCCGGCGGCGCTGCCCGTGCGATCCTGTTCGCTTTGTCGCGGATCGGCGTCGGTGAGGTCATCATCCTCAATCGTAATGTGTTGAAGGCGGCGGCTTTGCTCTCGTCCTTCGGGCTGAAGGGCAAGGCCTTGCCGCTCGGGTCGCCGATTCCGGCTGCTGCCTTGCTGGTAAACACCAGCGCGCTCGGCATGGCTGGCCAGCCGCCGCTCGAGATCGACCTGTCGCCGCTGTCCGAAGACGCGATCGTCTACGATATCGTCTATGCCCCACTCGAAACCCCGCTGCTGAAGGCCGCTCGCGACCGTGATCTGGATACGGTCGATGGTCTTGAGATGCTGATCGGCCAGGCCGGGCTCGCCTTCGAGCTGCTGTTCGGCGCCGAGCCGCCCCGCGAACGCGACGACGAGCTGCGCGCGCTGCTGACGTCATGATCATCTTGGGCCTGACCGGCTCGATCGGCATGGGCAAATCGACCGTTGCCGGCATGTTCGAAGAGCTCGGCGTACCGGTATTCGATGCCGATGCGGCGGTTCACCGCCTCCAAGGCGAAGGTGGCCGGCTGGTCGCGGCGATCGAGGCGATGTTTCCCGATACGACCGGGCCAAAAGGCGTCGACCGGACCTTGCTCGGCGAGGCAGTTCTTTCCGATCCGCGCGCGCTTAAACAGCTCGAGGCTTTGGTCCACCCGGCTGTCGGCGAGGAGCGGGCTGCGTTTCTGGCTGCGCATGGGCGAGCGCCACTGGTGGTATTCGATGTGCCGTTGTTGTTCGAAACCGGCGGCGAAAGCCGGGTGGACAAGGTCGCGGTCGTGTCTGCTCCCGCCGATATCCAGCGCGCCCGCGTGCTGGCGCGGCCGGGGATGACCGAGGCGCGGCTCGACGCGATCCTCGCGCGGCAGATGCCCGATGCAGAAAAGCGCGCCCGTGCCGATTTCGTCATTCCAACGGGGGGCAGTATCGCTGAAACCCGCGCCGCGGTCGCTGCAATCCTGGCTTGTCTCACCGCATCCTAATCCCGATATAGAGGGTCATGCGCGAAATCGTCTTCGATACCGAGACCACAGGATTCAGCTTCGCCGATGGCGACCGGATGGTGGAAATCGGGTGCGTCGAGATGATCAACCGGGTCGAGACCGGCCGGACCTTCCACGCCTATTTCCATCCCGAGCGCAGCATGCCCCCCGGCGCCCAGGCGATTCACGGGCTGAGCGACGCTTTCCTGTCGGACAAGCCGCTGTTCGGGCACGGCGTGGATGACCTGCTCGCCTTCCTCGGCGACAGCCCGTTGGTTGCCCACAATGCCAGCTTCGATTTCGGCTTTATCAATGGTGAGCTCGGTCGCTGCGGCCGTCAGGCGATCAGCCTCGATCGGATGGTCGATACGATCGTCCTTGCCCGCACGCGCCACCCCGGCGCCAAGCACAGCCTTGATGCGCTCTGCAGCCGCTATGGCATCGACCGCAGCCATCGCACGCTTCACGGCGCGCTGCTCGACGCGCAGCTGCTCGCTCAGGTCTATGTCGAGCTGACCGGGGGGCGTCAGATCGGCCTCGGCCTCGTGTCGGAAACGATCGAGGTGCAAACTAGCTTCTCGCCCTCCGCGCCGCCGGCCTCCATCCGACCACCGCGCATTTTCTCGCCAAGCGAGGAGGAACTCGCCCGCCACGCTGCGTTTATGAAGAAGGTGGTCAATCCACTTTGGGCGAGCGAGTCGCCCGGTTGACGTTGGTGCCGGGGCGGGCCTAGCTGGTTCGCTCCCTTTTTGAAGGAGACTGCTCATGGACATTCGGATTTCGGGCCACCAGGTCGCTACCGGCGACGCCTTGAAAACCCATGTCGAGACTCGGCTTCAAGCCATTGCCAACAAATATTTCTCCCGCGCAATCTCGGCTCATGTCACTTTCGGCAAGGGACCCCATGACAATGGATTCACCTGCGATATCATAGCGCATGTCATGCAGGGCGTGGTGCTCAAGGGCAGCAATGACGGCATGGACGCGCATGGCGCGTTCGACGGCGTCGCCGACAAGTTCGAAAAGCAGCTCCGTCGCTATATGCGCCGCCTGAAGGACCGCAACGCCGCGCAGGCCAATCCCCCGGTCGAGAACGGCGCCTACGATGATGCCGGCTACACCGTATTCCGCGAAACCGACGACGAATTCGCCGAGGATTTCCCGCCGGTCATCGCCGAGACGCGAGTCGACGTGCCCGATGCCACGGTCTCCGATGCGGTGATGATGCTTGATCTGCGCCACACCAACGCGCTTCTGTTCCGCAATGTCGGGTCGGGTGCGTATAATATGGTTTATCGCCGGGGAGACGGGACGATCGGCTGGGTCGAGCCGCAGCGCGCCGCCTGACTCTGGGCCTGACTCTGGGCTTGACGCTGGCCCCCGCGCGCATTCGGCGCTATGGGCGCGCGCCGGGGTGCGGGTTCCTCAAGGATGACGATGACCGATTTAAGCGATCTTTTGCTGCCGGAAACCGTACTTGAACGGCTTCCGGTAGCAAACAAAAAGGCTCTTTTTCAGCAGCTTGCGAGCATAGCGGCATCAGCCTATGGCCTTGACGCGGCGATGATCGTCGAGCGGCTGAACGCGCGCGAGAAGCTCGGATCGACCGGGTTCGGCGCCGGCGTCGCTGTGCCCCATGCCAAATTGCCCGGCCTGAACCATGTCGTCGGCGTGTTCGCAAAACTTGCCCAGCCGATCGACTTCCAGGCAGTCGACGATCTGTCGGTGGATATCGTGTTCCTGTTGCTGTCGCCGGTCGATGCCGGGGCGATCCATTTGCGGGCGCTGGCACGCGTGTCCCGCCGGCTGCGCGAACGCGGCTTTGTCGATAAGCTGCGCGGCGCCGGCTCCCCCGATGCGCTCTATGCGTTGCTGACCGCCGACGAAGCACGTGACGCTGCCTGAGGGCGCAGGCCCAGCTCAAGGCGAGGAAGCGCATTTCCGCGCGCTTGAATCGCTTTATGCCGCGGCACCGATCAACCGGCTCTTCGAATCCACCTTGGAAATCCCGGCGCCCGGCGTGGCGCGAATCCACTTCACGATCGACGAACGCTATTTCCACGCTGGCGGCGCGGCGCATGGCACGAGCTATTTCAAGATGCTTGATGACGCCGCCTTTTATGCGGCGAACAGCCTCGTCACCGACCGTTTCCTGCTCACCACGGCGTTCAACCTGCTTTTCACCAAGCCGCTGAAGGCCGGCCCGGTCATCGCCGAGGGGCGTTGGGTCAGCGGCCAGCGCCGTGTCTTCGTTGCCGAGGCACGGCTGATCGATGGCGAGGGCGAGGAAGCGGCGCGCGGTACCGGCACGTTCATGCGCAGCCGAATCCCGCTCTCGGGCCTCCCCGGTTACCGGCCGGCGTGAGCGCCAGGTTGTGAGTGGGCGCCTGCCGAGCGGACTACTCGTCGGGGCGATGTTGCGGCGCGTGAACCAAGCCGGCGGGATCGGCACGATGCTGGCGCGGGGGGATGATCAGGCCGGCGCCATCCTGGTCATCACGCTGGAAAAAGGTGTTAATCCCCGGGCCTGGGAGCGCGGAATCGGTCCGTCTGGCGCCGTCGAACTCATCATCGTTGGCCCGCAAGCATCTGATAACGAAAGGGAAATTTACGACTATTGGCAACGCAGGCGTGCCCGTGATCCGGATCTATGGGTGATCGAACTGGATATCGCGCAGGCGGAACGATTCGCCGCAGAAACGATGTCGGAGGGTTGACTTCGCTGCGCCGCACAAAGAAAGGCAATCGCATTGTCACGCGCGTTGTGCCGTGCCGGGTGCGATCCGGCTAGGTTACGCAGTCGGGGGGAAGTCCAGCTGATCGGCCTTTTTTGGATACGATCAGGTCTGCACACCAACCGCATATTTCGAAGTATTAATGACGTTTTTCAATCGCGCCGCAGGCATCGCGGCGCTGGCCCTCAGCATTACTGGCATGATTGGCGCCAGCACACCGGGCTTCGCACTAGAGCTCGATAAGTCGGTAAACGTACCGGCACTGCTTCCGGTTCCGAAACCGGCGGTAACTCCCGCGGTGGTAGTCACCCCTATCCAGGCCGATACGAGCCGGACCGACACCCCAGATCCCGCCGTTCAGACTGATGGCGACGACGATTCAAATCACGAATATGCAAGTCTCTCCGAAGCAGTTGCTGCGCAGGATGATGGCGAAGCGCTCGACCGCGATCTCACCTGCCTGGCGGGTGCGGTCTATTTCGAATCCAAGGGTGAGCCCCTTTCGGGTCAGCTCGCTGTCGCCGATGTGATCATCAACCGCACCAAGTCCGGCCGCTTCCCGGCCTCGATCTGCTCGGTCGTCACGCAGCGTGGCCAGTTCTCGTTTGTGCGAGGCGGCCATATCCCGACCATCGCGAACAGCCGCGCCTATCGCACCGCCATTGCAGTGGCGCGCGTCGCAATGGCCGATGCGTGGGAGAACCCGGCCGGCGACGCCATGTATTTCCACGCCCGTCGCGTTTCACCGGCCTGGCGGGTGCAAAAGGTCGCGTCGATCGGAAACCACATTTTCTATCGTTGAACGACCGGCTCGCTATTTGACCTGTTCGTGAAATGTTCTAGATCGGGGGGATGCTGCAGCGTCCCCCCGATTCGTGTTTAGATGCGCCGGAGTCGGCGCTTTGCGCGCTGGATGTCGCGCGCGGCACTGTTCGGATGCTGCTCCGGCACGATCTCGTCGCCATGGCGGAGGTCCCGCTCGACGGCGGCCGTCGCGCCGATCTCATGGCGATCGATTCGCGGGGCAATATCGTTATCATCGAGATCAAGGTCTCACGCGCCGATCTGCTCGGTGACGGGAAATGGACTGATTATCTGGGGTGTTGCGATCGCTTCTACTGGGCGATTCCCGCCGGCTTCGATGCGCGGCCGCTCGATGGGGAGGCGTTTCTGCCGCAACGTACCGGGGTGATCATCGCTGATCGCTATGATGCGGCGATCGTCCGTGAGGCGCATACCGAACCGCTCTCCACAGCCGCGCGCAAGCGCAACACCCTTGCCTTTGCACGACGCGCTGGCCGGCGGTTGATCGGCCTGATCGATCCCGATGCCGGGGCGCTGCTCTAAATCCCTGGAACGTGCTGCGAATAGGTGGAATCCGCTATTCGCAAACAAGCAAGCTCTAGAATTTCGGTCCGGAGACTGCCCGGCGCGACTTTTTCGGCGTGTCCGCCATCAGCTTTGCCATGGCAGGCGACCGCGCATCGTCAGCCGCATAGTCGCGTGCCGACTTGCCGGCGAGTATATCGGCCTGGTCAGGGTCGGCTCCTGCCGTCAGCAACATGCGAGCGGTCGCCAGGTCGCGGTTCTGCACCGCGCGGATCAGCGGCGTTTCGCCGCTTGAATTGCCGAGATTCACATTCGCGCGCTGGGCCAGCAGCGCCTGAATCATATCGGCCGCGCCGGTGGTCGCGGCGAGCAACAAAGGGGTGATGCCCTTGTTGTCCTTGATATTGGGGTCGGCGCCCTTAGCGAGCAGAAAGCGCAGATAGGTTGTGTCGCCGCGCTTGACGACGATGTGGAGCGCGGTCTCGCCGGTCGAATAATCGCGGGTGTTGATGATGGTCGTGCCGGGCTGGTTCAGGAACTTCATCACATCGTCGCCCTTGGCGTCGCGGACGGCCTGGAGGAATCGGTAGCTGTCCGATCCGCCGATCTGTGCCGAGGCGGGGGCGGCAATACCGAACAGCACCGCAGCGAGCGCGGTGCCGATTATACGTGCGAACATCGTGCGACTGATCCCTGGTTCGATTGGGCTTCGGGGCGACCTTGCGTGGCGGAGCGTAACAGATCATGGCTGGCCACGCCATGAACGAAACCCGCGCGCGCCGCCGGCATCCGATCCACGCCCTCTCCCTGATGCTCTGGGCTGTGCTCCCCCTTACTGCCTGTTCGGGCCCGGCGGCACCCACCAGGGCGCCGCTCGAGGGCGCGAAGATCGGCGGCCCCTTCGCCTTGATCGACCAGAATGGACGCAAGGTCACCGATCGTGATTTCGCCGGCAAATATCGCATCATGTATTTTGGCTATACCTTCTGCCCCGATGTCTGCCCGACCGACGCCCAGAATATCGGGGCCGGGCTGCGGGTGCTGGAGGAGAGCGATCCGGCGCTAGCCGCCAGGATCGTGCCGATCTTCGTGTCGGTAGATCCGGCGCGCGACACGCCTGCCGTGCTCAAGGCCTTTGTCGGCGCCTTCCATCCACGCATGGTCGGCCTGACCGGCAGCCCCGAGGCGATCGACGCGGTCGCGAAGGAATTTGCGGTCTATTATGAGAAGAAAGATGCCACATCCGGCGGCGGGTATATGGTCGACCATAGCCGGGTTGCCTATCTGATGGATCCGCAAGGCAAGCCGCTCGCGCTGCTGCCCGAGGATAAGTCGGGGCAGGCGGTCGCCGACGAAGCAAGGCGCTGGGTGAAATGAGTGAGCGTTTCTGGGAAACCACGCCGATCGAGGCGCTCGACCGCGGCCAGTGGGAAGCGCTGTGCGATGGCTGCGGCAAATGCTGTGTCCACAAGCTCGAGGATGAGGAAACCGGCGAGCTGATGGCGACCAACGTCTCGTGCCGGTTGCTCGATCGCGCCACCGCGCAATGTTCGGATTATCGCCACCGTCACGCTTATGTCAGCGAATGCGTGCGGCTCACCCGCGACAATGTCCGCACGATCGACTGGCTGCCGGCGACCTGCGCGTACCGCCTGCGCGCCGCTGGCGAGACGCTGCCGCGCTGGCATTATCTGGTCTGCGGAGATCGCGACGCAGTCCACCGCGCCGGCGAATCCGTTCGCGGCTGGACGATTTCCGAGGATGATGCCGGCGATCTGGAGCATCATCTGGTCGATCGCGAGCTGTGAGCCCACCCGTAGAGATCGTCCGCAACGCCCGCGCCCGCCGCGCCAAGCTGTCGGTCGATCCCGCGAGCGGCCGCGTCCGGCTCACCTTGCCGACCCGCGCGCCGGTCAAATCGGCGCTGCTCTGGGCTGAGGGTCAGCAGGCCTGGATCGCGGCGCAACAGGCGCGCCTTCCCCTGCCGCGCCCGTTCACGCCGGGCGGCACTATCCCCTTTGGCGATGCGGAACTGGTGATTGAATGGCACGAGGGAGAGTCGCGCCGGATCGCGCGTGACGGGGACATATTGCGCTGTGGAGGGCCCCGCGACGGCCTGGCGCGGCGAATCGAATCATGGCTGAAGCGCGAGGCGCTCCGTGTGCTGAGTGCCGAAACCGCTGAATTCGCCGCCCGCGCGGATGTGGGGGTGACCAGGGTCGCGATCGGCGACCCGCGCGCCCGTTGGGGAAGCTGTGCCTCGACCGGCGCCATCCGCTATAGCTGGCGCCTGATCCTCGCGCCCGATTTCGTGCGCCGCGCCACTGTCGCGCATGAGGTCGCGCACCGCATCCATATGAATCACGGGGCCGAGTTCCGCGCCCTGGTCAAACGCCTCGACGAAAACGATCCCGCCCGATCGAGCGCCTGGCTACGCGCGAATGGCGCGGCGCTGCACTGGATCGGGCGCGATTATTCCTGAGGGCGGTCGCCCGGCCGTTCCGGCGGCAGGGTAGCGGGCGGGCGATCCCGGGGTTCGGGCGTCCGTCCGGGTGCCCGCTGGGGTCGCGGCGTATCGCGGCCAAGAACATGGTCCATCCAGTCCTGATCGAGCCTTTCGGGCCTGGCGGCTGGGCGGCTTTCGCCCGGCGGCAGTGGATTGCCGTCGGGATCGACCAGCTGGTCGGGCAGCTGCTCGCCGCTTTGCGGGATGGGATCGCCATTCTCGTCGACGAACATCCCATTATCGGGTTGGCCAAATTCCTGGTCAGGCTCGAGCTGGAAATCAGGCAGGGTCACCTGGGTTTCGAACTGTTCGATCGGCCGATTCGCGGTGGCGGGTTTCATGAACGCGGCAAAGGCGCGGGCCGGCGCGGTGCCGCCATGCAGCCCGGGGATAGCCTTGGCATCGTCCCGGCCCATCCATACACCCGTCGTCAGCCCGCTCGAAAAACCGAGGAACCAGCCATCCTTGCTCGAGGAGGTCGTGCCGGTCTTGCCGGCAACCGGCCGCCCGATCTGCGCTGCCTTGCCCGTGCCGGTGTTGACCGCGGTCTGGAGCAGATCGATCATCTGGGCGGCGACATAGGGCGCGACCAACACGTGGCTGCGATCAATCTGTTGCTGATAGATCACCTCACCATTCGCGGTTACCTTGGTGATGCCATAGGGGTTCACCGCGACGCCCTTGTTGCCGACGCTGGCAAAGGCACGGGTCATATCGATCAGATGGACATCCGAGGAGCCGAGCACCATCGAGGGATAGGTGTTGATTGGTGTGGTGACACCGAAGCGCCGCGCCATATCGGCGACCGTGCCGAAGCCGACCTGCTGGCCGAGCTTCGCCGCCACGGTATTCACCGAATAAGCAAAGGCGGTGCGCAGCGTCATCTGTCCCGAATTGTGCCGCGAATCATTATGCGGGCTCCAGCCGTTGATCGTGATCGGCTCGTCGACCTCGGTGTCGTCGGGCTTCCGGCCCGCCTCGAGCGCGGCAAGATAGACGAACAGCTTGAACGAAGATCCCGGCTGCCGCTCAGCCTTGGTTGCGCGGTTATAGTTGGAGGTCACATAGTCGGTGCCGCCGACCATCGCGCGCACCGCGCCGTCACGATCGATGCTGACAAGCGCGCCCTGCGCCCCAGCCGGCGCATTGGACCGGATCGCGTCATCGGCGGCACGCTGCATGTTGAGGTCGAGCGTCGTCCACACCTCGAGCGGCCGGTTCGTCTCGTCGATCATCATGTCGAGCTGGGGCAATGCCCAGTCAGTGAAATAGCGGACGCTGTTCTGTCTTGGCTCGGGCGCGAGGGTTATCGCCTTGGGGTTGGCCGCAGCTGCCTGTGCCGGCGTGATCTTGCCGGTTTCCACCATCAGTTGGATGACGACTCCGGCGCGGCCGACCGCTGCATCGGCATCGGCGGTCGGCGAATAAATCGAGGGCGCCTTTACCAGGCCGGCGATCACCGCGGCTTCCGACAGGGTCAGATGATCAGCGCCATGTCCGAAGAATTTGCGGGAAGCGGCGTCGATTCCATAGGCGCCGCCGCCGAAATAGACCTTGTTGAGATAGAGTTCGAGGATCTGATCCTTGCTGAATTTGCGTTCCATCGCGAGCGCGAGCAGTGCCTCGCGCGACTTGCGGCCGACATCATATTTATTCGACAGGAAGATCGTACGTGCGACCTGCTGGGTGATGGTCGATGCGCCCTGGATGCGCTTGCCGCTGCCGCGATTGGCGACGGCGAGTTTGACCGACCGCATCAGCCCGATCGGATCGATGCCGATATGCGAGCGGAACCGGCGATCCTCTACCGCAACCATCGCGTCGCGCATGATCGGCGGAATCTTGTCGTAGCTCAGCCACTCGCCATAGCTCGGCCCGATCGAGACGATCACCGTGCCGTCCGCGGCATGGACGCGGATCATCTGGCCGTTGGGCGAGGATTTGAGCTCATCGAAGCTCGGCAGCTGCGATTTCTGGATATAGACCGCAACGATCAGCGCGATCAGTCCGAGGACGAACATCACACCGAATATGCGCAGTGCCAGCTTCAGCCGGCGGCGCCAGATCGGGGGCAGGGATGGCAGGAAGCGGCTGGCCATGGGGCGTGTGCGGGATAAGCCCTATCGGTTAAGCAAACAAGACGTCGGCTTTGTGCGCTTTTGGTGCAGAGCCGATGGACAGGAAATGAACCGATCTGCGCTCAGGTTGCGGATTCCGCGTGACTGTCAGCGCCGCGCGGGCGAAAATCGAGGCTGAGCGAGTTGATGCAATAGCGCAAACCAGTCGGCGGCGGCCCATCGGGGAAGACATGGCCAAGGTGCCCGTCGCACCGGGCGCAGCGCGCTTCGGTGCGGCTCATGCCATGGCTGACATCGCTGTGCTCGGTCACGTGCTCCGTCGCAATCGGTCGGGTGAAGCCTGGCCAGCCGGATCCCGAATCATATTTGTCGGCGCTGTCGAACAAAGGATTGGCGCAGCCGGCACAGCGATAAATCCCATCGGCCTTGTTGTTGTCGTAACGCCCTGAAAAAGCTGGCTCGGTGCCGGCCTCGCGCAGGACGTGATATTGCTCGGGCGAAAGCTTCTTCCGCCATTCGGCTTCGGAAAGGGTCAATTGGTCCATGCCCGTCAGCTTTCCAGCCGAGCGGGCGGCTGGTCAAGGTGCGAATGGTTGATCCGGGTCAGTCGCGCGACGGCATCGACCAATAGGGGCATGTGCCGGGCGATCGCAGTCGCACCGCGTGCGAGGCGCGGACGCTCCGCACCGGCCCGAATCAAGCCGGCGATCCCGATCGGCCGGGCCAGGTCGTGGGCGAGCCTGGCCTGAAAGGGAATCGCCGATTCCACACCGCCCGCCGCATAGGCGTTGGCAGCGCGGATACCGCTCGCGATCGCAATTCCCATGCCTTCGCCAGCCAGCGAGGGAATCACGCCGGCCTGGTCGCCCAGCCGGAACAGCCCGGCCTCGCCGCCTAGCACGCGCCAGCCATAAGGTACGTTCGCGACCGCATCGATCGGCTCGCTGCCGCCACGCCGCACGAGCCGCTCGCCAAGCCGCGGGCATTCCCGTGCCAGCGCGTCGAGCAGGCGATCGGGGCTGCCGGCTTCAGTCAGCCGCGAGCGGTGGACCGCCATGCAGCAATTGGCGCTGCCGTCCTCCTGCAGCACCACGCCCATATAGCCGCGATCGAACAGGTGCAGCTCGATCGCGACGCCGATCAACTGGTCGAGCGCGGGCGAAGCGCTGAGCCGGACCCGCAGCCCGAGCGTCGGATCTTCTCCCCGCGCCTCGGCCGGCCGGGCGAGTCCGCGGACATCATGCTTGCCGCTGGCGAGGAACAGCGCGTCGCACGCAATATCGGCGCCATCCTGCAGGCGGGCGATCCTTCCCTCAATCGCCTTCACGGTTATCCCACGCTCGATCGCTGCTCCGGCCCGTGTGGCTTGCGCGAGCAGAACCGAATCGAGCCGATGGCGCGAAACGGCGAGCGCCGGGCGCGGCAGCG
>JBDTXU010000224.1:0-8680 GCA_040006055.1 Sphingomonas bacterium | reverse complement strand
ATGCTGACCGGCACGTTACCGGCGCAATATGGCTATCGCACCTCGGGTGTGATCAGCCTGAAGACGCAGGCCGGCGCTTTCGAGAATGGCGGCGATCTGGGTTTCTATGGCGGCAGCCGTGGAACGTTGCAGCCGAGTGCCAGCGTGCATGGCTCAAGCGGCGACCTTAATTATTTCGTCTCAGGCAGCTATCTGGAGAATGATCTGGGGGTCGAGAACCCGACTGCGTCGCGCGATGCGATCCACGACCATACCCGCCAATACCGGGCGTTCGCCTATCTCTCCGATATCGTCTCGAGCACGAGCCGGATCACCGCGTTCGGCGGCACCTCGATCGGCTATTTCCAGATTCCGAACAATCCCGGCCAGGGTGGCGCCGGCCCGAACGACATGAACTGGGTGCTGAACGGCAATTCGACGTTCGATTCAGCCAAGCTCAACCAGAACCAGCGCGAGATCACCCATTATGGCGTGCTCTCCTGGCAATATGCAGGCGACGCGCTGAACTTCCAGATCGCGCCGTTCGTCCGCTATTCGCAGACGCGCTTCACGCCTGATCCGCAGGGCGGCGGTCTCATCCTGAGCGGGGTGGCCGACAATGCGCGGCTATCGAGCCTGACCGCCGGCGTGCAGGCCGATGGCAGCTACAAGCTTTCCGACAGCCATACGCTGCGGTTCGGTGTGTTCTTCCAGAATGAGCGGACTCGCTCGAACGTGACGTCGCGTGTGTTCACGATCGACACCGATCCACTAGGAAATGTCACCCAGACCTCCGATATTCCGCTTTCGATCACTGACAGCGGCGGGCGGAACGGTCAGCTGTACGGCGTCTATCTGCAGGACGAATGGTCACTGACGCCGACGCTGACGCTCAACTATGGCGCGCGTTTCGATGTGGTGCGCGCCTATACCAGGGAGCAGCAGCTCAGCCCGCGCATCAACATGGTATGGAAGCCCGCCACGGGTACGACCTTCCATCTCGGCTATGCGCGCAACTTCACCCCGCCGCCGCAGGAACTGATCGCCGCGCCGACGCTTGCGCTGTTCAACGGCACGACCAAGGAGACCGAGATCGCCACCGCTGATCCGGTGCGCGCCGAACGCGAGCATTATTTCGACGGCGGCGTGGAGCAGCAGATCGCGCCTGGCTTCAAGATCGGTCTCGACGCTTATTACAAGATCAAGCGCAATCTGCTCGACGAGGGCCAGTTCGGCCCGTCGCTGGTGCTGTCGCCCTTCAACTATGCCAAGGGCTATGCCTGGGGCGTCGAGCTCAGCACCAGCTATACGCATCGCAACATCGACCTTTACGCCAATGTCGCGCGCGGCGAGGAGAAGGCCAAGAACATCATCTCGAGCCAATATTTCTTCGCGCCCGATGAGCTGGATTATATCCGCACGCACAGCATCTTCACGGACCATTCGCAGCGTTGGACAGCTTCGGGCGGCGCCAGCATCACGATCAAGGACGGGATCGGCACGCTCGTTCCGACCGCGGACTTTCTCTATGGCGACGGGCTTCGCGCCGATGATCCCGCCGGCATCGTCCCGAACGGCGGCAAGCTGCCTTCCTATTTCACCGCGAATTTCGGCGTGGCGCAGAATCTCGATGGGCCGGGTGTGTTGAAGGGGGTGTCGATCCGCTTCGATGTCACCAATATCTTCGACAAGAGCTATCTGATCCGCGACGGCTCAGGCGTCGGGGTCGGCGCGCCGCAATATGGCGCGCGGCGCGGGTTCTTCGCCGGCATTCGCAAGACGTTCTGAAGCGACGGACCGCCGCCGCGGATCGTCTCCGCGGCGGCATGCCTGCCTTCACCAAACGCCGGCACCGAAATCGTGTAATGTCTTGCCGATCGTCATGCGGTGGTTCACGCTTGCGCTCGCGGGTCTCGCCTGAGCTAGTCGCGGATTCATCGCGAATGCGGGGAGAATGATATGGCGATCGGACAGTGCGGCATCGCCCTCGATGAGCGGCCCACCCAGTGATCCCGGCCCTCCTTGCAAGCGCCGCCGCCTTGATCGCCGGCCTTGCGATCTTCTCACGCGTCGCCGCTCGCCGCATCGAGCGCAATGTCCCGGCCGATGGCCTTTTCGTCACCATTGACGGCATCCGCCTCCACTATTCCGATCATGGCCACGGCCCGGCGATCGTGATGATCCACGGCCTTTGCGGGCAGATGCGCAATTTCAGCTACGCGCTCACGGACCAGCTGATCGCTGATCACCGCGTCATCCTCGTCGACCGGCCGGGCTCGGGCTATTCGGCCGCCGCACCCTCGGCTGCAATTCCGGCGCAGGCGAAACTGATCGCCGGGCTAATCGACGCGCTCGAGCTCGATCGCCCGCTGGTCGTCGGTCATTCGCTGGGCGGCGCGGTCGCGCTGGCGCTGGCGCTCGATCATCCCGACAAGGTCAGCGGTCTCGCCTTGCTCGCACCCCTCACCCAGCCGCAGGACAGTGTGCCCCGGGCATTCCAGGCGATTGCGATCGCCTCGCCAGCAGTCCGCCGCGCGGTTGCCTGGACGATCGCGACGCCGCTGGGGCTGCTCTCCGGCAGCAAGGGCACCGACGCGGTGTTCGCACCCGAGCCGGCGCCGGCCGATTTCGGGACCAGGGGTGGCGGCACGCTGACGCTCCGTCCCGGTGCCTTCCACGCCGCCTCGACTGACCTGGCCGCCACCCGAGCCGACATGACGGCGCTGGCCGCGCGTTATGGGGAGCTCTCGGTGCCGGTCGCGGTCCTGTACGGACGCGACGATGTGATCCTCGCGCCTGAGCTCCACGGCGCGAAGATCGCGGCCGATGTCCCGCGGGTCGAACTGACGCTGATCCCCGGTGGCCACATGATCCCGGTCACCGCCTCCGATCAGGTGGCGGAGTGGATCAAGGGGCGGATAGTAGTGTCGGCTGAGGCCTGATCTCCGCGATCCCTGGCGCGCAGTGGAAAAAGCCGAAGAAATAGCCTATGTGCGCCGCCATGCTTGATACCCCGACGCATTCCATGCCCATTCCCGGGCACATCGACCCCGTGCCCGTGCCTCGCGCGCCGACGCTGCGTGCCGATGGCCGCATCGACCTGATCGGCCTGCCGCACGAGGCGATCCGCGCCGCGCTCGGAGAGGCGGGCATGGAACCGAAACAGGCCAAGTTGCGCGCCAAGCAGCTCTGGCACTGGATGTATAATCGCGGCGCGACTGAATTCACCGCGATGACCGACATCTCGAGGTCCCAGCATCCCTGGTTCGCCGAGCGCTTCGTGATCGGCCGCCCGGAAGTGATTGAGGCGCAGGTTTCGACCGACGGCACCCGCAAATGGCTGCTGCGCTCGCCCGACGCGCAGGATTACGAGATGGTCTTCATCCCCGATGCGGATCGCGGAACGCTCTGCGTGTCGAGCCAGGTCGGCTGCACGCTCAATTGCCGCTTCTGCCACACCGGCACGATGCGCCTCGTCCGCAACCTCACCGCCGGCGAGATCGTCGGCCAGGTGATGCTCGCGCGCGACGGTCTGGGCGAATGGCCGAGCCAGCCTGAAGGCCGCATGCTCACCAACATCGTGATGATGGGCATGGGCGAGCCGCTCTATAATTTCGATGCGGTGCGCGATGCGTTGAAATTGATCATGGATGGCGACGGCCTCGCGCTGTCGAAGCGGCGTATCACCCTCTCCACCTCGGGCGTGGTGCCGATGATGGCACGCGCCGGGGCCGAGATTGGCGTCAACCTCGCCGTCTCGCTCCATGCCGTGACCAAGGAGGTGCGCGACGAGATCGTCCCGATCAACCGCAAATACGGCATCGAGGAACTGCTCCAGGCCTGTGCCGATTATCCGGGCGCGAACAATGCGCGGCGCATCACCTTCGAATATGTGATGCTCCGCGACAAGAACGACAGCGACGCGGATGCACACGAGCTCGTCCGACTGATCCGCCATTACCGCTTGCCCGCCAAGGTCAATCTGATCCCGTTCAACCCGTGGCCGGGCGCGCCCTACGAATGCTCGACCCCGGAGCGGATCCGCAGCTTTTCGAGCATCATCTTCGAGGCCGGCATCTCGGCGCCTGTCCGCACCCCGCGCGGCCGCGACATCGATGCGGCGTGCGGCCAGCTCAAGACGGCGTCCGAAAAGAAGAGCCGTGCCGAACTCGACCGCCAGGCCGAAGAGAAGCTCGCCGCGCTGGGCTGACCCTGTCCGGAAAGAGATGGCGGTGCTCTGCCGTCTCGCTTTCGTACCGCTTCCGTATCGTTCCCGGCAATTGTGGTTCAACAATGCCGCGCAAGGCGGTAGGCCATGCTCAGGAGCGCATCGATGAATGAGCCGGCCACAATTGCGGATATCCCGCCCACCGCGAAAGCGCCGCCGCATGGCGGATCGGTGATCTATCGTCACCGCGTCGCGACGCGGCTGTGGCACTGGATCAACGCGATCACGATCTTCATCATGATCGGCAGCGGCCTGATGATCTTCAACGCGCACCCGCATCTCTATTGGGGCAATTACGGCGCGAACGCCGACCATCCCTGGCTGAGCCTGCCACGCTGGCCGGGCTGGCTGACGATTCCGGCGAGCTATAATCTGGCGCTCGCGCGGCGCTGGCATCTGCTGTTCGCGCTGGTGCTTGGCTTCGGCCTGTTGTTCTTCATGATCGCGAGCCTGATCAACCGCCATTTCCAGCGCGACCTGCGGGTGCGGGTGGACGAGCTCAAACCGCGCAGCCTGCTTCATGACCTGAGGGAGCACCTCGCCTTCCGCTTCCATGATCCTGCCAATCCAGCTGCGTTCAACATCTTCCAGAAGCTCTCTTATGTCCTCGTCATCTTCATCCTGACCCCGCTGATGATCCTGACCGGGCTGACCATGTCGCCGGGCATGAATGCGGCCTGGCCATGGCTGCTCGATGTGTTTGGTGGCCGTTCCTCGGCGCGCTCGATCCATTTCATCGCCGCGGCCGGGCTGGTCGTCTTCATCATCGTGCATCTCGCGCTGGTGATCGTCGCTGGTCCGCTGAACGAGGTTCGCTCGATGATCACGGGGCGCTGGAAAGTGCCGGAGGAGACCGCATGACCGGCCTGATCACCCGCCGCGCGCTCGTCACCTCAGCCGCGCTTGGCGCGGGCGCTCTGCTCTCAGGGTGCGACAAGGTCGCGGCCAATCCGGGTTTCCGGAAAATCCTGCTTTCGGGCGACAAGCTCAATCTCGGCCTGCAGCGCGCACTGATGAACCGCAATGCGCTCGCGCCCGAATTTCGGCCCGACCAGATGTCACCCATCTTCCGGGTCAACGGCACGCATGACCCCGCAACGCCCGACTATAACGCGATGGTCGCCGACAAGTTCGCACATTGGCGGCTCGGCGTGGGCGGGCTGGTCGCCAGGCCGCTCTCGATCTCGATGGCGCAGCTCCGTCAGATGCCAGCGCGGACCCAGATCACCCGGCATGATTGTGTCGAGGGATGGAGCGCGATCGGCAAATGGCATGGGCCTATGCTCGGCACGATCCTGAAGGTGGCGGGCGTCAGCGACAAGGCCCGCTACATCGTCTTCACCTGTGCCGATCTCTATCACGGCAAGCCCTATTATGAATCGATCGACCTGGTCGACGCGTTCCACCCGCAGACCATCCTTGCCTGGGCGATGAACGATGCGGTGCTGAGCGTCGGGCATGGCGCGCCCGTCCGGCTCAGGATCGAACGCCAGCTGGGCTATAAACACGCCAAATATGTAATGCAGATCGATGCCGTGGCCTCACTCGACGGGGTCGGGAAGGGAAAAGGCGGCTATTGGGAGGATAATGTCGATTACGATTGGTATGCCGGCATCTGATCGTGAGGGTCTAAACTTCCTCCCCGCAACGGCCGGGACGGAGCGGATTTTGGCGCAAGAGTAGGAGCAAGGAGGAAGCGATGCTTTGTCATCGTGACCGACACGCGACGCCGCCTTGCGCCAAAAGCCGCCCGCCGCGAAGCGGTCGCCTGGAGAAGATGCGCAGGTGAAGCTGCCCCCGGCAGCTTCAGCCATGTCCGGGGGACATGGCGACCTGCACATCTGGCGGCGTCACGCTGCTTGCGCGGGCTACCAGCCCGCGACTGCGCAACCTTCCTTGCCAGCGCCCTTCTCCAGGCGATCACGACCATTGCGGGGAGAAAGTTTAGACCCTAATTGCCGCCGATATGGCTCTAATCGATCGATTCCTAGCCGCCAGGGTCAAGCGCGGTCAGCTCACCGTCCACGATGCCAACGGCACGGTCCGCACCTTCGGCACCGCCGATCCGGCTTTCCCGAACGTCACGATCCGTTTCACCGACAAAGGTGTGACCGGCTTCATCGTTCGCAATCCAGGCCTGGGCGCGGGTGAGGCCTATATGCAGGGCCGGATGACGGTCGATGGCGATGACATCAAGGGCCTGATCACCCTGATGACGGCGAATGATATCTGGGAGGGCGGCACTGACGCGCTCTATGCGAGCCGGCCGCGCCGGATGGTTGCCGCGGTCACCCGGCGGGTTGGCCGGATCAACATGGCGCGGCGATCGAAGAAGAATGTCGCGCACCATTATGATCTGAGCGATCGGCTCTACGATCTTTTCCTCGATTCGGACCGGCAATATAGCTGCGCCTATTTCACTGATCCGGCGAACAGCCTCGAACAGGCGCAGAGCGACAAAAAGGCGCATATCGCCGCCAAGCTCGCGCTGAAGCCCGGCATGACCGTGCTCGATATCGGCTGCGGCTGGGGCGGCCTTGCGCTCTATCTGCACGAGAAGACCGGCGCCGACGTGCTCGGCATCACTTTGTCCGAGGAGCAGATCAAGGTCGCCAGGCGCCGGGCGGAGGAAGCGGGCGTCTCTGACAAGGTGAAGTTCGAGCTGATTGACTACCGGCACGTGACCGGCACGTTCGACCGCATCGTCTCAGTCGGCATGTTCGAGCATGTCGGCCCGCCCTTCTATCGCACCTTCCTGCGCCAGTGCCGCGACCTGCTGACCGAGGACGGCGTGATGCTGCTCCACACTATCGGGCGCGCCGGCGGCCCCGGCGTCACCGACGACTGGACCGCGAAATACATCTTCCCCGGCGGCTACAACCCGGCCCTCTCCGAGATTGTGCGGGCCAATGAAGGGCTTCGCTTCTTCCTCACCGATGTCGAGGTGCTGCGGCTCCACTACGCCTATACGCTCGACCATTGGTACGACCGCACCGTCGCGGCGCGCGACGCGATCGTCGCGCTCTATGACGAGCCATTCTACCGGATGTGGAGCTTTTATCTGGCCGGCGCCGCCGCCTCGTTCCGCTATGGCAGCATGGTCAATTACCAGCTTCAGTTCGCCAGGAACCGCCACGCACTGCCGATCACCCGCGACTATATGATCGAGGGCGAGCGAGCGCTACGGGAGGATCAGACCACCGGATCGTAAGCCCAGGCGTTGGCGATCAGCGCCTCGAGCACAGCCTGATCCACATCGGAAAGCTTCTTGATATAGAGGCAGCCCTTGCCGATCGAATGCTTGCCGAGCTTCGCCAGCAACGAATCGAGCCGCCCCGAACCCGCGCCGACATAGAAGACGAGCTGCGCCTTGCGGGGTGAAAAGCCGATACGGCAGATATCGCCCTCGCGCCCGCTCTCGTAGCGATAATGATGGGTGCCGAAGCCGATGATCGATGGGCCCCACATCGTCGCCGGCTCGCCGGTAATCCGCGCCATCATCTCCGCCACCAGTCGCCCATCGGCCTGCCGCTGCTCGGGCTCAACCTTTGCCAGAAAGGTCTCGACGCTCGCATCGGTCGCCTGTGTCTTGTTCCCTGCCATGCACCGTCTCCCGGGCTGCAATCACGCGAGGCTAGCGCGCGGCCGCGTCGCCGCCTAGTCCGCCCTGATGGCCCCCGCCCTTCTCACCCGCCGATCGATCTTCGCCCAGGCATGGCCGATCATGCTCGGCCAGACGACCGTGCCGCTGGTCGGGCTGGTCGATACCGCGATCATCGGCCGCACCGGCGATGCCGCCGCTTTGGCCGGCGTGGCGCTTGGCACCACCGTCATCAACCTCGTCTTCTGGACCTTCGGCTTCCTGCGCATGGGGATGACCGGGATGACGGCGCAAGCCGAGGGCGCAGACGACGCTTCCGAAGTCGAAGCGATGCTGCTGCGCGGGTTGATCGCCGGAGTCCTGTTGGGCGCAATCCTGTTTGCACTGCAGCTCCTGTTGATCCCGCTCGCGCTCCATACGCTCGCGGGCGGCGGCGCCATGGACGATGCCGCCCGCGGCTATGTGAGCGCGCGCTTTTTCGGTGCACCGGCCAGCCTTTCCATCTTCGCGATCAATGGCTGGCTGCTCGGCCTCGGGCGGACCCGCGCCGCGCTCGCGCTGCAGATCGTGATGAACCTCGTCAATATCGGCTTCGACCTGCTGTTCGTCTGGCACTTCCATTTGGGCGCACGCGGGGTAGGGCTGGGCACCGCCTCAGCGGAATGGATCTCGCTTGCGGTCGGCCTGATCATCGCCGGGCGCGGGATCGCGTGGCGGCGGATATTTTCCCCGACATTGTTTGGAGAAGGGGCGCTCAAGCGGCTGTTCGCGGTCAACGCGGACATCATGGTCCGCACCATTGCGCTGCTGCTGATGTTCGTCTGGTTCACCAATGCCGGCGCCCGGCTCGGCGCGACGGCGCTCGCCGCCAA
>JBDTXU010000223.1:0-3702 GCA_040006055.1 Sphingomonas bacterium | reverse complement strand
TCCTCGGCGGCTATGGCGCGCGCGGCCGCGACAAGGCGGAAGCCGCGAAGATCGTCGCCGGTGCCGTCGCGGTGGCCGAGGCCGGCGCCTTCTCGATCGTCGTCGAGGGCGTGGTCGAGCCGATCGCGGTCGAGATCACCCAGCAGGTGGCGTGTCCCACGATAGGAATCGGCGCCTCGGCGTTGTGCGACGGGCAGGTGCTGGTCGCCGAGGACATGCTCGGCCTGTTCGAGCGCACCGCGCGCTTCGTGAAGCGCTATGACGATCTTGCCGGCCGTATTTCCGCCGCGGTTGAGACCTATGCCGCAGAGGTTCGGTCGCGCCAGTTTCCCGGCCCCGAGCAGACCTACGCGCCCAAGGATTGATCCCTTCCGTTTGTCCGGCGGCACCGCTAAGGTCCGCGCCTTTCCAGCCCAGCCCCGATGGAGCACCACTTGGCCGTCACGCCGAATACCGACGAAGCATTCCTGCGGGAGGTTGATGAAGAACTCCGCCGCGATCAGCTCGCAAGCGTCTGGACCCGCTATGGCCGCTGGATGGTCGGCGCTGTCGTCCTCGCCCTCGCTGCGTTCGGCGGCTTCATCTATTGGCAATACCATCAGGAGCAGGTCGCGGGCGATCAGGGCGAGAAGCTGCAAAAGGTCTATGACGATCTGGTCGCGCAGAATGTCGCCGCGACCAAGGCCCCCCTCGCTGATCTGGCTGGCTCGAAGATCCCCGGCTACCGCGCGATGGCGCGCTTCACCCAGGGGGATATCCTGTTGCAGAACAAGGATTTGAAGGGCGCTGCCGCCAAGTTCGCTGAAATCGCCGGTGATGCCTCGGCCGGCCAGCCGATCCGCGATCTCGCGCTGATCCGCCAGACCAGCGCTGAATTCGATACGCTGAAGCCCGATGTCGTCGTCAGCCGGCTGCGGTCGCTTGCGGCGCAGGGGAACCCCTGGTTCGGCAGCGCCGGCGAGCTTGTCGGTGCCGCCTATATCAAGATGAACAAGCCCGATCTCGCGGCCACGCTCTTTCGCCAGATGGCGAATGATGAGACGGTGCCCGAATCGATCCGTCACCGCGCGTCCACCCTCGCGGAAACCATGAGTGCCGGCGCAGTCAGCCCGGTTGAGGAAAAGAAAGCGCAATGATGTACAAGAACCGGGTGCCGGTCGCGATTGCGGCGCTCCTCGCGCTGAGCGCCTGCGGAATCATCAAGGGCGGTCACAAAAAGACCCCGACACTCGGCGATCGCGTGCCGATCCTGATGTCCGAGAGCGAGGTCACCGCGGACAAGAGCCTGGGCGATGTCCAGGTGCTGTTGCCGCCGGCCACGCCGAATGACAGCTGGGCGCAGCCCGGCGGCAGTGCCTCCAAGTCGATGGGCCAGCTCGCGCTGGGCGGCAGTCTGTCGCGCGTCTGGAGCGCCCAGATCGATGGCGGCTCCAATCGTCAGCGCCTCGCCGCGTCACCGGTCATCGCCGACGGAAAGCTCTTCGCGATGGATGTCGATGCGACCGTCCACGCCTTTGGCTCGGCCAATGGCAACAAGCTCTGGTCGACCACCATTGCCAAGCCGGACAAAAAGGCCCGCGGCGCCCGTTTCGGCGGCGGCGTGAGCTATGATGACGGCAAGGTCTACGCCAGCGACGGCATCGGCGATGTGGTGGCGCTGAACGCAGCCACCGGTGCCGAGCTCTGGCGCGCCAAGCCGGGCGGCCCCTTGCGCGGTGCCCCTTCGATCTCGGACGGCAACATCTATGTGCTGACCCAGGACAACCAGCTGTTCGCTTTGTCGCAAGCCGATGGCTCGGTGGCCTGGACTCAGGCGGGTTCGATCGAGAGCCAGGGTGTGTTTGGCGTTGCCGCACCCGCGGCGAGCCAGGGCACGGTCATCGCCGGCTTCTCCTCGGGCGAGCTCAACGCCTATCGCTTTGAGAATGGCCGGACCCTGTGGCAGGACGCGCTGTCGCGCTCGAGCATCTCGACCTCGGTCTCGTCGCTTGCCGATATCGATGCCGATCCCGTGATCGACCGCGGCCTGGTGTTCGCGGTCGGCCAGGGCGGCCGTACCGTCGCGCTCGAGATCGTCTCGGGTCAGCGGATCTGGGAGCAGAATTTCGCCGGCATCTCGACCCCCTGGGTCGCCGGCGAGTGGCTGTTCCTGGTGACCGACGACGCGCGGCTCGTTTGTCTCGCCCGCGCCACCGGCAAGGTGCGCTGGATCCATCAGCTCCGCCATTACAAGAGCGAGAAGAGCCGCAAGAACCCGTACACCTGGTTCGGCCCGGTGCTCGCCGGCAATCGCCTGATCCTCACCAACTCGCTTGGCCAGATCGTGTCGGTATCGCCCGAGACGGGTGAAGAGGGCGCCGTGATCGATGACAGCAAGGGTTTCAGCCTGCCGCCGGTCGTCGCCAATTCCACGCTCTATGTGCTCGATCAGAAGGGCCGGATCTCCGCCTATCGCTGACCTGACCCGCCATTTCGTCGCTCCGGTGCACTGCCGGGGTGACGAATGGACGGGGGCGCGGTAAGGCGCGCAATGTCCAAACTTCCTGTGGTCGCGATTATCGGCCGGCCCAATGTCGGCAAATCGACGCTGTTCAACCGCCTTGTCGGCAAGAAACTCGCGCTGGTCGATGACCGGCCCGGTGTGACGCGCGATCGCCGTGAGGGCGATGCGACGCTGGTCGGCATGGAATTCCGCGTGATCGACACCGCCGGTTACGAAGACCAGGACGCTGCCTCGCTGCCCGGCCGGATGCGCGCGCAGACCGAGGCAGCCGTTGCCCAGGCCGATGTCGCGCTGTTCCTGATCGATTCGCGGGTCGGCCTCGTGCCGCTCGACGAGGAGATCGCGCGGTGGCTGCGCGGATCGACCACGCCGGTGATCCTCGTCGCCAACAAGGCGGAAGGCAAGGCGGGCGAATCGGGCATCCTCGAATCGCTGGCGCTTGGTTTCGGCGATCCGGTCGCGCTCTCCGCCGAGCATGGCGAGGGCATGGTCGAGCTGTTCGAGGCGCTGCTGCCCCATGTCGAGCCGGAAGGCGACGACGATATGGTGCCAGCGCCCGATGAGGAGGAAGATGAAGACGATCTCTCCGCGCCGCTGAAGCTCGCGATCATCGGCCGGCCGAACGCCGGCAAATCGACGCTGATCAACCGCATGCTCGGCGAGGAACGGCTGATCACCGGGCCGGAAGCAGGCATCACCCGCGATTCGATCGCGATCGACTGGACCTGGCAGGACCCGGAAGGCGAGCGCCGGGCGGTGCGGCTGATTGACACCGCCGGCATGCGCAAGCGCGCCAATGTGCAGGACAAGCTCGAAAAGATGTCGGTCGCCGATGCACTCCATGCCATCGACTTTGCCGAGGTGGTGGTGCTGCTGCTCGATGCGACGCGCGGGCTCGAGGCGCAGGACCTGCGCATCGCCGATGCCGCGCTCCAGGAAGGGCGCGCGCTGATCGTCGCGATCAACAAATGGGACGTGGCTGAAAATGCGAGCTCCTTGTTCAATGGGATCAAGGGCGCGCTTGAAGACGGGCTGAGCCAGATCAAGGGCATGCCCGTGCTCACTGTCTCGGCGGCGACGGGCAAGGGGCTCGACATGCTGCTCAAGGTCGCCTTCGAAACGCGCGAGGCATGGTCCCGCCGGATCGGCACCGGCGAGCTCAACCGCTGGTTCGAAAAGGCGATCGAGGCCAATCCGCC
>JBDTXU010000222.1:0-1810 GCA_040006055.1 Sphingomonas bacterium | reverse complement strand
TCGTGCTCGCGGTCATCGCGGCAACCACAAGGCCGGTTGCGGCGAAGATATGGGGGATCTTCATCGTCCTTTCCTTTCCGCCCGGGGATCGGGCGTTAGGGAAGCTACGCTTTTCGGCAGCACTGGTTGCTGAATGCGCTGGTAATCTGGGGTACAGGCTCGAACCTTTCGGCTCTGCTTGGGACCAGGCATCGGACTGCCCAAATCGGCGTGTTCGCCGGCCCGTTTGATTCAACCTCATTACATTCCGTGGCTAGCCGGACTCCCACTCAAGGAGGCGTGAATGGCAAGTGCTGGTGCTGTTCAATGATCCGGTCGCTATCCGGCAGGGGCTGTCGCGCCCATCGGAAGGGCATGACAACCATCTGCACGTTCGCTTCAGATGACACGGTCCCGTCCCATCCTGCTCGGCCCGTCGGCGTGGCGTCAGCCGGTTCGAGAGGCCGTTGTTGACAAATGTGGAACAAACAGAGATCATACGGCTATTGGGCGAGCGAACGCTCCGGCCGCCGCGATCGGACATCTGCGGTAAGTCAACCGGCGCGTCACGCTTTCGATCATGAATCGGGGAGGTTTAGATGATCCACAAGAGGCTGATCTGCCTGAATCTGACGGCGCTCCTGCGCGCTCGGCAGCGGTTGCCAGGGGAATGACCCCGGCAAGCTGCACAGAACGCAGCCGCACCGAGCGCGCCACTATCAGGGAATCGTGGACTCGCGACGCCGGCATCAGCGCTCGCGAAAGCGCCTCTGCCGATACCTGTGTTACCCGCCGTTTCCAATGCAGGCGAAGCCGCCCAGCCCCAATCGGAATCCCAGCCCCGGCCCGAATCCGTTGATCGGTTTCTGGATCTGCAAGGCAGGAGATCGTTGACCCTGGATTTCGAGGGGCAAGGTACGAAAACAACCGTCGTTTATGGCAGGTTCAAAGACACTTTCAGCTCGGGTTCGCAGGGCGTCGTCCTGCTGAACATCGTGTTCCATGAAAATCCTCCTGTGATCAAAAAAGGCGACTATGGTGTCGTCATCCTCCCCACTGGCCCAGCTGGAAAACCAACCCTGCTAGTTGCAGGCGAGGTGATATCTTCGAGCGGGCGCGCGGTTCCGATTCGCTCGATTGCTGGTCTCCGCACGGCAAGGAGGATGGAATCTACCTGGGAATCGAGCCCGCTGCGGGCGTCCTGTATTTCAGGAAAGGGTGGCGCTTCGCCTTTTGCGCCGACTAGCACGACCCTTGATACGGCGATGCATTATATGTTCGACGAGTTGGAGGATTAGGCCACTACCTGTTGGGCGGCGCCCACTGACGCGTGGATGGATCTGGTCATCGCGCGTATCCGGTGCTGATTGCGATTGCGACGCTCACATCAATGCCAGCATTTCCCGACCCCCTTTTGCCCTTGCCATACCTGGTTGTCGCGCAAATTTTACCAAGGGCAGACGTTGCGGCTTCGGGCGGCAAGAGGCTAGGGTCTGAAGTTCTCAGCCTGCCCAAGCCCGCCTGAAATACGCGCGGCGCGACCGGCGTCCCGTCGGAGGAAATATCATGACCTTCTCGCTCTACGCCGCGACTATCCCGTCCTGCCGCCAGATCCTGACCGCGCTCGCAGCCTTGCTCAAAAAGGCCGATGTTTTCGCCGCCGAGCAGGGCATCCCGGGCGGCGACATTGTCAGCGCGCGGCTGGCCGACGATATGCTGCCCTTCGGCTATCAGGTGAAAGCAGTGGTCAACCACTCGGTCGGCGCTATCGAAGGGGTGCGCAAGGGCGTGTTCAGCCCGGATCGCGGCGCATGGCCCGAGGATATGCCGG
>JBDTXU010000221.1:0-2254 GCA_040006055.1 Sphingomonas bacterium | reverse complement strand
ATCGTCATGGCGTTCGCCGCCCCGATCTTTGCGGTCGCGGTGCAGCGCAATGGCGACTGGACGCTGCGGCTCTCGCGCACCGTCGCCTGGCAGACCGTCTCCTTCGCGGCGACCCTGCTATACGCCGTCGCCATGCTGGCCGGGACCAGCGCGATAGCTGCCTTTGGCGGCAGCAGTGCGCGCGTGCTGCAGACCGCCTTTGTGTTCGGATCGACCGCCGCCGTGCTGACCGTGCTCTCCTCGCCCTGGCTTCGCGCCTGGGCAAAGGTCAAGCTCGCCAAGCATTTCTTCAGCCACCGCTATGATTACCGCGCTGAATGGACTCGCTTCACCGATACGCTGGGCAAGCCGGGCGAAGGCGCCGCGCCGCTCGATGAGCGGATCGTGAAAGCGGTCGCCGACCTGACCGACTCGCCCGCGGGATTGTTGCTGGTGCCCGACGGTCCCGGGCTCGGCATCGGTGCCGGCTGGAACTGGGCACACGAAGGCCTGCCCCAATCGGGCAGCGACGAAACACTTCCGGCCTATCTCAACAAGACCGGCCGGATCGTTGAGCTCGATGCGGTGCGCGGCGAAAAGACCAACGCCGAGGAAATCGCGGTGATCCCCTTGTGGATGGTCAACGAGGCCAGTGCCTGGGCGCTGGTTCCCCTGGTCCATCTCGACCGGCTGCTCGGCGTGATCCTGCTTGCGCGGCCACCGTTCGACCGGGCGCTCGACTGGGAGGATTTCGACCTGCTCCGCATCGCCGGCCGCCAGGTCGCGAGCTATCTCGCCGAGGCGCGTGCGCAGGAAGCCCTCTCCGATGCCCAGCGCTTCGATGAATTCAACCGCCGCTTCGCTTTCATTATGCACGACATCAAGAATCTGGTGAGCCAATTGACCCTTGTTGCCCGCAATGCCGAACGCCATGCCGAGAATCCGGAGTTCCGCGCCGACATGATCGCGACCCTGCAGGATTCGGCCGGGCGCATGAACGATCTGCTCGCGCGCCTGTCGCAACATAATACCGGCAGGCCAGAGGAGCTGCGCGCGATCGAATTGCTGCCGCTGGTCGAACGGGTGGCAGCGCGGCGCCAGGGCCAGCACCCGATAGCCGTGGTCTGCGACGCGCGGGCGCTGGCGCTCGCCGATCCGGCGCGACTGGAGCAATTGCTCGGTCATCTCGTCCAGAATGCGGTTGAGGCAAGCGCCCCCTCCGAGCCGGTATTGATGGTGGTGATGAACGAGGGCACTCACATGGCGGTCGACGTGATCGACCAGGGCTGCGGCATGACGGCGGCCTTTATCCGCGAGAAATTGTTCAAGCCCTTCGTTTCGTCGAAGGCCGGCGGGTTCGGTATCGGCGCGTTCGAGGCGCGCCAGCTCGCCCAGGCGATGGGCGGCAGCGTCGAGGTGACGAGCCGTGAGGGCGAAGGCACCCGCTTCCGGGTGCTGCTCCCCACCCCCGACCATGTTGCGATGGAGCGCGCGGCATGAACAGCGAGATCAAGCCGAAACTGCTGATCATCGAGGATGATCTCGGCCTCCAGCGGCAATTGCGCTGGGCCTATGAGGATTATGACGTGGTCGTCGCCGGCGACCGCGCCTCGGCGCTCGACATGGTCCGCGCCGAGGAGCCGGCGGTGGTCACGCTCGATCTCGGCCTGCCGCCAGACCCCGACGGCGTGACCGAGGGCTTTGCGACGCTTGAAGCGATCCTCGCGCTCAAGCCCGACACCAAGGTGATCGTCGCATCCGGCCACGGCGCCCGCACCAGCGCGCTGAAAGCGATCGGCGACGGCGCCTGGGATTTCTACGCCAAGCCTATCGACATCGACGCGCTCGGCCTGATCGTGGCCCGCGCTTTCCACGTCCATGCGCTGGAAGCCGAGAATCGGCGGCTGGCCGAGCGCCAGGACGGCGATACCGCGCTCGGCGGGATGATCACCGCGTCCCCGGAGATGCTCAAGGTCACCCGCACGATCGAACGCGTCGCCGGTGCTGACGTATCCGTAATGCTGCTGGGTGCGAGCGGTACCGGCAAGGAGTTGCTCGCTCGCGGGTTGCACGACACCAGCCCACGCAGCAAAGGCGCGTTCGTCGCGATCAACTGCGCGGCGATCCCGGATACGTTGCTCGAAAGCGAGCTGTTCGGCCATGAAAAGGGCGCCTTCACCGGCGCGGTGAAGACAACCGAAGGCAAGATCGAGCAGGCGCATGGCGGCACGCTGTTCCTCGACGAGGTCGGCGATATTCCGCTGCCCTTGCAGGT
>JBDTXU010000220.1:0-17340 GCA_040006055.1 Sphingomonas bacterium | reverse complement strand
AGCGCGCCGGCGCGACGGACAAGGTGCCGGCCGGGGTCGGGTGAATCAGCTCGGGCGCCGGGACAGTACCGGAGAGCCAGTCTGCCCAATGCGCGCGCGGCATCAGGACGATCTGGCGGTGGTGATAGGGTGCGATGTCGGGGCCGGGCTCGCAGGTCAGCATGGTGAAGGCCTCACCCACCTTCGCATCGGCGCGCCACACACCGGCGACGCAGAAGAAGTCGCTGCCCATGATGCCGCCCGGCGCCAGCGTGAACAGCCATTTGTCCTTTTTCTGGCGCTTCGGTTTCGGCGCGTCATCGGCCGGCGTGCCGGGCTCAGTGAATTCATAGAAGCCGTCGAGCGGGATCAGGCAGCGGCCGCCGGTGGGCGAATTGTGGAAAGAGCGCCCATCGCCGCGATAATTATAGACCGGCTTGCCGCTCGGGCCGGGCCAGCTCCAGCGGCGCTGGACCAGCTCGGTCGTGTTCGCGTCAGTCGTAGCAGCACGGACGATCACGGTCGGATCGGTGATGCGGATACTGTCGAGCGCTGCGAGATTGGGCAGCCCTTCGGGGAAGAGCAGCGGGATGCGGAATTCCCTGAAGGCGTCATGGATCTGATCGACCGAGACGCGGCGAGAGGCTTCGTTGCACATAGGCCGGATGATGGGGTGGACGCCCGCGCGAGGCAAGCGCCGCCTCGGCTTGCCGGACAGGAGACGGTGCGAGGGGAACGGCCGGGGCGGCCTGTCCGTTTAAGCCGCCTGAGCTTTCGGAGAATGATCATGAAGATCGCCAGCCTCGCCATCGCCGCGGCCCTGATGGGCATCGCGACCGCCGCGATGGGCATCGCGACAGCCGCGCCGGCCCAAACCACGCCCACACCCGCGCCCGCCGATACCCCCGAAGCGGCGGCCAATCGGGATATCGCTGCGCAGGCGGCGGCCCGGCAGGACAATCTCGCGGCGGCGCACGCCGACGATGTCGCCGCAACACAGGCTCAATATGAGGCGGACATGGTGGCGTATCGCGCTGCGCTGCGCGCGCATCACCGCGCCGTGGTTGCCGATGCCCGCATCGCCGGTCGCCAGCAACGCGCTTATGCTGATGCCATGGCCGTGTGGCGGCACCAGGTTTACGCCTGCAAGCACGGCGATAATCGCGCCTGCAAGGCACCGACGCCCGATCCTGCCGCCTTCTGGTGAGCCGCGCAGGGGTAACGTCGCCCGCGCATCTTGCGGCGTCTCGCTGCCGCCATATAGCGACGTCTCGAGATGCGAGGGACGAGCAATGAACAAGGACGGGCCCAATACCGCGAGTCCGCTGCGATGGGTTCTTCTTCCGCTCGCCGCCCTGCTCTCCGGAGCGGCGTCCGCCCAACCGCACGCACCGCTGCACCTCAATGACATCAGCGTCGTCGGCACGCACAACAGCTACAAGAAGGCGATGCCGGCCGAGACGATGGCGAAGGTGCGCGCAGTCAGCATCGCGATCGCGGATTCGCTCGATTATGCGCATCGCCCGCTCGCCGAGCAGCTCGACGCCGGGGCCCGGCAGCTTGAGATCGACGTCAATTATGATCCCAAGGGCGGGCATTATGCCAAGGGATCGAGTAATCCTGCGCTACTCCGGCCGGGCTTCAAGGTGCTGCATATCGCCGGCATCGACAACTCAAGCAGCTGCGTGCTGCTGACCGACTGCCTGCGCCTCATTCTGCGCTGGTCTAACGCACATCCGCGGCATGTGCCGATCTTGCTGTTGTTCAACGCCAAGGATGAGCAATATGCGGCGCGGGGCGGCATCGACGCCCTGCCCTTCGACGCCGCCGCCTGGGATGCGCTCGATGCCGTAATCCGGTCAGTCATGCCCGCGCGAAAGCTCATCACCCCGGACAATGTCCAGGGCAGCTATCCCACGTTGCGCGATGCGGTGCGCGCGGACCATTGGCCGACTCTGGCCAAGGCGCGGGGACGGTTCCTGTTCGCGCTCGACGAAACGCCCGCCAAGGTGGCGGCCTATCGCGGCGCGCGGCGGTCGCTCGAGGGGCGGATATTCTTCATCAACACTGACGAGGATTCACCGGCCGCCGCCTATCTCACGCTCAATGACCCGGTAGCGGATGGCGCTCGCATCGCGCGCGACGTGGCCGCGGGTTATCTCGTGCGGGCGCGTGCCGATGCGGACACCAAGGAGGCGCGCTTCAACGACACCAGGCGGCGCGAGGCGGCGCTGGCGAGCGGTGCGCAATATGTCTCGACCGACTATCTCTGGCCCGATTCGCGCTTTCCCGGAGGCTATCAGGTGCGGTTGCCGGGCGGCGTGGTCGCGCGGTGCAACCCGGTGCGGCGCGGGCCGGATTGCGGCAACCGGAATCTCGACCCGGTGCGCTGATCCGTAAACATTTACAATGTAAATCGGAATTAAACGATGATCGTCCATAATAACCCATAAGGGACGGGAGGGGTGATGATCGATGATGGTGGCAAACCGGCATAAAGACGGCGCTGTAACTGGCCTGATGTCCGACCAGGACGTTTCACTGCGCCTGAAAGTCTATAATCACGACAATGCGCTTGGAAAGGCAGTGGCTGAGGCATGGGCCGCGGCCGGGCCGATCATTGTCGAGACGCAGCGCGAATGGCTGACGGCGGCCCTGGATAGTGGCGGGCCCGGCGGGACCTTATCACAGGCGGAACGAGATGCCACTCTCGATGAGGCGATGCGGTCGCTGCATCACAAGTTCGAACGGCCGGTGGATGCCAGGTGGGTGCAGTATATCGCCGAGGAGGCGATCGGCATGACGAAACGCTCCACGCCGATTCCCATCATCATCAGGAGCAAGACCAGGATCGTCAGCCGCACCGTGGAGCGCATCCGTAAGGACGTGAAAGATCGCGAGCTTGCCCCGCGGATCTGCGAGACCCTGCGGGAGCTCTGCGCCTTCGAATGCGAAATCCTGTCATGGCAAGTCGGCGAGCTGCGCCGGTGGGAGGCGGCGGCCGAGCGGATGGAGAAAAGCGAGGCGTTCCACCGCGACGTTTCGACGACGCTCGCCGCCGCGCTCGATGACGCGCGCGCATTCCAGAACCTTACCGACACGACGATCAAATCCACCCGCGACACGCTCGAGCAGATCGCCGAAGTCGCCTCGGCCGCTGAACAATCCGCCGACGCGATGAACAGCGCGGCCCGCACCGCGGCCGGCCTGAACGGCGTATTGTCCGAACTGAATGACCAGTTGAAGGACGCGACCCAGATCACCTTGCTGGCCGCCGACCGGATGAACCACACGGTCGATGCCTCCGCTACCCTGTCCGAGGAGGTGCAGGAGATCACTTCGATCATCGGGCTGATCCGGGAAATCGCAGGCCACACCAATCTGCTCGCGCTCAACGCGACGATCGAGGCGGCCCGCGCGGGCGATGCCGGCCGCGGGTTCGCGGTGGTGGCACAAGAAGTGAAGTCGCTCGCCGCGCAGACCGCGCACGCCACCGACGCGGTCTCGGCGAAGATTATCGCGATCCAGGCCGCCAATGCCGAGTCGGTCGCCTCCGTCGCCTCGGTCCAGCACACCATGGCCGAAGTGCGCGAGACAGCGGAACGGATGGCGGAGAAGGTTGCCGGGCAGAGCAAGCAAGTTTCCCACATCGCCGAGGCAGTCGATGAGACGGCGCTCACGGTGCGCACCGTCTCGCAGCTCGTGGCCTCGATCACCGATCGGACGCGCGGCATGGCCGATGACGTGGTGCGGCTGGGCGAAGGCTTTGGCCGGGTCGACAGCCAGCTTGCGCGCATGGATGCGGTTACGACCAATTTCGTCGACGCACTCGCGGCGTGAGCACCGAGGAAACACCGCATTCGACACGCGCGCGGCGCCTCATCCTTTTTGTGCAGTGCAGCAACGAAACATCTGGGGTAACGTTCTATCCGAGTCGGTGCCGTTTTCCGGGCATTGCGATGGAGGCGGTGGCGGCATGAGAAGCATTTCGGACACGATGGCGCGCCTCGCCGCCTTTCGCGACCTGACGCCCGGCGGCCATGGCCATCGCGCGGCCGGCCCGGTCGCCGCGCCGCAGCTTTCGACCCTCACTGCTTTCGGCACCAATCCCGGCGCGCTGGTGGCGAAATATCATGTGCCGGCCGACCTGCGGCCCGCCGCGCCGCTCGTCGTGGTGCTGCATGGCTGCACCCAGACCGCTGGCGGCTATGATCATGGCGCCGGCTGGTCGACTCTCGCCGACCGCGAGGGGTTCGCGGTGCTGTTCCCCGAACAGACCCGGGCGAACAACCCCAACCTCTGCTTCAACTGGTACATGTCCGAAGACATCGGCCGCGAGGGCGGCGAGGCGCAGTCGATCCGCCAGATGATCAGGGCGATGATCCTCGCGCATGATCTCGACCCGGCGCGCATCTTTGTCACCGGCCTGTCGGCGGGCGGCGCGATGACATCGGTGATGCTGGCGACCTATCCCGAGCTGTTCGCCGGCGGCGCAATCATCGCTGGGCTGCCCTATGGATCAGCGCATAATGTGCCCGAGGCATTCGACAGGATGCGCGGGCATGGCGGCCCCGACGATGGCGCGCTGGCCGCGCTGGTGCGCGAGGCATCGCGCGGGCATCGGGGCGACTGGCCGACGATCTCGGTGTGGCACGGCACTGCGGACCATACCGTCACCATCGCCAATATGGGCCGGATCGTCGCGCAGTGGCGGGAGCTGCACGGCACCGGTGAGGCGGCTGATATGGTCGAGAGGCTGGGCAAGGATACGCATTCGGTCTGGCATGATGCCGATGGCCGGGTGGCGATCGAGCAGCATGAGATCGCCGGGATGGGGCATGGGACGCCGATCGATCCGCGCGGGCCCGATGGGCTGGGCAATGCGGCCCCGCATATGCTGGATGTGGGGATATCGAGCACCGCGCAGATCGCCAGGTCCTGGGGCATTGCGGAATGCAGGCCCGCGACGATGAGCGCGCGCCCGGCACCCCGGCGGCACGAGCCTGTCGCCGAGAAGGAGTCGGGGCGCGAGCGGGTGAGCGGGCCTCAGAAGGTCATCGAGGACGCACTGCGCGCGGCCGGGCTTTGGCGGTGATGAACCAGGGCTAGGTTGAAAGATGCCCCTGCCCTTGCCGATCGGCGCCTGATAAACGCTGCCCGGACAATCGGGAGGGACGCGCGATGATCCTGTTTCGGAACTGGTGTTTGCTGGCGCTTGCGGGTGCGGTGATCGCGCCGATATCGGCCAGTGCCGCCGATACGGTGGATCATTATGGCGGGCGCGACATGATCGTCCATGTGCCGGCGCGATTGCCGGCCAGCGGATCGCGCGCGCTGGTCGTCGTGCTGCATGGCGGGATGGGCAATGCCGACCGGATCGTCAACGGCCAGTCCGAGAGCGGACTCAACCTTGATGCCGAGGCCGACCGGGACGGCTTTATCGTCGTCTATCTGAACGGCACGGCGGTGACACGCTTTCTCGGCGCGCGGGCGCTGGGATGGAATGCCGGTGGCGGGTGTTGCGGGCAGCCGGCGCGGAACGGGACCGACGATGTCGCCTATATCAGTGGGGCGGTCGGCTATCTGGCTGGGAAATACGGCATCGACCGTAAACGCGTGTTCGGCATCGGCCATTCGAACGGCGCGATGATGACTCAGCGGATCCTGTGCGAGGCCAGCCTCTACGCGGCCGGCGTCGCGATCTCGGGCCCGCTCAATCTGCCGGTCGCGCAATGCCCAAGCGCCAAGGGCAGGCGCATCCTCGCGATCCACGGCGCTGACGACCAGAATGTGCCGATCACCGGCGGGCGCGGCACCAGGGGGCTCGCGCAGGTGGCGTGGAGCTCCGAAGCGCGGGCGCGGCAGGTGATGACGGGTTCGGGCGCGACCTATGATCTGCAGATCGTGCCGGGCGCCGACCATATGCTCGACCATCTCTCCACAGCGATCGCGAAGAGCGAGGGGGTGACGATCGCGAGGAAGGCGGCGGCTTTCTTCGGGCTCACCGGAAAGAAAGGCTGACGCCAAGCGTTACGGGGGCGTTCTGGTTTTCAGGACATGAGGGAAAAGCGAATGACGATAGCAGCTGCAGCATCCGGCATGGGCCGGTCCCTCATCGCGGCGCTGGCGATCCTGGTGGCGGTGCCAGCGTTCGCGCAGACCGAGCAGAAGGAGTCGAACGTCAAACAGGCCGGAGAGGTCGTCTCCCAGCCGGTGCGCGATGTTGGCCTCGCCAAGACCAAGATCCCGCCGCTGCTGGAGGAGGTGAGCCAGGATCCCTATGGCCCGGCAGGCACGGCGACATGCCGGCAGATTGCGCGTTCGATCAGCGACCTCAGCGCGCTTATCGGCGCTGATTATGAGAGCACGGCAGCGCCGAAGAAGCAGAGCCTCGTCAAGGCCGGCGGCCAGGCGGTGGTGAACTCGCTGATCCCGTTCCGCGGCATCGTCCGCGAAGTGAGCGGCGCGGCGCCGGCCGAGCGGCGCTATGCGGCGGCGGTCACCGCCGGCTTTGCGCGGCGCGGCTTCCTGCGCGGGTTGCAGCGGGCGCGGAAATGCGGGGGCTGAAGGGATGGGCGGGGTCGACCCCGCCCGCCGCCTGATCAGGCTGCGACAGCGAGTGCGTGCCTGAACTCGCGCATCTGGTGATGGCCCTCGCGTACCACGCCCGAGCCGGTCCGGAGCACCAGCTTGACTGAAAGCGGGAGGCTTTCGTCAGCAAGCGCGCTTTCGAACCGCGCCTTCAGATAATCCTCGCCCCGCTCGACCTCGCTGATGATCGCTCGGGCATCATTGCCGGCCACTGCCGCCTTCAGTTTGAGATCGGTGCGGTGGGCGCGCGCGAGCAGGGTGCCATATTCCTCGGGCTCGCCGCCGAGCCGCGCGACTTCGGACTGAAAATTGCGCACCACGCTGCGCCGCTCATCGGCGCGGGCGCGGAACATCTCGCCGAGGCGGCCGGCCTGCGGCTCCTCGGCCGCAGCGACATAAGCGTCGATGCTGTCGATCAGATGGGCGATCAGGCCGTTGAGCGTGTGGATTTCATGGCTGATCTCGATCATTCAATTACCTCCGTCCCTTGAAGCGGGGGTAACGCGCGACGACGGATCAGGCCCCCCCAATCGGCCGATTTTTTCGCCGCAAGCGAAACGATCTCGCAGTCCGCCGCCGAGCAATTGCCTTATCGGCGCCAGCTCTTTGCCCCGAGGAGCATGAGCCGGGAACAGGGTGTGGGCCCGGGGGTTTTGACGGTGCGGGGGTTCGACCGCGCAGGCGTTGGCCGCGCCTTGAACCAGGAGAAGCACCCATGAAAATGCCATTGATCGCGCCCGCCTGTTGCGGGCTGCTGACGGCTGTGGCCATGATGACCGTGGCGACGCCGGCCATAGCGCAGGACGAGCCGGAGTATCAGGACGATATCGTCATCACCGGCCATTATGGCCGGCTGCCCAGCGATGTGGAATCGGCGTCGCAGCATGTGAGCTATGCCGATCTCGACCTCAGCTACCGCGAGGACCGCGCCGAATTGCGCCGCCGGATCAGCCTGACCGCGCGCTATCTCTGCGACCGACTCGGCGAGGATGACAGCAGTTCGGTGCTCGAACCGAGCTGCCGCGAGGTGGCAACGCGCGACGCGCTGCGACGGGTCGGCAGGATCGAGGCGCATTTCGCGCCGCGCGGCACGGCGTGGGTCGCGCCCGCGCGCTGGCAGGCGCCCTATCCGGACGACTGGGAGCACGAATATCGTTGAGCCGGCATCGGGCTGACGAGGGCGGCGAGTGGGAGGGCCCCGCGCCGCCATCTTCCGGGAGCGATTCATTGTCGCAGACCGACTCTGGTCGCTCCCTCGATAGCGTGCTCGAGATGGACGGGTTTCGTCATTATCGGCACGGTCCCTTCCCTGTTCCTCCCTGTTATTCGCCGAAAAAATTTTCGAGGCGAGCCAGCTTCGGCGCCGATCTTGATAATTATCATAATTATTCAGTATATTACTAGAATTTCGATGCTGCCGATAACGGAAATGCTGTTGGAATTAACAGGGAGGCTGTTGGAATTAACAGGGAGGATTGCCTTCCCTGTTATCGCCGGAACAGGGAGAAGCGGCTCCCTGTTCGGCGCGGAACAGGGTCGCGATCGGGCGTGTGTCGGACGTGTGAAGGCGCGGTGCGGTGGCTTCATCATGTGCAGCGCCACCCTGCCCTGTTCCGGCTGGCGGTTGAATCAGGGCGCGGCGGTTGGTGGTGCGCGGCGGGCTGGCGGAATAATGGGCCAGCTACCCCGCAATGGCTGCGCAAGGGCTCGATACTGTGCTAGAGCCTCTCATCACCGGATTATCCGAGCAACGTGTGACTGAGAGAAATTGCGCTCTCGCTCCCTGTGGGAGGTTCACAATGGACATCAATTATCTTCTGAAGCGTGAGCAGATCTCGCTCATGAAGGCCGGCAGCGCCAAGACGATCGAGGCGCGGATGGCACATGAGGGGCTGGCGCGCGGCTATGGCGCGCGATTGCGCCAGATCGCCTTTCCGAAGACTATGGCCGGGATTGTCTGAAAAGCGGGTGAGGTTTTGTAAGCGGATCGTCCGCCATTGCCCTCGCCTGCGCTTCCGCCCCGGCCTTTTCCCTGTTCGCCCTGTTATCGGCCGGAAAAACTTTTCCGGCGAGCCAGCCGTGGCGCCAATGTGGCGAATTTTCCATTGCAATTCAAATGGTTGAGTGATTTTTGCTGTTGCTCATGGCGGCCATGCTGTTGGAATTAATAGGGAAGCTGTTGGAAATAACAGGGAAGATCGCTTTCCCTGTTATCGCCGGAACAGGGAAAATCGGTTCCCTGTTCCGAGGAAAACAGGGTCGCCATCGGCTGCGGTGTCGGTCATGTGAAAGAGCGGCGCGGTGATTGTGCCGCGTACTGCGACACCCTGCGCGGCCTTGGCGAAGAGTTGAATCAAGGCGCGGGTGAGAGTGATCAGACTTTGCAGTAGTTCAAGAAAACCGCGTTGCCTTCTGGCAGCTATGCCGCGCCGCGCGGCTCCTGTAATCCGGGCGCGTGACATTGGTTGGGGGTACGCAGGTGGGTCATTATGTCGAGCCGCGGAGTGCACGGCACAGGGTCGAGACAGTCGATGGTGTGGAGCAAATCCGTATTCCGGTGCGGCGTAACTGGTTCGTCATAATCTTCCTCCCGATCTGGCTGGCCGGCTGGACCGCCGGCGGGATTGCGGCGCTGGCGCAAGTGATGAGAAATTTCGAGCCGTTTCTGCTGATCTGGCTCTGCTTCTGGGCGGTGGCTTTCGTGGCTGTGTGCTCGACGCTGGCGCTGCAGATCTGGAGCGCGGAAATGATCGCCGTGCAAGGCGGCGACATCATTGTGCGCTCCGGCGCAAAGCCGATCATGCGAAGCTGGCGCTATCGCGGCAGCGTGATCCGTAACCTGCGGAGCGCCGCGCCGGCGGTCGCCCCGTTCGGCATGCGTTACATGCAGACGCCGTTCTGGATCCGGCCTGGAGTGGGTGCGGTCCGTTTCGATTACGGAGCGGAGACGGTGTATATCGCAGGCGGCGTCGATGAGCCCGAGGGTCGCGAGATCGTCACCTGGCTCGCGCGGCGGTTGCCGGCGGGGGCGCTCGATATCGGGTGAGCTTTCACCGATCAGGGCGTGGGGTGGCATGGGTGGCTGTGGTTAGCGCAGTTTTGGCGGAAGTGTCTTGTGCGCGCGGAAGCGGTTTCGGGGTTGTTGCAGGTGTCGCGGTAATTGAGATGTCGGGGTGGCGGACAATGTCGGGGTGTGCGTCAAACCAGTGTATTACACTTGCAATACAGGCGTCTTGCAGGCACCATCGTGGAGGGATGGCGCCCGGACGGCAATGGTGCACGGCGATCGAAGTGAGTGAGGAGCCACAGCATGGCATATACGACGGCTGAACTATCGCTGGTCGAGCAGCGGGTTTCGAATGACGGGTCGAACGCCGGCCTGGCCTACCTGTTCTGGTTCTTCCTATGGTTCGTCAGCGCCCATCGCTTCTATCTCGGGCGGCCCGGAACGGCGGTGCTGCAGATCCTTTCCTACTTCATCGTCATCGGCTTTGTGTGGGTGCTGTTCGACGCCTTTCTCATTCCGGGGATGGTCCGGGAAAAGAATGATGCCATTCGCCGCAAGGTGATGAGGGATCTGATTGGGCGGGCGGGGTGAGCAGCGCCGCTTTTAGCCGACGCGAGGGCGTGGATGGGTAAAATGTATAGGCGAGAGGGAAAGGTTACGCCCCTATAGAGGGCTACGCGATGTTCACGCCAATGCAGTTCGATGCACCGCGCAGGCCTTCACGAAACCGGCTTCTGGAGAAGGCGGTTGCGCAGTTCCTCCATCGTCACGGCGGCGACCGCCGCCGCGCGATCGGGGGCGCTGAGGACGGCGGCGAGATGGCTGAGGGTCTGGCAGCCAAAGTCGAAGCGCTGGAGCGCCTCGCCGAAGCGCTGGAGCAGCTCCATATCGTCGCTGAGTTCATCGCCGACGGTTTCCAGAAGCCGTCGCACCACCTCGATCTCCTCGGCAATGCGCTGGTCCAGATCGGCAACCGCGACGGGCATAGTTGGCGGTGGAGCTTCTTCGGGCGGCGCTTCGCCACGGCGCAGCGCGAACTGGATCGCATCGACCCGGGCCTGGCCGGGGACCACGAAACGCTGCGGCAGGCAGTTGCCGGCGACCCAATCCTCTACCGACACCTTGCCCTCGAACGCGACATCGCAGCGCCCGGAGTCGCACCAGATGACCGTCGCGCCTATCTCGAGCTGGAGCCGGCGCAATGTCAGCACGGTGCCGGGATCGGGCAGCACGGTCCCGTCCAGCATGGCGCAGCTGTCCGACAGGCTGCGGATCCGCACCGGCACCTTGAGCGCCCCCGCCGCGATGGTCGCGGACAGCAGCACATTCTTGCGGGCCAAAGGCACTTGCGCGTCGAGACCGGGCTGATCTGTCACTCTGAGTATTGATCCGATCTGTAGGCGTGTTTCGAGTGCAGCGGCGGCTTTCGATTTCGATTATAGCTTTAGCTACCTAAAATTTCGGAAACGATTGATGAACAGAGCCCTAATTCGCCCGCTTGCCGCGATACGCGCTACTTTCTGAGGGTGTCGCTGAAACATACTGATTAGGAAGCATATTTTGTGCCATTGCTGCGCCGTGAGGAATGGCGGTGGCCATGACATCTATAACCGAACGCGTGATATCATTCCGGATCGATCGGGATTGGCCCGATGGCCCCGGGCGCTCGCTGCCGGCTGATTCAACCCTATGCCGAACGCGGTTAGGCCTTTTTCGACAGGCGCACTGGTCCGCCTGGATGCAGAAGCGGAAAGGCGCCCATGGACCCCATCACCCATTTGCCCGGCGATATCGATAGCGACAGCGCATTGTGGCCCGCCGACCCTCCGGGCGATCTCACGATCTCTGATATTCCGGCCGAGCCGGTTGCGACGGACGCAGTGGGCGATGCGGAAACACAGTTGTTTCAGGCGGCGCAGTCGCCCGCGCCGGTGGAGCCGCCACCTCCTTCTTCATTGGCCAGGGCTCCTGGCAAGCGGCTCGTGCCCGATGACATGGCAGCCCTTCACCCCAAGGGCGGCTATATCGCGATGCGCCTGCTCTCGCGGATGCAGACTGATCTGGCCGTGCTGACCGGGGACAAGCGCCCGGCGACCTATGACGAGGTGGAGGAATATCTCGGCCATGCGCTGGTGGCGGAGGAAATCGCCCCGCGCGGTTATACCGCGGAGCAGGCGGCGAAGTGGTGGGCGATGGGTGGCTCTGCTGCGCTTCGGGCGCCGGGGAGTGGTGGCAGGGACGGCGACACGATCGCGATAGACAACGCGCGATCCGATGCGGAGGCGCCACCCCCATCGGGCGCGTTCGCGGACATCCCGAGACCGTGGGAAGGCGATCACGCTGATGGCATCGATGCGCCCCATATCGATCGCGACGCGTGGCAGGCTTCCGCAGTCGAGACCGCCGCAGCTGATGACTCCGAATCTTCCGGCGATGTCGAGACCGTGCCGGACTCTGCAGCCGGCATGCGCGACGACAGTGCGCCTGTTACCGACGGCGAACCGGGCGAGCCCGCCGGGCTGCTGGAGGCAGCCACCAAACGGACAAAGGCAAAGCGACCAAAGGTGCAGATACCGCCCGATGTCGCGAACGCGCTCAAGCAGTCCAGGGTGACCGTGGCGGCAGTGGCGGCAACCGCGAAGACACAGGTAGCCGCCGCCTTCGGCACTGACCTGTCCACCGTCGACAAGGGCTTCGGGGACAGAGCGCATGCCTTCCGGGGTGACTATCGGACACGGCCGGAAGCCCGCGCCTGGCTTCCCGAGTTCGAATCCCGCGCCGGACCTGAGGTCCCCTATGCGGACGGATCACCCGGAAGCGGGATGATCTCGGCCGCGGGCCGCCGCAAGATCAGGGCGGACGTAGCCTATCTCTATACCTTGCCCGAGGTGAAAGCCTTTCTGGATCTGTACGCGCATACCGAAGGTGCGGATAAGGACGGCTATTATCTCTCCCATAATGGCCGCCCCAGGCTCCGCGACCTCAAAGCATATTATGGCGGCGACGACGCCAGTGGCCGATACCAGATCAAGGGGCAGGCATGGAAAGATTATGGCGTCGCTCTCTGGTCCCGAAAGGATTTCTCGGAGATCACGCAGGATCTGGTTGCCATCACCCTGCTTCGGCAGAAGGGCGCGATCGACGAACTTCTCAAGGGCAATCTCAGCGGTGCGATGACGCTGGCGGCGCCGGTTTTCGCTTCGGGGCCGGTGAGCGCTACCGAGGATTATAGCTTCTATCCGATATCCAGACCGCATACCGACCCCAAAACCGGGGCAGCGACCAAGTTTGCAGAGCTTCAGCCTACCCCGATACGTTTCCGCGACCTGCCGGCGGAATTCGCCAGGCATCTGCAATATCGGCAAGCGGAATTCCGACAGGCGGAGCAAGCCTGGAGAGCCAACGGAATTTTGCCCAAGGCCTTCATCCCCCCCACGAGATGGCGGTCGTTCGGCTTGGACGGCTTCGATACGCCTTGACTCGGTTGGAACAAAACAGGATCATATCCGCGAACGAAGATTTGACGCGGTGAAGACAATACATGTCATGAGAAGCCGATTTTACGTCATTGCAATCCTTTGCCTGGCCTCGGCTTGCTCGGCAAAGGGTGACGGCAACGCCTCTGCGGCGAAGGAAGAGCATCGCGCAACGTCCGCACGGCCAACGACATCGGCACCGGAGGACGATAACCGGACTCGAACGATCCCTACGCCAGCTGTTCGCATGGGGACATGGTATCAGGCCGGCGCTTTTCGAGTGCGGTCGCTCGTCGCCGGTGTCTTGATTGCGCCGACCGCTGATCTGCCCGTGATTATTCGTGAAAAGCAGGATGACGCATATTGCCCGGACAAACCAAAGGCCGAAACACCCGAGGGGAGATGGGCGGTCGCCCGGGGCTGGCGGATCTCATCGGAGCGGAAGCTGGGCCAGCTGGTTGCCGTGAACGTCGTGCGACATTTGGAGCATGATGTCGGGGGGCTTTGCATATCGATTGACGGTCAGTTCCTGTTGTTCGATCACGGCCGACCGATCGCGAGCGTGATGACGGTGTCCGAATATGGCTATCAACTCGGCTTCCTGTCGGAGACCGAGCGGGGCGGCTTTCGGATCGAGAGCGGCTTGAAAGAGCCGCCCTTTGGTGATCTCTTCGTGAAGGGCGATGATATCGACATCGAGCCATTGCCGCCGAGCGAGACATGGTGCGACGGCAAGAAGCCGGTACCCAATATATTCGGAAAGCCCATTCAGGAGGCGCGCAAGATATTGCGCAGAGCGGGGTGGAAACCGGTCCCGCGCTACCGCCGCCTTCCTGCCATCGGCGACGACGGGAAAGGCGATATCTTCAGCGGTGAGGATTATCTGTATCACGATGGCGTCACCGAGGTTGTGGGCTGCGAACCCCGGGGCCAATGCTGGCTGGACTATCGCTCAGGGCAGGCGACAGCCGAAATACTCACCCAAGGTGAGCACGTCACCAATTATGGCGTTGATTGCGATGATCGGCGAAGCGAAGCTCGTGCCGGCACATGATCAGGCTTTTGTGAGATCCCGCCCTTGCGATGGCAGTCGTTCCGCCTGAGCCGGTTTGATCGACCGCCGGAAAAAGCCAATTGACTTATGCAGAACAAAAGGAGATCAAATCTGCCTCGGCAGCATTAGGGCGGGGCGATGGAGGGCCGATCAGGAGTTTTGGCGGTCCTTTGTCTGCTGGCTGCATGTTCATCGAAACATTAGGACAAGGAAGCGGCAGCGACCCCTTCGAGGCATCGTGCGACACAGCTGCAGCCGACGGCATCCGCGGTCGACGACAGAAACCGGACGATCTTCACGCCAGTAGTGCGCACCGGGATCTGGTATCACGCAGGCGCTTATCGCGTGAGGTCCCTGGTGCCGAATGTTTCGATCGCGCCGACGGCGGATTTGCCCATAATCGCTTATAGGAAAGACGAGAATGACTTTTGCGGCGAGTATCACCCGACGCAACGCACACCGGAAGGAAAATGGGCGCGATCGCGGGGCTGGCGGGTCGGCGGTGAGGTCGTGTTTGGATCGGTGACGATCGTGAACGTGCTGCGCCGATATGGCTATGAAGCCAAAGCCTGCAATCAGATCGATGGCAGGGGCGTCCTGTTCGATCACGGTTGTCCAATCGCAGCTATTCATGTGGGAAAGCCGGATGATACACTCCAGGCCGAAGAGCTTGTTGACATTGGAAACGGTGCCCTCAGGCTCAAGAATCTGTGGGTCAAACCCTTTGACGACCTTTTCGTGAAAGGGCACGACGTCGAAATCCGGCCCCTGCCGCCCGACCGACGCGATCTGCGACAAGGCGATATTACCCAATGTTTTCGGAAAGTCGTTTGCGCGGACCCGCTCAATATTACGCGGATCGGGATGGAAGCCGGACCCGGTAGCCGCGCCTGCGCTCTTAAAAAATGTGGATGGCAATTTGTATAGCGAGGGCCGAACCGTCTACGATTTACGCAAGCAAGGCTATATGGGAGTCAATAATTGTAATCCGATGTCATTCTGCGAATTCCACTACAGGCGCGGTAAAATAAGAGTGATGCTTTATACGCAGGGCGATGAAGTGGTGCAGCATTTCGCTGACTGCCCGACCGGGTAAGCGGCGGGGAGGTTCTACTCCGCCGCCACGCTCTCCCGCCCGCGCTCGAGCAGCGGCTTCAGATAGTGGCCGGTAAATGACCCCTTCGCCTTGGCGACCTGCTCCGGTGTGCCCTCGGCGACGATTTCGCCGCCCTTCACCCCGCCCTCGGGGCCGAGATCGAGCACCCAGTCGGCGGTCTTGATGACGTCGAGATTGTGCTCGATCACCACCACCGTATTGCCGTGATCGACCAGCGCGTGGAGCACTTCGAGCAGTTTCCGCACATCCTCGAAATGCAGGCCGGTGGTGGGCTCATCGAGGATGTAGAGGGTCTGGCCGGTCGCGCGGCGGGAGAGTTCCTTGGCGAGCTTCACGCGTTGCGCCTCGCCGCCGGAGAGCGTCGTCGCCTGCTGGCCGACCTTGACGTAACCGAGGCCGACCTCGGCCAGCATCGCCATCTTGTCGCGGATCGGGGGGACCGCCTTGAAGAACTCGACCGCATCCTCGACGTTCATGTCGAGCACATCGGCGATTGAGCGACCCTTGAACTTCACCTCAAGCGTCTCGCGATTATAGCGGGCGCCGTGGCAGACGTCGCAGGTGACGTAGACGTCGGGCAGGAAGTGCATCTCGATCTTGAGCAGGCCGTCGCCCTGGCACGCCTCGCAGCGGCCGCCCTTGACGTTGAAGCTGAAGCGGCCGGGCTTGTAGCCGCGCGCCTGGCTTTCGGGGAGGCCCGCGAACCAGTCGCGGATCTGGGTGAAGGCGCCGGTATAGGTCGCCGGGTTCGAGCGCGGGGTGCGGCCGATCGGCGACTGATCGATGTCGATCACCTTGTCGAGATATTGGAGGCCGGTGACCTTCTCATGCTTGCCGGCGAGGACGCGGGCGCCGTTCAAGCAGCGTGCGGCGGCGGCATAGAGCGTATCGATGGTGAAGCTCGACTTGCCCGAGCCCGACACGCCGGTGACGCAGGTGAAGGTACCGAGCGGGATGCTCGCCGTGACGCCGCGCAGGTTGTTGGCGGTGGCGTTGTGGACGGTCAGCTTCTTGCCATTGCCCTTGCGGCGCGTGTCCGGGAGCGGGACTTCGCGGGTGCCGTTGAGATAGTCGGCGGTGATGCTGCCTTTCGACGCAAGGACCTCGTCGAGGGTGCCTTGCGCGACAACCGCGCCGCCATGGACGCCGGCACCGGGGCCCATATCGATGATGTAATCGGCGGTGCGGATCGCATCCTCGTCATGCTCGACCACGAGCACTGTATTGCCGAGATCGCGCAGGCGCCTGAGCGTCTTCAGCAGCATGTCATTGTCGCGCTGGTGGAGGCCGATCGAGGGCTCGTCGAGGACGTAGAGCACGCCCGACAGGCCTGAGCCGATCTGCGACGCGAGGCGGATGCGCTGGCTCTCGCCGCCGCTCAGCGTGCCTGAGGTGCGGTCGAGGTTGAGATAATCGAGGCCGACATTGTTGAGGAAGCCGAGCCGCTCGAGGATTTCCTTGAGGATGCGCTCGGCGATCTCGCGCTGCTGGCCGGTGAGGACTTCGGGCACGCCCGTGAACCAGGCGAGCGCATCGACCACCGAGAGGCGGGTGACCGAGGAGATGTCGCGCATGCCGATCTTGACCGCGAGCGCCTCGGGCTTGAGGCGCGCGCCGTGGCAGACCTCGCAGGGGGCGCTGCTCTGGTATTTGGAGAGCTCCTCGCGCATCCAGGCGCTCTCGGTCGACAGCATGCGGCGGTTGAGGTTGCCGATGACGCCTTCGAAGGGCTTCTTCACATCATAGGATTTGCGGCCGTCGATGAAGGTCAGCGTGACCGGCTTGCCCTTGGTGCCGTAGAGGATGATGTCGCGGATCTCCTCGGGGAGATCCTTCCAGGGCGTATCGAGGCTGAAGTCGAATTCGCGCGCGAGGCTGCCGAGGACCTGCATGTAATAAGGCGACGGCGGGTTGGATTTCGCCCAAGGGACGATGGCGCCCTTCTTGATGCTGAGCGCATGGTTGGGGACGACAAGCTCCTCATCGAACAGGAGCTTTTCGCCGAGCCCGTCGCACGCCGGGCAGGCGCCTTGCGGGGCGTTGAAGGAGAAGAGGCGCGGCTCGATCTCGGCGATGGTGAAGCCGGAGACCGGGCAGGCGAATTTTTCCGAGAAGA
>JBDTXU010000219.1:0-2062 GCA_040006055.1 Sphingomonas bacterium | reverse complement strand
ATGCGACGCTCGAGCATCTGCTGCTCGCGCTCGTCGATGACGAGCATGCCTCGAAGGTGATGACCTCCTGCGGGGTCGATCTTGGCGAGCTCAAGGCGACCGTCGCGCATTATCTCGATACCGAGCTCGAGGCGTTGAAGGTCGATGCAGCGACCGATCCGTCGCCGACGTCCGGCTTCCAGCGCGTCGTCCAGCGCGCCATCCTCCATGTCCAGTCTTCGGGCCGCGACGAGGTGACCGGCGCCAATGTGCTCGTCGCCCTGTTCAGCGAGCGCGAGAGCTATGCCGTCTATTTCCTCCAGCAGCAGGACATGAGCCGCCTCGATGCCGTCAGCTTCATCTCGCACGGCGTCGGCAAGGGCGGCGCCGCCCCGGAGCCCCGCGAAGTGAAGGGCGCCGAGGAGGAGAAATCCGCCAAGAACGACAGCAAGAACAAGGGCGAAAGCGCGCTCAAGCAGTTCTGCGTCGACCTCAACGAGAAGGCCCGAAACGGCAAGGTCGATCCTCTGATCGGGCGCGGCCCTGAGGTCGACCGGACGGTGCAGATCCTGTGCCGCCGCTCCAAGAACAACCCGCTTTATGTGGGCGATCCCGGCGTCGGCAAGACCGCCATCGCCGAGGGTCTCGCGCGCAAGATCGTCGAGGGCAATGTGCCTGAGGTGCTGTTGCCGGCCGTGATCTATTCGCTCGACATGGGCGCGCTCCTTGCCGGCACCCGCTATCGCGGTGATTTCGAGGAGCGACTGAAGGCAGTTGTCAACGAGCTCGAAAAGCTGCCCGACGCGATCCTGTTCATTGACGAGATCCACACCGTGATCGGCGCCGGCGCGACCAGCGGCGGGGCGATGGATGCCTCCAACCTGCTCAAGCCGGCTTTGTCGGGAGGCACGATCCGCTGCATCGGCTCGACCACCTACAAGGAATTCCGCAACCACTTCGAGAAGGACCGCGCGCTGCTGCGGCGCTTCCAGAAGATCGACGTCAACGAGCCGACGATCGAGGATACGATCAAGATCCTGACCGGCCTGCGCACGGCGTTCGAGGCGCATCACTCCGTGAAATACACGCCGGATGCGATCAAGTCCGCGGTCGAGCTGTCGGCGCGCTACATCAACGACCGCAAGCTGCCCGACAAGGCGATCGACGTGATCGACGAAGTCGGCGCGATGCAGATGCTGGTGCCGCTCAACAAGCGCAAGAAGACGATCACCACCCGCGAGATCGAGCAGGTGATCGCGACGATGGCGCGCATCCCGCCGAAATCGGTCTCGGCCGACGACACCCAGGCGCTCGCCACGCTCGATACCGATCTGAAGCGGGTCGTGTTCGGGCAGAATGCGGCGATCGAGAAGCTCAGCTCGGCGATCAAGCTCAGCCGCGCTGGCCTGCGCGATCCCGACAAGCCGATCGGTAATTATCTGTTCACCGGGCCGACCGGTGTCGGCAAGACCGAGGTCGCGCGCCAGCTCGCCGCGATCATGGGCATTCCGCTCCAGCGCTTCGACATGTCGGAATATATGGAGCGGCATTCGGTCAGCCGGCTGATCGGCGCGCCTCCGGGCTATGTCGGCTATGATCAGGGCGGGCTGCTCACTGATGCTGTCGACCAGCAGCCGCACTCGGTTCTGCTGCTCGACGAGATCGAGAAAGCGCATCCCGACCTATTCAACATCCTGCTGCAGGTGATGGATAACGGCAAGCTGACCGATCACCACGGCAAGACCGTCGATTTCAGGAACGTCATCCTGATCATGACGACCAATGCCGGCGCATCGGACATGGCGCGCGAGACTCTGGGCTTCGGCAACCTCTCCCGCGAGGGCGAGGACGAGCAGGCGGTCCAGAAGATGTTCACGCCCGAGTTCCGCAACCGGCTGGATGCGATCGTACCCTTCTCGTACCTGCCGACCGACGTGGTCGCGCGGGTGGTGGAGAAGTTCATCCTCCAGCTCGAGCTGCAGCTGTCGGACCGCAACGTCCATATCAGCCTCGACGACGAATCGAAGGCGTGGCTCACCACCAAGGGCTATGACAAGCTCTATGGCGCGCGGCCGATGGGACG
>JBDTXU010000218.1:0-3732 GCA_040006055.1 Sphingomonas bacterium | reverse complement strand
TTCCTGCTCGCCGAACGCTTCAAGGTCACCCAGGCGGTCGGCCGCTACAAGGCGACGAGCGGACTGCCCCCGGCCGATCCCGGCCGCGAGGACGCCCAGATCGCCCGCCTGCGCGGGCTGGCCAAGCAAGCCGATCTCGATCCGGAGTTCAGCGAGAAATTCCTGCGCTTCATCATTGATGAGGTGATCCGCCACCATGAGCGGCTGCAGGGCGGGGGATGATGGCGGCAATATCGCCGCGTCCCTCAATTAGCTGTGTCTCACCTCAGGGGTGCACTCCAGTCTGACACGCTACCTCCTTGGATACCGTGTCACTCAATTACCGTGTCTCACTCAAGGGGGGCAGTCCAGTGCACTTATCTATTATATAATTGAATTATAATAATAATTCCTCGCGATATGCCCCACTAAAACAGTCAGAACCCTACTGACATTTCACCCCCACCACCCTTGATTCAACCCCAACCCCAAGGGCGCTATCCACAGCGCCATGATCTACAAACCAGAATTCGTGGAGCAAGCCCGCACCATGTGCCAACTCGGCGCCACCGACGAAGAGCTCGCCGAGCATTTCGAGGTCTGCGTCCGCACCATCTATCGCTGGCGCAACACGCATGAGGAGTTCGCCGAGGCGGTGGTGGTCGGCAAGGAGCATGCCGACGCCCGGGTCGAACGCGCCCTCTATTCCCGCGCCGTCGGGTGCAGCGTCGAGCGCACCAAGGTCTTCAAGCACGCCGGCGACGATAAGCCGGTCTACGCCACCTACACGCACCATTTCCCGCCCGATCCCACCGCCGCGCTGCACTGGCTCCGCGTGCGCCAGCCGAGGAAATGGCAAATCCGCGAAGAGGAAACGCGCGATCTTTGGCCGAGCGAGATGATCGAAAAGGCGCTCGCCCGCGTCGCGGATCACCAGCCGCCAGTCATACCGTCACGCCGCCCACCGCCAGAGGCCGCCACGTCGGAGCCCCCGCAAGAGCCGGAGCCACCACCCGAGCCGGACCCCGCGCCGGAGCCTCGGCCCGGGCCGGAGCCGGAGCGGGGTCCGGAGCAGCCACCAACCCCGGACGCCGCATGGCAGCGGCCAAGCCGGGAATGGGATGGTCCAAGCCCGATATGGGATCCAAAGCCCATGTTGGGCCCATCGCGCTGGCATTATGAGAACGGCAAGAATCGCCCCCCATGAACGCCGCGCCGCTGCGCTGCACAACGTTGCGCTCGTGCAGCCGCTGACGCATCATCGGGCATCGCGTTGCAGCGCACGATCGCAAAAGGGGAAACCGGCATGAAGACGCTTGGCATGTTGATGGCGGGCGCGTGCGCCCTCGCGCTCACCCAGACGGCAATGGCCGGCCAGGCGGGCCCTTCTGATCCCAAGGCGGTCGAGGCGGCGTTCGATGCCGGGGTCAGCTCGCAGGACCAGCTCGACTGGCTGAAGCAGATGGCGTCAGCACCGAACCATGTCGGCGCGCCGCATAACAAGGCCAATGCGGACTTCATGCTCGCCCAGTTCAGGGAATGGGGCTGGGACGCGCATATCGAGACCTTCCACGTGCTCTATCCGACCCCGATCTCCACAACGGTCGAGATGGTCGCGCCCGAGAAGATCGTCCTTGGCGGGCAGGAGCCTGCGGTGCCGGGCGACGACACCTCGGGCAACACCGCCGGCGCGCTGCCGCCCTATGTCGCCTTCCAGGGCGACGGCGATGTCACCGGCGATCTCGTCTATGTGAATTACGGCATGCCCGATGATTACAAGGCGCTCGCCCGGCGCGGGATCGACGTGAAGGGCAAGATCGTCATCGCGCGCTACGGCGTCGGCTGGCGCGGGCTGAAGCCGAAGCTCGCCCAGGATCATGGCGCGATCGGCTGCATCATCTATTCCGACCCGGCCGATGACGGTTACGGCGAGAGCGATGTCTATCCCAAGGGCGGCGCGCGGCCGGAATTCGGCGTGCAGCGCGGCTCGGTGGCGGACATGCCGCTCTATCCTGGCGATCCGCTGACGCCCGGCATCGGCGCGACCGAAAAGGCGAAGCGTCTCCGTCGCGAGGATGCCCCGACCATCCTCAAGATCCCGGTGCTGCCCATGTCCTATGGCGACGCGGTGAAACTGCTCTCGCGGCTCGGTGGCCCGGTTTCGCCCGGGCCTTGGCATGGCGGCCTGCCGATCTCCTATCATATCGGCGGCGACAGCGCGGTGAAGGTCCATCTCGCGGTCAAATCCGAATGGTCGTTGAAGCCGATCTACAACGTGATCGCCACGCTGAAGGGCGCCCGCTATCCCGATCAATGGGTGATACGCGGCAATCATCATGACGGCTGGGTGTTGGGCGCGTCGGATCCGCTGTCCGGGAATGTCGCGATGATGTCGGAGGCGAAGGCGCTGGGCGCCATGGTCAAACAGGGTTGGCGGCCGGCGCGGACGATCGTCTATGCCAGTTGGGACGCCGAGGAGCCGATGCTGCTCGGTTCGACCGAATGGGCCGAGGAGCATGCCGCCGAGCTGAAGGCCAAGACGGTCATCTACATCAATACGGACGGCAATGGCCGCGGCTTTCTGAGCGCGCAGGGCAGCCATGATTTCCAGCATCTGGTGAACGGCGTTGCGGCAGACGTGATCGATCCCGAGACGGGTGCGACTGTGGCGGCGCGGGCGCGTGCCGCCATCCGGGTCTCGGCCTATGACAAGAGTGACCGGGTCAGCGAGGCCGCGCTCGCCGCGGCGGAGCGGGGCGGCGATCTGCCGATCGGGCCGCTCGGCTCGGGGTCGGACTATTCGGCCTATCTCCAGCATCTCGGCCTGCCCTCGCTCAATATCGGCTTTGGCGGCGAGGATGAGAGCGGCGGGGTCTATCACTCGGTCTATGACAGCTATCACCATATGACGACCTTCGACGATCCGGGCCTGAAATATGGCGCTGCGCTGTCGAAGACGGTCGGGCGGCTGGTGCTGCGCGTCGCCGATTCGGATACGCCGCCGCAGCGCTTCGGCGATTTCGCCGACACCGTCTCCACCTATCTGACCGAGGTGAAGAAGCTCGCCGAGGATCGCCGCGAGGAAGATCGCAAGCGCGAGAAGCTGCTGCGCGACGGCGCCTTCGCGCTCGCCAGCGATCCGCTCAAGCCGGTCGGTCCGGCCGCTATCGAGGCGCGCACGCCGCATATCGAACTGGCGGCGCTGGAGGATGCGGTGGAGCGGCTGAAGGCGGCCGCCACCGCCTATGACGATGCCTATGCCGACAAGGGCGCCAAGCTCGCTCCCGCTACGCGCGAGAAGCTCAATGCCCAGCTTCGCGACATCGATCAGCTGCTCCTCGACGATCGCGGCCTGCCCGATCGCCCCTGGTACAAGAACCTCGTCTACGCCCCCGGCCGCTTCACCGGCTATGGCGCGAAGACCTTGCCGGGCGTGCGCGAGGCAATCGAGGAGCGCCGCTTCGAGGATGCCAATGTCTATGCGGTCAGGACCGCGAAGGTGCTGAACGATTATGCCGCACGGCTGGAATCGGCCCGGGCGACGATCGAGGGAAAATAGAATTGCACGTGTGGTGGCCGCTACCAGCAAATCCTCCCCCGCCAGGGGGAGGTGGCGCCGAAGGCGACGGAGGGGGAGGTAAGCGACGTCCCATCCAATTGAGCGGACCGCTTCCGCCCCCTCCGTCAGGCTGCGCTGGCACCTCCCCCTGGCGGGGGAGGATCGAAGTCCATCGTCGCCCGCTCTCGCTGGTT
>JBDTXU010000217.1:0-2495 GCA_040006055.1 Sphingomonas bacterium | reverse complement strand
CGAGATGCGCCGACAGGATGACGACCTCAGGCCCGAGCTTGGGATCGCTGCCGGGAATGATGCCGGCGACATTGCTGCTCGCGCCCTGCTGAAACACCGTCCGGAGCGCGACCGTCAGGCTGCCCGGAAGCTGTTCGGCCTCGAATACAGCGTTGTCCACGCCTGCCTGCTTCGCGACCTGCTGCCATGGGTGCCTGGCGCCGGCGAAAAGCTTGGCGGCGCCCTTGTCGGTAAGCGTCGCGAGTTGCGGGACGCCAGCCACATCGCCGGTGCCGTCGCGACGCGCCCAGGTCGTGCGTACCTGATCCCATCCCCGCCCGCCGCCGCCAGTGCCGCGCTGCAGGAGGATCGCGCCGACCGCGCCTCGCGCCTCGGCAATCATCGCCTTGGTGATCGGGCTGGCGAAATGCGCGCGCTCCTCGCTTTGATAGTCGCCGGGCGCGCCGCCGAAATAGGCGACGATCTTGCCCTTCACATCGACGCCGGCATAATCGTCCCGCTTATATTGCGGCGCGACGATGCCGTAGCCGGCGAACACCACGCGTGTGTCGAGTGCCGTCTCGGCCTTGCCGGCGATTGCGCCGGGCACATAATCGTCGCCAAAGACCAGCCGCTGCGGAGCGGCGCCTTTGCGCGACAGGATGAGATCGCCCTTGTCAGCGGCGTGATAGGTGACGAGCGGGACCTTCTGGAGATAGCCGCCATCGTCGCCGGCCGGCCTGAGCCCGGCCGCGTAGAATTGCGCTGCGACATATTGCGCGGCGATATCATATTCAGGGCTGCCCGCCTCGCGGCCGCGCATCGCATCCGAAGCGAGGAACATCACATGCGCCTTCATCGCCGCCTGATCGTCGGGAAGCGGCGCGTTGACGATGGCATTGATCGCTGCGGGATCGCGTTTGGGGACTGAAGAGGTGGCTTGGGCAAACGTAGCGGAGGCAATAGTCGCCAATACGATCGCCCCGATCGATCGAAACATGCCTTTTCCCTCGCCAGCCTGAAGACCGACCTAGCACCACGGCGCACAGGCGCACAATTGGCGTCAGTGAGGGGACGCAGGAGAGGTGGCCGATTTCGGTGGCACAGGCGGAAACTGGCCCCTACATCCTCGGATATGCTCGACATTCAGACCGCCACCGCCCACCCGCATGTCACACGCCGCGAGGATTATCGCCCGCCCGACTGGCTGGTGCCGGAGATATCGCTCGACTTCGCGCTCGATCCGGCGGCGACGCGGGTGCGCGCCGTGCTCGAGGTGGTCCGCGAAAGCCAGCACGACCGGCCGATCCGGCTGGATGGCGGCGGCCAGGTGCCGCTTTCCGTCACGGTCGACGGCGTGGTGATCAACGACTGGCGGATCGAAGACGATGTACTGGTGATCCCGCTCTCGGGCTCAGCCCATGTGATCGAGACCGAGGTCGAGATCGCGCCGGAGCGCAACACGCAGCTGATGGGGCTCTACGCCTCGGGCGGCAATCTGTGCACTCAGTGCGAGGCTGAAGGGTTTCGCCGCATCATTTTCTTCGCCGACCGGCCTGACGTACTCAGTCGCTACAAGGTGCGGATGACGGCCGACAAGGCACGCTTCCCCGTGCTGCTCGCCAATGGCGACCCGATCGATACCGGCGATCTTGGCGATGGGCGGCACTGGGCGGAGTGGCACGATCCCTTCCCCAAACCCTGTTACCTGTTCGCGATGGTCGCGGGCGACCTGGTCGCCAATCGCGGAACCTTCGTCACCGGATCGGGCCGCGAGGTTTCGCTCGGCATCTGGGTGCGCGCCAGCGATCTCGCCAAGACGGACCATGCACTCGAGGCGCTCAAGATCGCGATGGCCTGGGACGAGCGGGTCTATGGCCGCGAATATGATCTCGATGTGTTCAACATCGTCGCGGTCGATGATTTCAACTTCGGCGCGATGGAGAACAAAGGCCTCAACATCTTCAACTCGCGCTATGTGCTGGCTGACCCCGACACAGCGACCGATTATGATTTCGACGCGATCGCCGCGGTTGTCGCGCATGAATATTTCCACAACTGGTCGGGCAACCGGGTCACCTGCCGCGACTGGTTCCAGCTCTCGTTGAAAGAGGGTTTCACCGTCTTTCGCGACCAGAGCTTCTCGGCCGACCAGGGATCAGCCGCGGTCAAGCGGATCGAGGATGTGCGGGGCCTGCGTGCCGCCCAATTCCCCGAGGATGCCGGGCCGCTCGCACACCCGATCCGGCCCGATGCCTATCAGGAGATCTCCAACTTCTACACAGCGACCATTTACAACAAGGGCGCTGAAGTGATCCGGATGATGGCGACGATGCTGGGGCCGAAGCGCTTCCGCGCCGCGACCGACCTGTATTTCGACCGTTTCGATGGGACTGCAGCGACCTGCGAGGATTTCGTCGCGTGCATGGAGGAGGCAGGCGACATCGACCTTGCCCAGTTTCGCCTCTGGTACAGCCAGGCCGGCACGCCCCGGGTGACAGCCTCGATGACGCACA
>JBDTXU010000216.1:0-4500 GCA_040006055.1 Sphingomonas bacterium | reverse complement strand
GCGCCAGGCCGGCGATGATGCCCTGCTCCGCCCCTTCGGCATCGATCTTGATGAAATCGACCCTGGGATGCGCCACGAGCAGGCTGTCGAGCGTGGCGATCGGAACGTGATGGGCCACGCCATTCGCCGGCGAGGCCGTCTCGCCCGAGATGATCGCGGCGTTCTTGGGTTCGCCATCGGGCACGAACAGCGTCGCGGTGCCGCCGTCCGCCGCACCGGCGGCGACTTCGCAAATGGTGGTGCGCGCGTCGAAGCCGTTGAGCGCGACCGAGCGCCTGAGCAATGCCGCCGCGGCCGGGTTCGGCTCGATTGCATAGACATGCCCGGCGGGCCCCACGAGATCGCCTAGCAGCACCGAATAATAGCCGTAATTCGCGCCGACATCGACGACGACGGCGCCCCGCGCGACCGTTCGCGCCATGAACTGGGTCAGCCACAATTCCCAATAACCGTCGAGCAGGATGTTGGCGCCAAAGCCGCTGTCGCGGGTGTCGACATGGAATTTATAGCGCCCGAGGATGCGGCACAGGCCGATATGGTCGCCAAGATAGACCGGGCTCGCGTCCCGCCGGCAGGCATCCTCAAGCGCGGCGCGGTGGAGCGTGCCGATATCGTGCAGGTGAAGCATCCGCGACGTATAGGTCGGCAATGACGCGCCCGGACGCAGCAGCGCCCGCGCAACGCGCCGCAAGCGGCCTTTGAGGGTCGGGCGGTCAATCGCCATGAGGCGCCTTCCCTTCGATGCTCGCGTGATACTGCGCGAACACCTGATCGGTTTCGCCGAACATCACCATATTGCCCTGATCGAGCAGGATGACGCGGCTGCACGTCTCGCGCAACAGCCGCTCGGAATGCGACGCCTGGACCACGATGCCGGCACGATCGACAAAGGCGGCGAGCCTCTCCTCGGCCTTGGCCATGAAGGCGGCGTCGCCCATCGCGAACTGCTCATCGAGGAGCAGGATGTCGGGCTGGAACGCCGTCGCGATGGCGAAGGCGAGCCGCAATTGCATGCCGGTTGAATAGGCCTTGAGCGGCACGTCCATATAGGCGTCGAGCTCGCTGAAGGCAGTGATCTCGTCGATCTGCGCCATCACCTGGCGGGGCGTGAGGCCAACAAAGATGCCGCGCAGCACGACATTCTCGCGTCCGGTGCATTCGACATTCATGCCGAGCAGCGGATCGAACAGCGACAGCACCCGCCCCGAAACCCGCACCGACCCACTGACGGGTGGATAGACCCCGCCGATGACGCGCAGCAAAGTGCTCTTGCCCGAGCCGTTATGACCGATCAGGCCGACGCGATCGCCATTCTCGAGGCTGAGCGAGACATCGCGGAGGGCATCGACCTGGGCAGGACCGTGCGCCGGTCGGCTGATAATCCCGCCGACATGGCGCAACGCGCCGCCGAGCCGCGGCTTGCGCGCGCCATAGAGCGGGAAGCGGACCGAGACATGATCGAGGCTGATCGACGCCATACTCAGAGCCAATAGGGGATGCGGTGCCGGGTCGCGCCGAACACGAGCAATGCGGCGGCGCTTCCGATAAGCGCGCAGCCGACAGAGGCCATCCAGATCCAGGGCGCTGGCGGCGCGCCGAGCAACGGCCCCCGCACCTGCTCGACCGCGTAATAAAGCGGGTTCCAGTCAGTCAGGATGCGCGGGCTGTTGGCGTTGGGGCGCCAGATGAGCGGCGTGATGAACAGCGCGATCGGCATGCCGGTAGCGACGACCCGCGAAATGGCGCGCAACCGCGTCGCCGCGATCGACAACAGAAGCGACAGCCAGAGCAGGTTGACGCACAGCAGCACGAACCCCGCAAGTGCCAGCAATATCGACCAGGAAACCGGCACGCGGCACAGCGCGATCACGGCAACGACGGTGACAGAGTTGAAGCCGAGCAGCACGATATTGCGCCACAGTGTCCGATAGACGACGGTCATCCGCGGCAGATAGAGCTGCTTCAGGATATACCGGGAATCCACGAACGCCTCGCACGCTTCCTGGCAGGTCGCGGCGACGAAGTTCCAGACGAACAGCCCGGTCACCACATAGGGCAGATAGGTGCGCATGCCCTCGCCGAGCACGCGGGCATAGACCACGCCCAGCGCCACCGCCATCAGGCTGAACGACAGGGTCGTCCAGAGCGGCCCGAGCCCGGTGCGCCGGAAGCGCAGCCAGACATCGAGATTGCCGAGGGTGAACCATTGCGGCCAGTGTCTTGCGCCATCGACGATATCGGCCAGCGCCGCACTGAAGCGCGATCCATCACCCGGCACCGCCCCTCCCAGCACATGATCGACATCCGCTGATGCTGAGTCAGGCCGGGCACGGCTCATGCCGCGCTGCCCGTGGCAAAATCAACTGAGCGGACCGGGAGGAGCGCGCTGATACCGAATGTGGCGTGGCGCCGGGGTGGTCCGAGCGGACCGAGCACTGCCTTACGGAAACCGTCAAGGCCAAGCCGCTCTTCGACCATCGCGCGCGCTGCATGACGCATGCCTTCGTACCGAGCGGGATCAGCAGCCAGGGCCTGCAAATACGCCGCTGCTGCGGCCACATCCGGATCCGCCCATTGCTCGCGCCCGTCATAGACGCCCTTGCAATCAGCGACAGGGATCATCCGGAACGGCACGAGCAAGGCAGTGGTTTCGTCCATGAAATCGAGATTGCCCGACCAGTTGGTCGCGATCACCGCCACACCCGCCGCCATCGCCTCGGCCAATACCAGACCGAAGCCTTCCGAGCGGTGCAGCGAGAGCAGCACGTCAGCGCTGGCGATCAGGTCGAGCCGCTCCTCGTCACTCAGCATCCTCTGTTCGACGCGGATGTTCGGCGCATCGCCGATCGCCGCGAGCAGCAGCGCCATCTCCTCGAGCGATTCATGCGCCTGCGACACCTTGACGATCAGCAACCGATCGGCGGCATTGCCGAACGCCTGTTTGAAGGCCTTTACCGCCGCGATCGGGTTCTTGCGCTGGAAGGAGGATGCGAAGCTGAACATCGTCAGCACGACGAACTGATTGCCAAGGCCGAAATGGGCACGACGCGGCGTGCCACGGCGCCCTTGCACCACCGGATGGGGCACAGTGCGAACCGGCTTGTCCGTATGGCGCCGCACGGCATCGGACACGAAATCGCTTGGTGTCCACACCTCATCGACCTCGTCGAGCGCACTGATCCAAAGATCGGGAATGCGCGCAAGCTCCCAGGCCCAATAGCCGATCAGACGCTTGCCGCGGAGCTGGCTGCGGCTCAGCAGCATCAGCAACGGTGTGAGGTGATCGGGATTGAAGTGAAGCAGGACGGTCCCGGCCCCTCGCTCCAGCGGCGGAGCGCGATCCTGCCCTGGTTCAGTGCCAAATACCTCCTCGATATCGAAGCTGCGCACCCGGTACCCCAGCGCCACCAGGGCCCGGCCACTGAGCCTCGCACCCTCACCGATGCCCGTGGCAGTGCTCAATATGCCGGCGATGCAGACAGGGTCATCCGCGTCGGCGTCGATCGGGAGTGGTCCGCTGCTGAACCGGGAGGCGATCGCCAATAATCTTGCGCGCAATGCCACAGGGAGGCGGCGCCAGACCATCTTGCGGAAAAAGCGCATCAGGGGACTGTCGAATTTCTGCAAGGAACGACGACGGGACGGGTCGTCGAAAGGCCTTTGATCGTTCATCAATATGTCTTTGTTCTGGCGCGGATTTTCTCCTGCCCAAGATTCCCTTTTGGCACAATGGTTTTCGCAGGTTGGAGAATAATGTCACCCCTATAGGGGGTCGCGACGAAATCCATTGATAATTAATAGCGTAATATCAGTTACTTAACTTTATGACAAAAGAGCGATCCTGTTGGATGTGTGACATAATTCTCCAACAGAGCCGCCCAGCGGGCGCCTGCCGCTTCAGGAAAGCGCCCATTCGAGTGTCAGAAAGACCTTGGTGGTGTCGGTCGCAAACGCATCGGCCGAGTAGCGCGCGAGGCGAGCCGCGACGGTCGTCCGGTGAATCTTCGCCTGGGCGAGCAGATCTATCTCGTTGCCATAATGCTGCGAGAGACGGTCGCTGTCGAAATGATGATAGGTCGCGCTCAGACTATAGCCGCTGACCGGTCCTTTGCTCTTCCAGCTCGCACCCAGCGTTCCGTAGAGATCGTGCAGGCCATTGGGCGGGGTGGTGGTGAATTTGCTCGCCCAGCCCTGGAAGCGGAAGAAGGAGGCGAGCGGGGTCTGGAAACTCGTCAGCGCCGCACCCTGATCCGCACCGAGGACCTCGTATCCGCCGGTCGCCGTCAGCACCTTGCCAGTCAGCGAAGCCTCGGCGAGATAGTAGCTCGCGGCGTAACGGTTTGGATTGTTGTGATAATCATTCTGCCGCGCATAGCTTGCGACATAGCCCAGCTTCCAGCCCTTCGCGATCGGCCGGCTGCCGGCGAAGCGCGCGCCATAGCTCCGGCTCGACAGGCGGAAGCCCTGCACCGCCGCCAGATCCTGATCGACCAGATAGGC
>JBDTXU010000215.1:0-12830 GCA_040006055.1 Sphingomonas bacterium | reverse complement strand
ATGCCGCCAACCATGATTCGCTGACTGAGGCGCCCAACCGCCGTGCCTTCCAGCAGGCACTTTCCGAAAAGGCGCGCGGCTCCGCCAGCTTCGCCACCGCGCTGGTCGATCTCGATCGGTTCAAGCTCGTAAACGACACGCTTGGTCACGTCGCCGGCGACGACATGCTCCGCCAGATCTGCGCGATCCTCCACGATAATGTGCCCGAGGGCGGCATGGTCGCCAGGCTCGGCGGCGACGAGTTCGGCCTGTTGTTCGATTCGCCCGGCGAAGAAGCCGCCGGCATGGCGTGCGAGCGGGTCATCAAGGCATGTGCCGTCAGCTTCAAGCTGTTCGGCCATTCAGTCCAGGGCAGTGCCTCGGCCGGCTTCGTCTATGTCGATGGCGAGGATGAGAGCGATCCGGTCGATCTGCTGCGCCGCGCCGATCTCGCGCTCAACGACGCCAAGCAGAGTGGCCGCGGCGTCGTCCGCGTGTTCGACGAGAGCATGGACGAATCGATTCGCTTCCGCCGTCGCATCGAGGGTGGGCTGAGCAAGTCGATCGAAAGGGGCGAGCTCAGCCTCGTCTATCAGCCGATCATCGCCCGCCAGGGCCTTGAGGTCGTAGGTTTCGAGGCGCTGCTGCGCTGGGAAACCGAGGAGTTCGGCCCAGTCCCACCGACCATGTTCATTCCCATCGCTGAGGAATCGAACCTGATCCACGAGCTGGGGGATTGGGTCCTGTTCGAGGCGCTGAAGGAGCTGCAGGAATGGCCCGGGCAATATGTCTCGGTCAATTTCTCGCCCCGCCAGTTCCGCCGTCAGAATTTCGTCGCCCATATCCTCGAATGCATCCAGCGCGCCGGGGTGGAGCCGAGCCGGGTCCAGATCGAGATTACCGAAACGGCGCTGTTCGACGATGCCGATCGCGCCGCGGAGACGCTCTACAGGCTGCGCCAGATGGGCTTCCGCATCGCGCTCGACGATTTCGGCACCGGCTATTCCAGCCTCTACAATATCCGCAAATTCGCGCTCGATTGCCTGAAGATCGATCGAAGCTTTATCGACGGTATGGGCCGCGAGCGCGAAAGTGCGGCGATCGTGCAGTCGATTGTCCATCTCGGCCGTGCGCTGGGGCTCGAGGTGATCGCCGAGGGCGTCGAGGCGGAAGCTCAGGTCCAGGCGCTGCATCTGGCCGGCGCATCGCATTTCCAGGGCTTTTACTTCTCGCGCCCGGTCCATTCCGATCAGGCGCGCGAGATTGCCGAAATGCGTTTCGTGAGCGATCCGTCCGAAGAACTTGTCTTTCTCGAGCCGGAAATGGGTAACGGGACACGGGGCTGATGGCGCGGTCGCGGAGTCGGCCGATGTTCCGCTCCACCGCTCGCCGGTTCGAAGTGCTACGCAATCCGTCGTCGCTAGGCGCCAAGCTGGTCCTGATCCTGACCGGGGTCGGGGTGGTCGGCTCGGTCGCGATCATGCTGCTGCTCGCCAGCGTCATCATTCCCAGCTTCAACAAGCTCGAAGAGAAATCCGTCGACGCGCATGTCGAGCGGACTCGCGCCGCGCTCGGCGAATATGCTTCCAAGGTCGAAAGCGCGGTGCGTGATTATGGCGACTGGAATGCGAGCTACGATTACATGGAGCACCAGACGCCTGCCTTCGAGCAGGAGTCCTTCTCGACGCTCGCGATGGAAAATCTCGACGTCAATGGCATGGCCTATATCGGCAATGACGGTCGTGTCGTCATCGCCCGCTGGCGCGATGGGCGCACCGACAATCCGGCGATGCGCGCCCTGCTGATCGCGCAGATTCAGCGCATCGATCTCCGAAAGGTGCTGACGACCCGCAATTCGGGCAGTTTCTTCGTTCGGCTTGGGCAGGATGTGGCCGCCCTCGGCGTCGCCCAAGTTCGCCGCAGCGACGGGAGCGGTAGCCCACGCGGCTATGTGTTGATGGCTCGCCGGATCACCCCCCGGCAATTATCCGGGCTGCTCCAGCTCAGCGCAGGGCTCGATCTCGCCAATATTTCCGACACCAGCCGGATTACGCCTGGCCAGGCGACGATGCTCATCGCGGTGCCGGTTCGCGGACCGGGCGGCCATGCCATCGCCAACGCCGTCTATACCGTACCGCGCGACATATCATTGCTCGGGAAGCGTATGCTGATCCTGGCGATTGCCGGATCGACGCTCCTCCTGGTTATCGTGCTCATCGTGCTGAGCGGGATGATCACTCGGCTGGTGCTGAAGCCGTTGCGCCGGGTCGAAAACCATATGCAGGCCGTCCGCAGCTCGGGCTCGCTCGGCCCACCTGCCGATGAGGGGCGGCAGGACGAGATCGGCTCGCTCGGACGCAGCTTCACCGCGATGCTCCGCCAGCTCAAGGATCTGCGCGAGCAGCTCGAGGTGCAGAGCTTCGCACACGGCCGCAGCGAAAGCGCGGTTGCGGTGATGCACAATGTGCGGAACGCCCTCAATCCGATCAGCACGATCCTCAGCCAGGGCATCGCGCAGCCCCCCCCGATTGACCGCGCCACGCTTGACCGCGCGCTCGTCGAGCTGGCGAAGGACGATTTGACGCAGGGCCGGCGCGACAAGCTCGTCACCTTTGTCGCGGCAGCGGTCGAAGCTGAAGCCAAGGATCGCAAGGAACGTCGCCGCCAGCTCCAGATTGGCCGCGAGGCAATGCACTTCGTGCTCGAGATCATCGGCGAACAGCAACAGGCGGCGCACGAACGGCCCGAGCTCGAAATATGTGACGTGACCGAGATCATCGCCAAAAATGCGACGATCGCGCGCTATTCCGGTGAACTTTCGATTGCCTTCACCTTCCCCGCGCGACCGCATCTGGTGATGGGTAGCCGGGTCATCCTCAGCCAGGTGATCGGCAATCTCTTCGCCAACGCAGCCGAGGCAATCAAGGGCTATGGCACTGGCGGCGGCTGTATCGCCGTCTCGGTCGAGGAAGGGGAGGGCCGAACCTGCATTGCGATCCGCGATGACGGCGAGGGCTTCGCCGCCGATCGCGCGCCGACCTTGTTCCAGCGCGGCTTCTCGACCCGCAAGGACAAATCGGGCGGGCTCGGCCTGCACTGGTGCGCCAATTCGATGGCGGCGATGCATGGCTCGCTCAGGCTCGAGAGCGAAGGCCCGGGCATGGGCGCGGTCGCGAAGCTTTCGCTCGCGACGGCGGAGGTGGAACGACAGAATATCGCGGCCTGAGGTCCGTTGGACGAGGGCAAGCCCGCGGCTTCGATAACGACCCTTGCGTTCCCGCTTTTATGGGCCGATCCTCGCTCTTTCCCGCGAACGGCTTCGTCAAGGAGCGGTGGGCAGGAGGAGGACAGGATGGAAGATATCCGTCACGGCGCCAGAGCCGTCGCGCTTGTCGGGCCGGCTGGCACGGGCAAGACCAGTCTCGCTGAAGCCTTGTTGTTCGCCGCGGGTGCCGTCCCGAGGCTTGGCGCCGTCGATGCGGGCAGCAGTGTCGGCGATGGCAGCCCCGAAGCCAGGGCGCGCGGCGGTTCGACTGAACTCAATCTGATGCGCTTCGAATGGGTCGGCGAGCGCTATGTGCTGGTCGACGCGCCGGGCTCGGCCGGTTTCGCGGCCGATGCCGAACAGGCCGTCGCCGCAGCCGATCTCGCGCTCGTCGTGATCGATCCCGATCCGGTGCGCGCGCCGCTGGTCGAGCCGATCCTGCGCCACCTCGAGGCGATCGGCCTGGCGCATGCCCTGTTCGTCAACAAGATCGATCAGGCACGGGGCAGCATTGAGGATCTGCTGGCTGCGCTCCAGCCGATGAGCGCCGCTGCCCTGGTGGCGCGGCAAATCCCGATCCGCGCCGGCGAACGCGTCGCCGGCTTTGTCGATCTCGCGCTTGAGCGCGCCTATCACTACCAGCCAGGCAAGCGATCGCTGCAGGTGCCGATCGCGCCGCATCTTCGCGATGACGAAGCCGCCGCGCGGTTCCACATGCTCGAACAACTTGCTGATCATGACGACGTTCTGCTCGAACAGCTCCTGACCGACGAGGTGCCGAGCCTCGACACCATCTTCGGCGATATCGCGCGCGAGACCGCGGCCGGGTTGGTCGTGCCGGTGCTGTTCGGCTCAGCGCTCAACGGCTTCGGCATCCGCCGGCTGCTCAAGATGCTCCGCCACGACACGCCGACCGCGGCGCAGACCGCCGAGCGCCTGGGCATCGAAGGTCCCGTGGCCGAAATCTTCAAGATATCCCATGGCAGCACCGTCGGTCGGTTGGCGCTTGCCCGGGTCTTCGGCGAGCCGCTCGCCGAAGGTGCCGGCCTGGTCGATGGCGAGGGCAATCACGCCCGCGCCGGCACGATGTTCACGCTCCAGGGCGCCGCTACCACGAAACTGGCGCGAGCCGAACCCGGCGATGTGATCGGCATCGCCAAGGCCGAGGCGGTGCCGGCGGGCGCCCGCGTCGGCACCAGCGGCCGACCGCCGGCCGCTGCTCCGGACCGGACCGCGCCGGTCGCCAATTGCGCGCTTGCGATCGCGGTCAAGGATCACAAGGACGAGGTCCGCCTGTCGGTCGCACTCAACCGGCTGGTCGAGGAGGATCCCGGCCTCACCTGGGGGCCGAACGAGGCCACGCGCGAGACCTTGCTCCGCGGGCTCAACGACGAGCATCTCGCCGTCGCGATCGAACGGCTGAAGCGCCGCTACGGCGTGGCCGTCTCGTCGCGCCGGCCCGTGGTCTCCTACAAGGAGACCATCCGCAAGCCGGTGAGCCAGCACGGCCGGCACAAAAAGCAATCGGGCGGGCACGGCCAGTTCGGCGATGTCGTCATCGAGATCAGGCCGCTGGCGCGGGGCGAGGGCTTTCGTTTCGAGGACAGGATCGTCGGCGGCGCGATTCCCAAGCAATGGATTCCGGCGGTCGAACAGGGCGTGCGCGACGCGATGATGAGCGGGCCCTTCGGCTTCGAAGTGGTCGATGTCGCGGTGGCACTGGTCGATGGCAGTTTCCATAGCGTCGACAGCTCGGAACTCGCCTTCCGCACCGCCGGACGGATCGCCATGGCCGATGCGCTGGCAGCGGCCGCGCCCTATCTGCTCGAACCGGTCGCACATGTGACTGTGCATGCGCCCGGCAGCGCCACCTCGCGGATCACCTCGGCGGTCGCGACCAGGCGCGGCCAGATGCTCGGCATGACCCCGCAGGATGGCTGGTCGCGCTGGGACAGGATCGAGGTGATGCTGCCCGAAGCCGAATTGCACGGCCTCGAGGCGGAGCTCCGCTCGCTGAGCCAGGGAATGGCCCGCTACGAGGCGCGCTTCGATCATCTCGCCGAGGTTACCGCCAAGCTCGCAGACGGCATCGTGCAGCAGCGCACACACGAGCCGGCCTGAGGTCAGCCGAGCCGGATCGGCCTTATGCGGCTCAGGACAAGGAGGAAGATCGCCGCGACCAGAACCGATGAGGCGCCGAGGCCGAAGAACATCGTGGCCGGAATCACGCCCCAATAGGCCCCCATCGCGCCGGCGAGCAGGCTGCCGAGGAACTTGGCGATATACCAGCCGCCCATCGCCATGGCCGCGATCTGCACGGGCGACAGCGCGCCGACCAGGGTGAGCCCGACCGGAATGACCAGCAGCTCGCCGATCGTCAGCAGCACGAAATAGGCGGTCACCCACATCGCGCCGACCGGCTGGCCGGTCCGGGCGTTCAGCGCCGCCGCGACGACCATCACCACCATAGACAGGCTGGCGACGATGCAGCCAAGGCTCATCCGCGCCAGCAAATTAGCGGGGCCGTGGCGCTTGGCGTGCTTGGCCCAATAGCGCATCAGGAACGGTGTCAGGACGATGATCAGCAGCGGGTTGATCGACTGGAACCAGGTCGCCGGGATTTCGAGATGAGTGCCGAGCAGATCGACGCCGCGGTCGGCGTCGACGCCAATCAGGGCTATGATGGCGACGATCTCGACGGGCTCGTCGCGATGCTGGTCGACCAGAAGGTGTCGCTGCTCGAACAGCCGGTCAGGCGCGGTGCAGAGGCACTGCTCGACGGTTGGCATTCGCCGATCCCGGTCGCCGCTGACGAAAGCGTGCTCGATCTTACCGAGCTCGACGCGCACCGCAACCGCTTCCAGGTGATCAACATCAAGCTCGACAAATGCGGCGGCCTCACCGAGGCGCTGATGATGGCCGATCAGGCTAGACGGCTCGGGCTAAAGGTGATGGTCGGCAACATGGCTGGCGCCAGCCTGTCCACCGCCCCCGCATTCGTCCTTGGCCAAGCCTGCGACATCGTCGATCTCGACGGCCCCTGGTTCCTCCTCGACGACCCGCTCGCCGCCGGGCTATACCGCGACGGGGAAATCATGGTGCCGGCCGGCCTGTGGGGCGCGGCTTAGAAACCATTTCCGTCACCCCGGACTCGTTCCGGGGTCCACCGGGCCGCGCGAGCAAGGTGCGAAACTCATGCGGAGGCGTGGATGCCGGAACAAATCCGGCATGACGTAATATAGTCGTCAGATTTATGTCATCGCGGTCATAAAATCGTAATACCTACTGTGTTAGTAGGGTATCAGATGAGCGAGACGAATCGTCTACCTCGAACGCATAGCGACCATCCGGTCTGGGCCGCGCTTTCCCTATACGACATCGGCCCGAACGACGCCGCCTTGCCTTTCGCCGCACGGCTCGCCCGCGAGAATGGCTGGAGCGCTGCCTACGCGGCCCGGGTGATCGAGGAATATAAGCGCTTCTGTTTCCTCGCCGTGACCGGGGATCAGGAGGTCACGCCATCCGATGCGGTCGACCAGGCCTGGCACGTCCACCTCACCTATAGCCGGGATTATTGGGAGCGCTTCTGTCCCCAGATCCTCGGCCGCCAGCTCCATCACGGCCCGACAGCGGGCGGTGGCGCCGAGCGGCATCGCTATTTCGCACAATATGCCGAGACCCTCAAATTCTATGAGCAGGTCTTTGGCGAGATGGCGCCGATCGATATCTGGCCGGGCGCGGCGCGGCGGCTGATCGAGGACCCCAAAGCGCGCCGCGTCCACCCGCGTGACGCCATCGTCATCCCCAAAACCACGGCGCGCCTCCTGATTCTGTTGGCGGTCGCCGCCGTCGGAATTGGCGCCTTCGTCCATGTCCTGTTCTGGTAGAGGAGCATATCATGTCGCTTGGACCCTTTGATCTGGCCGGCGGACCCTTTCTCCAACTCTATGGCATCCTGTTCGGCATCGCGATCATCGCCGGCTTCGTCATCCCGCGCTGGCTCCGCCCTGATGGTTATGCGGGTCGCGTCACCGATGCCGGCGAGCTCGCTTTTCTCGCCGGCGGCGCGACCCGCTTTGCCGATGCGGTTGTGGCGCGCCTGCTCGCGACAGGCGCGCTCGTCATGATCGGCAGGAACGGCTTCCACGCCCAGTCGCGCGATGCCGGCCGGACTGCCGCCGAGCGGAGCGTCCTCGCCCTTCCCGGCGAACTGAGCTGGCCGGTGATCGCGCGCACGCTCAAGCCCAAGGCCGAGCCGATTAGCCGCAGACTGATCGCTGACGGGCTGTTGATGGATGAAGCGCTCACCTTGCAGATGCGGTTCTGGCAGACCTTGCCCTATTTCCTGCTCCTGGCCTTTGGGCTGGTCAAATTGATGGTCGGTGAGGCGCGCTACCGTCCGGTCGGCTATCTGATGACGTTCCTGTTCGTGACCGCGATCCTGACGGCGCTCCGCTGGCTTTCCATCGATCGCCGGACCCGGGGCGGCCTTGCCGCACTCGACGATGCGAGGACCGGCGCTGAAAGGCTGAAGCGGGCGCCAACCGGCACCGAGACTGATCTCGCGGTCGCCCTGTTCGGCACGGTGGTGCTGGTCGGCTCGGGCTGGTCGGGCTTCCACGAACTCCGCGCCGCGAGCTCGAGCGATAGCAGCAGCTCGGGCGACAGCGGCAGTTCAGGTGGCGATGGCGGCGGCGGTGGATGTGGTGGGGGAGGCTGCGGCGGCTGCGGGAGCTGAGGTAAGTGCGGCTATAACGGCAGCGTGAAATCGGAGCCAGCCCCCGTTCGTCCGGACTAGAGACCGAATAGGGGGCCGCGAGGGCGGGGCTGTATCGAAGGCTCGTATCGAAGCACAGGTTGTTGCCCGGGACCTGCCTTTCGATACGCCGCTTCGCGGCTACTCGATGGTACTCAGGGCGACGGATCAGATTTTACGCGCGATCGCCCGGTTATGAAATCGTAAGACCTCCTATGCCAGTTGGCATTCACATGAGCGAGATGAATCGTCTGCCACGGGCTTACCCCAATCACCCGATCTGGGTGCCGCTTTCCAATTACAGCATCGGTCCCGAGGACGCGACCTTGCCTTTTGCGACGCGGCTCGCGCGCGAAAATGGCTGGAGCGCCGACCACGCAGAGCGGGTGATCGCTGAATATAAGAGATTCTGTTTCCTCGCCGTGACCGGGGATGCGGAATTGAGGCCCTCCGACGCGGTCGAGCAGGCTTGGCAACTCCATCTCACCTATAGCCGGGATTATTGGGAGCGTTTCTGCCCGGAGGTTCTCGGCCGGCCGTTCCACCATGAGCCAGCGGCGGGCGGCGGCGCCGAACGGCATCGCTATTTCGAACAATATGCCGAGACCCTGAAACGCTATGAGCAGATGTTTGGCGAAGCGGTGCCGACGGATATCTGGCCCAGCGCGGCCCGGCGGCTGATCGAGGATCCGAAAGCCCGCCGCGTCCATCCGCGCGACGCCTTCATCATCCCTAAAACCGCCTCGCGCCTTCTGATTCTGCTCGCGGGCGCCGTCGTCGCGCTTGGGATCATTGCCTGTGTCGCGTTCTGGTAAAGGAGTCCAATGACCATGTCGCTTGGACTTTACGACCTGGCCGGCGGATTCTTTTTCCAATTCTATATCGCCCTGCTCGCCCTGACGGTCGTCGCTGGCTACCGCATCCCGCGCTGGATCAGGCACGGCGGCCATGAGGGTCGGGTCACCGACACCGGCGAGCTCGCCTATCTCGCGGGTGGCATGGCGCGCTTCACCGATGCCGTGGTGGCCCGCCTGCTCGCCACGCGCGCGCTCGCCATGGTCGGCAAGAAGGGCTTTCAGGCCCTGACGCGCGGTGCCGGCCGGGCCCCGGTCGAGCTGAGTGTCCTTGCGCTGCCTGGCGAAGTGAGCTGGAAGGAAATATCCGGGTCGCTCGAATCCCATGCCGAGCCGATCGAGCACAGGCTGGTCTCCGACTACCTGATCATGGACGCCAGGCAGACCTTGCAGATGCGCTTCTGGCAGACGCTGCCCTATTTCCTGCTGCTTCTCTTCGGAGCGATCAAGCTGGTCGTCGACGAAATCTACCACCGCCCGGTCGGCTATCTGGTGCTGTTGCTGATCCTGACCGCGATCCTGGCGCTGATCCGCTGGCTCGTGGTCGATCGCCTGACCCGGGGCGGGGTTGCCGCGCTCAACGAGGCGCGGAGAAGGGCGGCAAGGCTGAGGCTGGCCCCGACCGCGCCCGAGACCGATCTCGCAGTCGCCCTGTTCGGCACGGTGGTCCTGGCCGCATCAGGCTGGTCGGACTTCCATGAGCTTCGCGCTGGCGGCAGCTTGAGCGGCTGAGGCGGCGGCGGAGGTAGCGGCTGCGGAAGCTGAGGTCAGCGCCGCGCCGGCAGGAATTTCGTATTGCGCAGCAGTGCCGCCGAGACCGGCGCGACGATCAGTCCGACAGGGAAGATCTCGAGAAACGTCATCGGAATCCGGACGAGCGGATTGCTCAATTGCGCCCGGACTGTTTCCAGTTCCGCCGTCTCCCGTGCGAGCTTCGCCCCCGTCACGCCCGTGGTCTTGAGGGCACGGAGCGAGCTGGCGATATACTCATCGACAAACGCATAATGGGTGGCGGCCAGATAGGCTTCAAAAGCGGCCGCATAAGCGAGGCCGGCAACCACCGCGATGGCAAGGCCCAGACCGAAGGCCGGCAGGAATTTGATAACGCCGCCACGCTCGATGTCGCGGTAGCGCTTCACGCCGACAAAGATGAAGACGAACCCAACCAGCATGGCGAGATAGCCGAACCAAAGCGAATGGTTTCCGGCGAGGTGCATGCCCGCAAGGATCATCGCGATACTGATCAGCCCGGAGAGCAGTCCGTAGACGGCGGCATATCTGGTGACGGGGTTCATGGTCGGCGGCTCCGTTGGCTGGCGAGAAGCATCCGGGATAGGGACACCGCCGCGCCTCGCGCCATCGCCCGAACGGGTGATTTTCGCGAAATGACCCTTATGGACGCGGTCCGCATCTACTCGATCAGTGCCAGCGACCTGGCCTTTTCGATCGCCTGGATGCGGCGCTGCACCTCGAGCTTCTCATAGACCCGCGCGACATGGGTCTTCACCGTATTGGGCGAGATGCTAAGCACCCGCGCCATCTCCTTATTCGACTGGCCCGAAGCGAGCAGCCCGAGGATCTCGCATTCGCGCGTGGTGAGCCCGAGCGACCGGATCGCCGCGTCGTTGCGCTGGAAGGTGCTGCCCGCCGGGCGCGGCGTCAGCTTCGTGCCGGCCCACAGGCCGAGGCTGATAAAACCGATCGCAAGGAGAGCGATATAGATGTCGGTTGAGAAGACCCGCACCGCATAGGAATATTGCAGCCATTGAAGCGCAGTCGCCGCGAGCGCGAGTGCCAGAGCGTAGAGAATGACCGTCTTCGTCATGAGCTCAGGCTGACATAAAAGCTCCGAACTCGCCAGAACCGCCCGTTCCGACACCATGTGCGCCAGCCATATTGTCAGGCAGCGCTCGCGACTAAGCGCATTCTTGTAGCGGTCGCACCGATTTGCGCTGCGCGCGGGATAGAGGCCCGATGCGCTCCCGCAGCGCCATACAGGGTAGCTCGACCATGCGGTGCAGCAGCAACGCGAGTCCGATCGCGCAGGCAAATCGGCCGATTGCGATTGTTAGCGGATCGACCACGCCGAATCCCTGGAGCGCGATTGACGCGATATTTCCGATCAAGATGTGCCAAATATAAAGCGGATAGGCGATGAGGCCGAGTGCAGCCATGAGGCGCGTTGGCCGCACCAGCGCGCCGCGGACTTCGAGATCGCTCGCCGCAATGACCAGCGGCACGGCGGCGAGCCAGGCCAACGTCAAGTCGATGCTCCCGTTTCGCAAGACGTCGAAATTGAATGCGATGATGACGCAACCCGAAATTGCCATTAGGAGCAATAGTATACGCCTTCGTTGCAGGGAGGCGAACAGATCGGGTCGATGTAGCTTTACTGCGGCAAGCAATACGCCCGCCGTCAGGGCATCAAGGCGAAACTGCGTAAAGTTATGCACGTGATACCACGAAACATTGCCGGCAACTGCGCCGAGCCGCAGCACGTTTACCGCAACGATCAGTCCGGCGAGCGTGCCGAAGATTTGACGAGGAGAAGCGATGCGCGCCAACCAGGGCAATCCGATCGCGGCGAGGAGATAGAAATGTTCCTCCACGGCGAGCGACCATAAGTGGCTGCGCGCATTATCGCTGTAGTTCTGGATGTGAAGAAGCACCGGCCACACGCCGCTCCATGCGACACCCCCCAGCGCGAGCGCGGCCACATATAGATACAGGATCGGCCATAGCCTGAACGCCCGGCGCAGTAAGAATCGGCGCCAGTCGAAGCCGGCGTTTGTCGCGTTCTCGGCCAGGACAATCCCGCCGACCAGAAAGCCGCTGAGGACAAAAAACAGTTCGACCCCAATCCAGCCAGTCGTTCGAAATGGCCCGAGGAGCATGTCAAATGCACCCACTCCGACCGGTTGATTGAAATGGAAAAGGAGGACGAGCAGGATCGCAATCCCGCGAACAGCGTCGAGTCCGATCTGCCGCTCTCCCCCCATCTCCCATCGTCTAAAATCGAACCCTTAAGGTTCGCTTACGGGTTAAGCTGCGCCCTGTGGCTAGCGTCCGCGGAGATGGCTCGGTTTGTCTGCACAGCCTCGCACGATTGCCGGTTTCATGCCGCTGCGAGAAGCTATCGCTACGCAGCGTCATGATCTACGTCCCGAACGGCAATATGCTCTCATATCGCGCCAGGTCCGGCGCGCCGATCACGGCCGCGCCGCGCCGCAGCAGGAAGGCGTGCCGTACGATCTCCGCCTGTTGCTCGATGCCGTAGCGATGCAGCGGCAGTCCCGGCCGGATCACATAGTCGTAGCGGCAAAAGGGGTGCCGCATGATCGGCAGGAAAATGCCCTTCTGATGCTGCCAGACATGCACCATCTCATGGATGAACAGCCCCTGGTCATCGAGATTGCCGGCCGCGAAATCCTCGCGATAGCGCGTGCCCCGCGGGTGGAAATGGATCGCGCCGGTCGGTGCCATCACTGTGTCGCGCGGCTGGAAAAACGCCCATTTGCGCAGCGCGACGCGCACCTGCGCATAATCGATCTCCGCGCCGAACACCGAGCGGGCCAGCGCGATCTCCCCGTCAGTGAGCGCCCGGTCCATGTCAGTCAGCCTTATTTCGCCGGATCGCCCGCCGCGATCGCCGGCGCGCTATACTGGATGCGCAGGCCGTCAGCGAAGGTGAAGACCAGGGGCACCGTCCGGCCCGGAACGATGGTCGGGTTCATGTCGTACAGCATCACATGCTTGCCGCCCGGCGCGAATATGATTTTTGACGCAGCCGGCAGCGCAACATGATCGAGCGGCTTCATCGACGCCATCTTGCCGTGCTGCATCGATTCGTGGAGCTCGGTGCGAATCGCGACATCAGTCGTCACGGAAACCAGCGTCGTGTCCACCTCGCCGCCGTGCAGCGTGAAATAGGCGACGGCGGGATGCTTCGGCACGGCGGACAGCCGCACATAGCCGT
>JBDTXU010000214.1:0-6689 GCA_040006055.1 Sphingomonas bacterium | reverse complement strand
CCTCGCTGCGAACCATCACATCGCCGTCCATCGCCCGCGCCAGATTGCGGCAGATCGCCAGCCCAAGCCCGGTGCCGCCGAACTTGCGGGTGGTACCGGCATCGACCTGGCGGAAGGATTCGAAGATGACCTCATGTTTGTCGGACGGGATTCCAATCCCGGTATCGCTCACCTCGATCACCAATTTGGGGTGCTCGACATCCTCTTCATTCGCGCTGGCGCGCACGGTGATTGATCCATTTTCGGTGAATTTCAACGCGTTGGAGAGAAGGTTGAAAATGATCTGGCGCAGCCGGGCGGCGTCGCCCTCGATCCGCTCAGGACAGTCCTCAAGATCAAGTGCGAAGCCGATGCCACGCGAACGCGCCTGCTCCTCCCACATCCGCGAGACGTCGCGCAACGTGGCCACCAGGCCGAAGGGCACATGCTCGATCGTCATGTTGCCGGTTTCCATCTTCGCAACATCGAGAATGTCATCGACCAGGGCGCGCATGCTCACACCGGCGCCGTGCACCACCTCGATCCGGTCGCGCGTGCCGGCGTCAAGCGCGCGGTCGGCGAGCATCACCTGAGTCATGCCGAGGATGCCGTTCAGCGGCGTGCGGATCTCGTGGCTGGTGGTCGCCAGGAACTCGGTCTTCGCAGCAAGTGCCTTGCCAAGGGCGGTGTTGGTCGCGGCGAGATCGATATTGGCTGCGCGCACTTCGTTGCGGCTGCGCCGGATCGTGACGAGGCCGAAGGTGAGCAGGAAGACGACGACGATGGTGGCAGCGGCAAGCACCATGAAGATCAGGCGCTGGGTTCGCGCGCGCGCGACCTCGTCATCGATATTGCGCTGCAGCTCATCGGCCTTGAGCTTGGCGATCTTCAGTTCCTGGTTGGCGAAATCGAATCGCGCCGCGGCCAGCGCGGTGTTGGTCGAGGCAGCGAGGGTCGATGTCTGGTCGTCAAGCCGCTTCAGCGCCTCGAGATGGACCAGCGCCCGCTTCTGGTCTCCCATCCGCTTGAACAGGTCAAAGGCAGTCTGGTGCGCCTCACGGAAGGACAAGGTTGTCTGGCCGAGATTCACGCCCTGGAAGCTGCGATTGATCAGTGCCTCGGCGCGGGCAAACTGACCGCGTTGCAGCGCGGCCTGGGCGGCCACGCTCCAGTCCTGCTCGCCGGTGCCCTTGGTGTCGGCACGGCTTGTGATAGCGCTTGCCTCGGCAATGGCATGGTCGGCCGCGTCGAGCTTGCCGATCGCTAGGTCAACGCGGGCGATGTTGCGCAGTACGAGCACTTCCAGTGTCGTGCTATGCATCGAGCGCGACAGCGCGAGGGCCTCGCGGAACTGCCCTTCCGCTTCAGCGAAACGCTTGAGTTCCTTCAGACAAACGCCGCGGTTGTTCGCATTGGTGAAAGCCAGCGAGGGGTCGCCGCGATAGACTTCACCCGCTTGCTTGTAATATTTCAGCGCGTTTTCATAATCTTCCGCCTCCTGATAGAGCAAGGCGATGCTCTGAAGCGCGACCGCGCGGCTGCGCGTCTCACCGATTTGGTTGAAGATGGCGTGCGCCTGCTGATAATCGTTCAGAGCGGCCGCGACATTCGCGGTCATGGTGTGCAGGCCACCGCGAGATAACAGCAGATCGCCATTCAGCTTGGTCGGCGGCCCGCCCTTCGATACCGCGGCAAGCGCCCCTTCGATCAGCGATTTGGCATGGGTCGCGTCGTTGAGACGAAGATAGGCCTCGCCCTCGAGCCATTGTGCCGTCGCGATTCCGACGGTTCGCTGGCGCCCCTCCATATCCCGGGCTGCGATCTCAGCTGCTCTCGCCTTGACGATCGTTTTGGCGGGATCGACCAGCATCGTCGCCTTGGCGTCCGCGACCATCAGATCGAAGCGCGTTCCCGGATCGGTCGGCGCGGCATAAGCCGGCGTACCAACAGCCACCAGCATCGCCAGCACGAGCAGCACCACCGCAAGGAATGCGCGAAGATGAGGACTTCTCATTGCAGGCGATACTGCCAAATACATCTTACATCCGCGCTAAGGTACGAGGGTCAATAGCTCGACCGTTCAGGCGCTTTTCCAGAAGCTCGCTGGACGGCGGAACATCGCATTGGTCTGCTCCTCCGGTTTGTGCGCCTTGTCGTCTCGCAGGAACTGGCGGAACGCGTCGATCGAGACCGGCCGGCTGATCAGATAGCCTTGCACCATGTCGCAACCCATCACGCTCAGCAAAGCCATAGCCGCCTGGGTTTCGACCCCCTCGGCCGTCACCTCCATCTCGAGCGCATGCGCAAGATCGATCGTGGAGCGCACGATCAGCGGGTCGCGATTGCTGCTGGTGAGCTGCAGGACGAACATCTTGTCGATCTTCAGCTCGCGCGCCGGCAGCTGCTTGAGATAGGCCAGCGAGGAGAGACCGGCACCGTAATCGTCAATCGCGATCGGGATCCCGACATCGGCAAAGACCTGGAGATTGGCGATCGCACCCTCCGGATCGCGGATCACCGAGGTCTCGGTGATCTCCAGCCCGATCCGGGCGCCGCTTTCCAGCACCCTGGCGCACATCTGCTTCACGAAGCCCGCGTCAGCGAGCAATTGCCCGGAAATATTGATGAAGATGGTGAGATCATTGCCATCGGACGCGATCAGCTGCTGGTCGATGATGACCTGATCGAGCGTCCACAGCGTCAACGCAGCGATTTCACGCGCTTCTTCTGCGATCGTGATGAAATCGCCCGGCAGGATCAGGCCGCGCGTCGGGTGCTGCCAGCGGACGAGCGCTTCGGCACTTGCAATCTCCTGGCGGCGGACATGGACCTTGGGCTGATATTGCAGAAACATCTCGCCGTTCACGATCGCATCGGGGAGTTCGCGCGTCAGGGTCAGCCGATCGAACGCCGGTGTGCCGGCCGAGAGATCGCGAATGACCGCGTGCGCATCGGTCCGCGCCTGATCGAGCGCGCTCTCGGCTTCCTCGGCCAGCCGCACATCCTCGGCATCGATTGTCGGTGCGGCGGCGGCGCCGAAGCGCATCTCGAGCCGGTGCATCTCCCCATCAATGTCGAGCGGCAGATCGAAATCGGCGGTCAGGCAACCAAGGGCAGCGGCAAGATCTCCCAGCGAGTCCCCCTCGAATGCGATTTCGATGAGCGTTCGTCCGACAATCGATATTCGCGCATCGCCAAGGCTCGCATGGATGCGAGCACCCACATCGATCGGTAACTGATTGGCCCGCGACCGACCGAGATGGCGGCGCAGCGCGGAGAAATTCGCGATCTCGGCGAGGCACAGGAACTGCCAGAGCTTGGGCAAGGGCAGCCGGGTCCCATCGCCCATTGTGTAGGACATGGTGTGGTGCGCTTGTAGCTGCCTCTCCAAATCGACGATACCGGCAGGGGGCAGCTCTCCGCTTGGCGACGCGCCTTCGGGCTCACCCGGTTCGGGAAGATCGGCAGGCGTGATTGAAGCCTGAAGCGGTTCGCCGCTTCGCATTGGGTCCGCCTCGGGACGAGATTTCCGCAGAGCGCGCATCATCGACGACGGCGGTAACAGGCGGCGCTGAACGAACTCTTAAACGCAGCCCGTTCGCCCTACGTAATAACCGCAAACCCCGGGAATCCGATTGCTTTATCGTTAATTTTCTCTTAATAATTGGAGGCACTCAACTGGGTGCACAAGGGAGAAAATACGTGCTTAATTTCATCATCGCGCTGATTTACGGCGAGGGCGTTCGTCCCTGGTAAACCAGTCCATCGGCCCGATTCTTGGCAAAATACTCTTGTTTTAGAGTGACTTGAGCTGAGGTCGGGTCGAAACTGCCCTTCGCGCCGCGCGGCGGGCGAATGATGATCTGCGCCTGAAAGGCGCCCTTGCGACCACCCTAAAATTCATGCGAAACAGAGCAGCGGGCACTCCCCGATTTCTGTTCACCTGCGCAAAAAAAGGACCATAATGGGGCTTGTTTGATAGCGATGCCTATCGAATTGTCCCATTTTGAGACCCGGGTTTCGGCCAGGCACAACAACTCAAGTGTCGGCGCTGGCGGCAGCCACTTCACTTCACCGAAATCCTTCGCCCCGACGCGCATTGAGTTGCTTCTCAGCCGAGCGGCGTGCCCCCCGATCGTGCTCGCGTGGATCAGCCCGACGGGGCTGTATCCTCCTGCCACCCGCCGCCGATTGCCTTGAACAGGGCGGCGGTGTCCTGCCGCAACTGGGCATCGCTCGCAGCGACCTGCTCGCGCGCGCTCAACACCCGATTTTCGGCGTTAAGCAGCGAATCCTGCGCGACGAAGCCGGTCCGGTACTGCGCCTCGACTGCGTGCGCCGTGCTTTCGGCATCCGCCACCGCGCGCCTGAGCGCCGCATTGCGTCGCCGCTCCGCATCGATCCGGGCAAGCGGGTCCTCGACATCGCGGAGCGCACCGAGCACGGTCGCGCGATATTGCGCATAGGCCTGTTCGCGCTGTTCCTTCCGCACCTTGACCGTCGCCTTGCGCCGGCCCCAGTCGAGCAGCGGGAAGCTGACCCCGCCGGTGCCGCTCAATTGCAGGCTGTCGCGGGTGAACAGATTGCCAAGTGAGGTCGAGAGCAGTTGTGCCGCCCCGGTGAGCGAGAATTTCGGGTAGAGGTCGGAAACCGCCACACCGATATCCGCAGTCGACGCCGCCAGTTGGCGCTCGGCGGCACGTATATCGGGGCGCCGCCTGAGCAGGTCGGACGGCAAGCCCGTGGGAACCACAGGCAATGCCGCGAGCGGCTGCCCGGGCGCGGAAAGCTCGGCATCGAGCGTTTCGGGCGGCTGGCCGACCAGGATGCCGAGCGCGTGGATCCGCATCCGCGCATCGGCCCGGATCGGCTCGAGCCGCGCTTCGAGTGTGGTGAGGGCACCGCGCTGGCGCGTCACATCGATACTGGGAACGAGCCCGACCCTTGCGCTGTTGCCCGCAATTTCGAGCGTGCGGCGTTCGCGCGCCAGTTCCTGCTCGATGATCGCGACCTGTTCCTGGTCGAGACGGAGCGCGAAATAGGCCTGCGCGACCTCAGCCGCGAGCGTTACCGCCGCATCGCGCCGGGTCCATATCGCCGCATCGGTGCGCGCCACCGACGCTTCGACGCCGCGCCGGTCGCCGCCGAAGAGATCGAGCTCCCAGCTAGCATCGAAGCCGGCCACATAAGTGGTGATGCCGCTGCCGGGGAGAGCGATACCGGTCGGCGTGCTCGAGCCACCCGAACTGCCCGAGAACAGCCGCGCAAGCGACGAAAAGCCGGCATTCTTGCTGAACTCGATATGGTTGACGTCGGCGGCCGCATTGACCGTCGGCTTGCCGGCCGCGCGCGCGCCGATTTCCTGCAACCGCGCCTGGCGGACTCGCGATACGGCGACCGCAATATCCGGATTGTCCTTCAGCGCGCGCTCGACCAGCGCATCGAGCTGCGGATCGCCGAACGTCGACCACCAGCGCGCCGGATCGACTGTCGCGCCGGGCGCGCCGGCTTGCGGTTCGCCATACGCTGGCGGCACGGGCGTTTCAGGCGGATGATAGTCCGGCCCGACGGTGCAGGCGCCGACAAGCAGGGCCGCGCCGAGCGCGATCGATGTGCGTTTCCAGATCAATGTGCCATGCCTCCGCCGCCGCCAGATTTGGACGGCTTCATCAGAAATACGAGCGGCGCCACGACCAGCACCAGGATCATCAGTTGGCGATACACATCAAGAAAGGCGAGCATCGCCGCCTGGCGCTGAACCTGGCTGTAAAGCACCGCGAGTGGCGTCGTCACCGCGTCGCCCATACCGGCGAATGCACCCTGCGCCTTCGCCAGCCAGTCATTATAGCGCGGGTCAAGCGGGTTGAGGTGCTCGACCAGGGTCGACTGCCGGATCTGCAGGTTCGACGCGAGCAGCGTCTGGGCCGATGAGATGCCGATCGTTCCACCGAGGTTGCGCGCCACGTTCAAGAGACTCGATGCCTGCGCCGTCTTGTTCTGGGGAATTCCGGCATAGGCGGCCGTGCTGATCGGCACGAACAGGAAAGGCAGAGCCGCGGCCTGGAACAGCCGCGCGATCGCCGCGTCGGCGAACGAGATATCGGCTGTCAGATGCGACATGTTCCAAAGCGCGAAGGCCTGCACCATCAGCGCCGGAAAGATCAGCAGCCGCACATCGACCACGCCGGACAGCCGGCCGGCAAAGGGCACCATCACCAGCGTCGCGAGCCCCCCGGCGGTGAGCGCAAGCCCCGCTTCGAACGAGCTGTAGCCCATCACCTGTTGCAGCATCTGCGGGATCAGCTGGGTGGTGCCGAACAGGATCAGCCCGGTCAGGCCCATCACAAACAGGGTCACCGAGAAATTGCGGCTCTTGAGCAGCTTGAGATCGACCACCGGCGCGTCATGGCTGAGTTCCCAGATGACGAGCCCGATCAGCGAGACAACCGCGATCGCGGCCGTCATGATGATGAGGCCGCTTGAGAACCAGTCCTCGCGCTCGCCTCGGTCGAGGGTGAATTCGAGGAAGCCCAGACCAAACGCGATCAGGATCACGCCGATATAATCAATTCGCAGGCCGCGTTTGAGCAGCTTGGCGCGATCGTCCTTGATGCCCTGGGGCTCATCGACGAAGATATTGGCGAGGACGAAGGATGCGATCCCGATCGGCACGTTGATCAGGAACACCCAGTGCCAGCTCCACGTCTCGG
>JBDTXU010000213.1:0-5881 GCA_040006055.1 Sphingomonas bacterium | reverse complement strand
AGCGCGGATCGCGCAACTCGGCCGGATCAGCGCTGGTGCCGCCGGTATAGACGGGCGGATGTTCGAGCAGCCAGACCAGCTCGCGCGCTTCGCCGGCCGCGACCGCGGCAGCGCGCGCCTCCATTGCGGCGATCGCTTCCTCATAGGCGATCGGCACCGGCTCGGCACGCCACTCGATCTCGTCGGGAGAAAAGTCCATCGGGTTGCATTGCGTCAGCATGCGGGACGACACAAGCATTGGCGCGGGCCAAAAACCTGCGCTATCAGCCGGGTCGCGCCCGGTAGCGCAGGAATGGCGGGAACGATTATGGTGAGCATGGGGACTGTATGGGATCGTGCGACCGAGTTCCTGAGCGATAACCTCGCCGCGATCTTTCCCCTGGCGCTGTGCGCGATCTTCATCCCGTCCGCGATCTCGCAAAGCATTGCGCCCCTGGGCGCGCTTAGCACCACGGCGGCGCTGAGCGTGCAGCTTGGGTCGATATGCCTTTCGCTGGTGTCGCTTTGGGGGAAGGTCGCGATCACGGCACTGGCGCTCGATGCGGCGGCGGGGCGGGGGAACGCGATCGCGGCGGCCAACCGCCGGTCGCTGTCGATCATCGGTATCATATTGGTGATCGGCGTGGCAGTGATCGCCCTCATGCTTCCAGTCGCCATTGCCCTCGCGGCCGCCGGAGTCGATTTCCAGGCAGGGATGACCGGCGGGAAGCCCGCGGTCCCCGCTGGCGTTGTGGGCTTTTTGCTGTTGTACATGCTGCTCTTCTGCTGCGCCCTGATCTGGTTCTCGGCGCGGCTCGCGCTGGTTATGCCGACCATGATCATGGAGCGACGCGGGCTCGGCGTGTTCGCCCGCTCGTTCAAGCTCACGCGGCCGATCCAGTGGAAGATCCTCGGCGTGCTCATCCTCTATTTCATTGTCTCTATCGTGTCCTTCCTCGCGGCCAAGCTCGTGTTCGGCTCGGTCCTTGGGCTGATCGCTGGCGGCGACAGGCCCGTGACGGTGGCGACGGTGCTGACCTCGATCCTGGTCAGCGTCGTGCTGACCGGGTTTTCCGTGCTCGCGACTGCCTTTACCGCAAAGCTCTATCTGGCGGTTCGCGACGCGCGTGGGGCGATCGTCGAATCGGCATGACATTCGATGTGGCGGCTGTCTTCGCGGATGCCTGGCGGATGTGGAAGCGCGACCGTGAGCTTTTGCTTGTGGTCACCGGGCTGTTCCTGTTCCTGCCTGAACTGGTGAGGGCCATATACGTACCCGCGCTGCCTGTTCCGACCGGTTCGAGCGGAGATGCGGCTGCCTTGAAAAGCTGGTTGGCAGCGTTGGAACTATGGTCTTCGCAATATAGCCTGATCGTCATCGCCATCGCGCTTGCCGCGATGTTCGGAACGCTGATGGTCTTCACTTTGTATTTGGATCCCCGCCGTCCCAATGTGCGGGTCGCGCTGGTGCGCGCTCTGACGCTGTTGCCGCGGTATCTGGGTGTAACGCTGCTCCTCGCGTTCCCGCTTGGTATCGCCCTGCTGACCCTGTGGTTGCTGTTGCCCGCCATCTACGCGGCCGGGAGGCTCATCCTCGTCACGCCGTCGTTGGTCGCCGATCGGCCAAATGGGGTATTCGGCGCGATTTCCCGGAGCCTTTCCCTCACGCGCGGCTATGGCATGGTCCTGGCCGGATTTGCCTGCATCGCTGCGTTCGGCGGCGGCATTCTCTCCCTTCCGTTCCGCGCCCTGGGGGCGGCGCTGGATGGAGCGCCCATGGCCAATCCGGTGGTCGCGTTGCTGCTCGATACGGGCATGGCTGCCGGAATGGCGATCGGCGCGCTTGGCGCGATCCTCGTCGAGATCGCGCTTTACCGCAGGTTGGCTGCCAGCAAGGGAATCTGAGGCGCCGCGTCGGGCGGCAGCGCACCGATCGCGCGGGGATCGACGAAGGTCTCGACGGTGCGCGCGATCGCGGTGAAGCCCGAGGCGCGGTAGAAGCCGAGCGCCGAGGGGTGATCGAGCGTGCAGGTGTGCACCCAGACCCGCTCGATCCCCTTGCGCCAGCCGCGCCCAAGCGCCTCTGCCATCAGCCAGCGGCCATGGCCCTGGCCGGCGAGTTCCGGAATCAGGCCGAAATAGGCGAGCTCGCATTCGCCCGGCACGCGGAAATCGAGTTCGAGAATGCCGACTTCGACACCCGCCGGATCGACCGCGGCGAAGATCTGGACGTCGGGATCATGGATGATCCGCACCAGCGCGGCCTCGTCCATCACCAGGCGCGAGAACCACAGCCATGGCGAACCGATGCGGCGGAACAGCGCACGGTATTTCTCCGCGGCCGGCTGGTGCCAGGGGGCGAGCCGCAGGCGCGACGCCGGCAAGGGGCGCAGCGGCAGGCGCTGGCGCATTTCGAGCGTGGTGACGATCGTCGCCACCTCGTTTGCAGGAACGGCGGTCAGTCCCAATGTGCCACCGGGGGCAGGCTCATCAGGATCGCGTCGATATTTCCGCCGGTCTTGAGACCGAACAACGTGCCGCGATCATAGACGAGATTGAATTCGGCATAGCGCCCGCGCCACGACCTTTGAATCGCGATATCCGCATCGGTGAAGGGCTCGGCCATGCGACGGCGGACGATGCGCGGATAGGTGTCGAGAAAGGCGCGGCCGACATCCTGGGTGAAGGCGAAGTTCGCGGCGAAATCGCCCTCGAGATGATCGTAGAAGATGCCGCCGACGCCGCGATGGACCTTGCGGTGCGGGATGTAGAAATAATCGTCAGCCCATTTCTTGAAGCGCGGATAATGCGCCGGATCATGTGCGTCGCAGGCCGCCTTCAACGTGGCGTGGAAATCCTCGGTATCTTCGGCGATCGGCAATGGCGGGTTGAGATCGGCGCCGCCGCCGAACCAGCGCTTTGTCGTCGTCAGGAAGCGGGTGTTCATGTGCACGGCGGGTACATGCGGGTTCGCCATGTGGGCGACGAGGCTGATGCCGGTCGCGCAGAATCGCGGGTCCTCGCCGGCGCCGTGGATCGTCCTCGCGAAATCGCCTTCCAGCGCGCCGCCGACGGTCGAGACGTTGACGCCGACCTTCTCGAATATCTTCCCCTTCATCACGCCGCGCACACCGCCGCCCCCACTCCCTTTGGCGGGCGAGCCATCGGGATCGGCGCGATCCCAGGGGATATAGTCGAATCGGGCGTCCGATCCGGCTTCGCGCTCGATCGACTCGAACTCGGCGCAGATCATGTCGCGCAGGCTTTCGAACCAGATCCTGGCGGTGGATTGTTCTTCGTCCAGGTCGATCACTCGGGAAGTCCTCCGGTCTGTCGCAATGCTTCGGCCAGCGCGATGCCCGCCGCGACGGCGACATTCAAGGACCGGAACGCAGGCCGAAGCGGGATTCGCACCGCCAGATCGGCACGGGCATGCACTTCGGGCGGCACCCCGCTGCCCTCGCTGCCGAGCAGCAGCACATCGTCCGGGCGAAAAATCGCCTGGTCGAGCCTTGTCCCGCCGCGTGTGGTGAGCAGCACGAGTCGCCCAGCGACCTGCGCCTCGAACACCACCCAGTCGGCATGGCGCGTGACCTCGACTGCCCCTGCATAATCCATCCCCGCGCGCGCCAGCGCCCGATCTCCCCAGGCGAATCCCATCGGCTCGATGAGATCGACGCTCGCGCCGAGACAGGCCGCAAGCCGCAGGATCGTGCCGACATTCCCCGCGATATCGGGCTGGTAAAGGGCGATGCGCATGGCTCGCGCATAGGCCTTGGGACGCCCCCGCAACAACAGGCATAACAACAGGGCTAAAATGCTGTTGGCAAAGCCCGTCCCCCGCGTCTATCAGGCCGCCAACTCCGTGGGGACGGAGCATCGGCCGGGGCGCGTGCATCTTCCGCAAACGCCAGGCCGGGCGTCGTCTGATATGGAACCGCGTGGGCCTGATATGAAGTGCAAGGGCAAGTGAATGGCAATTGTTGATACCGCCGTACCACCCGGGGAAGACCCGGCCCCGTTCCACGAGGGGGTCGACGATCCTCGCCGGCGCGATTTCATCAATATCGCGGCCGTGGCGTGGATCGGCGTCGGTGCCGGCGTCGTCGTGCTGCCGCTGATCAACCAGATGAGCCCCTCGGCCGATGTGCTCGCCGAGTCGACCACTGAGGTCGATCTGTCGAAGATCGCAGCGGGCCAGGCGATCAAGACCAAGTTCCGCGGCCAGCCGCTGTTCGTGCGCAACCTGACGCCGAAGGAAGTCGCTGAGGCCGAAGCGGTGCCGCTCGGCGAGCTGCGCGACCCGCAGACACTCGCTGATCGCACCAAGGCTGGGCACACCAACTGGCTGATCACGCTCGGCGTCTGCACCCATCTCGGCTGCGTGCCGCTGGGTGCCGGCGAAGGCGAGAATCGCGGGCCGTTCGGCGGCTATTTCTGCCCGTGCCACGGTTCGGCGTACGATACCGCAGCCCGCATCCGCAAAGGCCCGGCGCCGAAGAACCTCGCGGTTCCGGATTATAAATTCACTTCTGACACCGCCGTTACGGTCGGTTGAGGCAACGCACATGAGCTTTCCCTGGGCCAAGCATTACGCGCCGAAAAATCCGCTGATGCAGTGGATGGACGAACGGCTGCCGCTTCCGCGTCTCGTCTATAACGCGGTGGGCGCCGGCTATCCGGTGCCGCGCAACCTCAATTATTTCTGGAACTTCGGCGTTCTCGCCGGTGCCGCGCTCGGCATCCAGATCATCACCGGCATCGTGCTCGCCATGCATTATGGCGCGACCGGCGCCGTTGCGTTCGATTCGGTCGAGCACATCATGCGCGACGTGAATGGCGGCTGGTTCCTGCGCTATGCGCACGCCAACGGCGCCTCGATGTTCTTCATCGTCGTCTATATCCACATCTTCCGCGGGCTGTTCTACGGCTCGTACAAGGCGCCGCGCGAGATGGTGTGGCTGCTCGGCGTGGTCATCTTCCTGCTGATGATGGCGACCGCCTTCATGGGCTATGTGCTTCCCTGGGGTCAGATGAGCTTCTGGGGCGCGCAGGTGATCACCGGCTTCTTCTCGGCGATCCCCGGAGTGGGCGAGACCATCCGCGTCTGGCTGCTCGGCGGCTATGCGCCCGGCGAGGCAGCGCTCAACCGCTTCTTCTCGCTCCACTATCTGCTGCCCTTCGTGATCGCGGCCGTCATCATCCTGCATATCTGGGCTCTGCACATTCCGGGTTCGAACAACCCGACCGGGGTCGAGGTCAAGGGCGAGCAGGATACGGTGCCCTTCCACCCTTATTACACCGCGAAGGACGGCTTCGGGCTCGGCGTTTTCCTGCTGCTGTTCGTCGCCCTGGTGTTCTTCTTCCCGAACGCGCTTGGCCATCCGGACAATTATATCCCTGCCAATTCGCTCTCGACGCCAGCGCATATCGTGCCCGAATGGTATTTCTGGCCCTTCTACGCGATCCTGCGCGCCTTCACCTCGGACTTCATCCTGCCGGCGAAGCTGTGGGGCGTGCTGGCGATGTTCGGCTCGATCCTGCTGCTGTTCTTCCTGCCCTGGCTCGACAGCTCGCCGGTGCGCTCGGCCAATTACCGGCCGGTGTATCGCACCTTCTTCTGGATCCTGGTGGTCGACGTGCTGATCCTGGGCTGGTGCGGCGGTTCGCCCGCGACGCCGACCTATGTCATCCTGAGCGAGATCTGCGCGGCCTATTATTTCGCGCATTTCCTGATCATCATTCCGATCATCTCGCGCGCTGAGCGTCCGCGGCCGCTGCCCAACTCGATCACCGAGGCAGTGCTGTCGAAGCACGGCGGAACCTCTCCGGCGCAGACCGCGCTTGCGGCCGAATAAGGGGCAATACGAAACATGGTCCGCAATCTTGCAATGCTGGTCGG
>JBDTXU010000212.1:0-11630 GCA_040006055.1 Sphingomonas bacterium | reverse complement strand
GTTCGAGGGCAACCGCATCGCCGTCCGCTTCCAGTTCGAATGCCGCAAGGCCGGCTTATGGTATCGCTGCTACGGCAACGAACAATGGGAATTCGCCGAAAACGGCCTCATGCGCAGGCGGGAGGCCTCGGTGAACGACGTACCCATCGCCGAAGCCGATCGCCGCTTCCTGTGGGACGCGCCGGGGCCGCGCCCGCTGGACTATCCCGGGTTGAGCGGCGTGGACGGGTAAGTATTGGGGAGGAGCATCATCACGCCTCGCCCTGATACCCCGCTTCGCGCTGATGCCGGAAGGCAAGCACATAAACGGCGTCGTCAGCGGGCTCGTGGCGATACAGCGCCACATAGCCCGAGTCCCCGAACCTGATCACCAGTTCGCGAAGCCCGGCGTCAAGCTCGAACGGCCGGCCGATGGCGGGGTTGGCCTGCAACGCCGCCAGGCTGGCCGTAATCGCCTGCCCGGCGCGTTTCGCTGCTTCGGGGCTTTTGCCGATCAGGAAGCGGCGGCACCGCGCCATGCCCAGCGCGCCGCCTTCGGTTATGATCAGTCGTGGCACTCGGGAAGCCCAGTCTCCGCGTCAGTGCCCCAGTCGCTCAGCCAGGCGGTGATCTCCTCGCCAGTCAGATGCCGGCCGGTCTCCCTGAACGCAGTCCACGAAGCCATCGCTTCCTGCCTGAAGCTTTCCCGCGCTTCCTCATGCTCAACATATTGCCTGATCGCCTCGCGCATGATCCAGTGCGGCGAACGATCCCGCTGGGCCGCGAGTTGCTGGACCCGGCCTTTCAGCTCGTCATCGATCTTCAGCGAGGTGGCCATTGGTACTGTCCAGTATCGAGAGGTATCACTTCTTGATATAGGTGAAGAGCGACAACCTGGCAACGCCTCCCCTAGTTCCTCCACGCTCCGGGGAGGAACCTATCACTGCCCCGGGTAACGCTCGAACGCCGGCAGATCGGCAACGCCGTCCATCCAGGCGAGCTTGTCCGCCACCTGCACATGGATCGCGGGGGGATGGCCGGCCGCATCGTCGAGCGTCGAGGACTGAATGTCGATGATCCCCGGCAGTATCTCGGCATTGGTGTAGAACAGCCCCGTTCCGCAGGTGCCGCAAAATTGCCGCCGGCCATGTTCCGACGAGGCATAGGTCACCGTCTCCCCGGTGATCGTCACATGCTCCGCCCGCATCGCCATCCACCCGACCATCGGCGCGCCCGCCGAGTGGCGGCAATCCTCGCAATGGCACAGCGCGTGATAAACCGGCGTCCCTTCCGCAGCGTAGCTGACCGCGCCGCAATGGCATCGTCCCGTCGGCATCGGCAACCCCCTTCCTTGTTTCCCGTTTTGTTCCACAATCGCCGCTGTCACGCAACCCATTGCAGCTTGCTCTCCGCTCCTGTTCAATTTTCAGGACAGCCCCTCCCGACGTCGCGGGAATGGGCGCCTCAGGCCGCCAAGCAGGGCTGGACCTTCTCTGGCGCCGAGCCAGCGAACAGCGACGCAGTGGCCCTCGCCGAGATCGCCCGCCCGTACAGATAGCCCTGCGCATGTTCGCATCCGAGCGCCCGCAGTACGGCGGCGACCGATTCCGTTTCGACTCCCTCGGCGGTCACCGGCATGCCCAGCGCCTTGCCGAGCCCGGCGATCGCGCAGACGATCTTCTCGCTTTCCACGCAATCCATCGATCGCAAGAACGAGCTGTCGATCTTCAGATGGTTGAAGTGCAGCTGGCGGAGGTGAGACAGGCTTGAATAGCCCTTGCCGAAATCGTCCAGCGCCAAGCGGATTCCGGCATTCTGCAGCGAGGCGAACACCTCGGCGGCGAGATCGATATCGTTGATGATCGCATTCTCCGTCACTTCAACGATCAGCCGGCTCGGCGGGAACCCGCATTCGGTCAGCACCGCGAGCAACCGCGCTGGCAGCCAGACATCCTTCAACTGGACCGGTGAGATATTGACCGCCAGCGTCGTGCCCGCCGGCCAGGCGCGCGCGGCAATGCAGCCCTGGCGCAGCATGCTCAGCGACAGCAGGTCGATCAGCCCGATATCCTCGGCGATCGGAATGAAGGTGTCGGGCATCAGCAGACCCCTGCTCGGGTGATTCCACCGCGCCAGCGCCTCGAATCCGGTGATCCGTTGGTCGGCCAGATCAACCACAGGCTGGAAATAGGCGGCAATGTCGCCGCGCTCGATTGCCCCACGCATGCCGGCTTCCAGCTCGGATCGTTCGCGCACCCGGATATCCATCCCGGCATCGAAATAATGATAGCCGCCACGCCCCGATCGCTTCGCCTCATACATGGCCATATCGGCCGTGCGCAGCAGCTCCTCGGGGATGGTCGCATCCTCCGGGAAGCGCGCGATGCCGATGGTCGCGCCGACTTCCAGCCTTTTGGCGTCCAGCCTGAACGGCTCGCTGACGGTTCGAATGATCTGCCCCGCCACGCGCGCGGGAAGGTCCGAACCGGGATCGTATCGCAGCACGCAGACGAATTCGTCGCCGCCGACCCGCGCGATGATGCCATGGGCGCCGGCGACGCACCGGAGACGATCCGCGATCTCGAGCAGAAGCGCATCGCCCACCTCATGGCCATGCGTGTCGTTGATCGGCTTGAAATGATCGAGATCGATCATCAGCACCGCACATCCCCGGCCGGATTTCCGCGACTCGTCGAGCACCGCGCCAAGCTCCTCCTGAAGCATGCGCCGATTGGGAGGCCGGTGAGCGGATCGTGCCGTGCCAGCGCCAGCGCACGCGCTTCAGCCTCTTCGCGACGCCCCATCTCCCACGTCATGTCATGCGCACGGCGGACCGCGAGGATCAGCGCCGCGGCGCAGATGATCAGCAGGATCCAGAGAAGTTCCTCGAGCTCCCACATCTGCTCGCGTTCGACAGGGTAGGCGAAGGCCACGAACAGATTGAACGCCTCGCAGCCCAAGACCGCTGCAATCGTCACGAGCGCGATGACATGCGCCTCCGTCCGCCGGATCAGTCTACCGCGCCCGATGAATGCACTCAAGATAGGGTTTCCTTCACCTGTGGACCACCGCGAGTCCGCAATCACCACTGCGCCGACATGGCTAAGCCGTTGTGAAGCACGGGCTAAGGGAAGCTACGCGGTTTTCACTTCCGCGCTCCGGTTTCTTCCCTCCCCCAGCGGGAGAGAGCATCGGGTCGGTCATGCCCCCGGCATGACCTGAACAGCGCGGGGCGCTGTTCACCCAAGGCTCCTCTCCCACAGGGGGAGAGGGAGAAAGAAGCACGCTTGCCCCTCGCCGCGCCGTTCCCTACCTGTTCACCGATGAGTCTCCCCGCCCCCTCCCCTCAGGACCCGCCCTATCTCTCGGGCCTCAACGCCCCGCAGCGCGAAGCCGTGCTCACCACCGAGGGCCCCGTCCTGGTCCTCGCCGGCGCCGGCACCGGCAAGACGGCCGCCCTCACCGCCCGCCTCGCCCATCTGCTCTTCACCAAAAAGGCCTGGCCCTCCGAAATCCTGTCGGTGACCTTCACCAACAAGGCCGCACGCGAGATGAAGCTCCGCGTCGGCCGCCTCGTCGGCGATGTCGTCGAGGGCATGCCCTGGCTCGGCACCTTCCACGCGATCGGCGCGAAGATGCTGCGCCGCCATGCCGAGCTGGTCGGGCTGCAGAGCAACTTCACCATCCTCGACACCGACGATCAGCTCCGCCTGCTGAAGCAGCTGATCCAGGCAGCCGATCTCGACGAGAAACGCTGGCCCGCCCGCCAGCTCGCCGGCCTGATCGATCAGTGGAAGAACAAGGGCCTCACCCCCGCCGATGTGGATGCCGGCGAAAGCGAGCTCTACGCAAACGGCCGCGGCCAGGAGATGTACCGCGCCTATCAGGCCCGCCTCATCGCGCTCAACGCCTGCGATTTCGGCGACCTGCTGCTCCACATGCTGACCATATTGAAGCGCGATCGCGAGGTGCTGGCCAATTACCAGCGCCGCTTCAAATATATCATGGTCGACGAATATCAGGACACCAACAGCGTCCAGTATCTCTGGCTCCGCCTGCTCGCCCAGGAGCGCAAGAACCTCTGCTGCGTCGGCGACGACGACCAGTCGATCTATAGCTGGCGCGGCGCCCAGGTGGAAAACATCCTGAAGTTCGAAAAGGATTTCCCCGGCGCAAAGGTCATCCGCCTCGAACAGAATTACCGCTCAACCCCGCACATCCTCGCCGCTGCCAGCGGAGTCATCGCGAAGAACAGCGGCCGCCTCGGCAAGACCCTCTGGACCGAGGAGAAGGAGGGCGAGAAGGTCCGCGTGCTCGGCGTATGGGACGGCCCCGAGGAAGCGCGCCGCGTCGGCGAGGAGATCGAGAGCTGCCAGCGCGCCGGCAAAAGCATCGACGATATCGCCATCCTCGTCCGCGCCCAGCACCAGACCCGCGAGTTCGAGGATCGCTTCATCAGCATCGGCATGCCCTACCGCATCGTCGGCGGCTTCCGCTTCTACGAGCGCGCCGAAATCCGCGATGCGCTCGCCTATCTGCGCGTCGTCAGCCAGCCCGCCGACGATCTCGCCTTCGAACGCATCGTCAACGTCCCCAAGCGCGGCCTCGGCGACAAGGCGGTGCAGAAGGTCCACCAGCTCGCCCGCGCCGAGGGCGTGCCCCTCACCGTCGCCGCCGCGCGCATCCTCGATACCGACGAGCTGACCTCGCAGGCCCGCCGCGCGCTCGGCAATCTGGTCGGCGACATGGCGCGCTGGCGCAGCATGGCCGGCGAAATGCCCCATCCCGAACTCGCCCGCCAGATCCTCGACGAGAGCGGCTATACCGGCATGTGGCAGGCCGAGAAATCGGCCGAGGCGGCAGGCCGGCTCGAGAACCTCACCGAGCTCGTCCGCGCGATGGAGGAATATGAAAGCCTCGGCGCCTTCCTCGAACATGTCAGCCTGGTGATGGACAATGAGGCCCAGGCCGACGAGGCCAAGGTGACGATCATGACGATCCACGCCGCCAAGGGGCTTGAATACGACACCGTCTTCCTGGTCGGCTGGGAGGAAGGCCTGTTCCCCTCGCAGCGCGCGCTCGACGAGGGCGGCAATGCGAGCCTCGAGGAGGAACGCCGCCTCGCTTATGTCGCGATCACCCGGGCACGGCGCCGCGCGATCATCCTCCACGCCGCCAACCGCCGCATCTACGGCCAGTGGACGTCGAGCATCCCGAGCCGCTTCGTGAACGAACTGCCCGACGCGCACACCGAGAGCGAGACGAGCATGTCCGGCGGCGAAAGCCTGTGGCGCGCCAACTGGTCCGAACGCGCCGATCCCTTCGCGGACGTGGCGCGCGGCACCGGGCGAGGCCCGGGCTGGCAGCGCGCGGCGGGCGTGAACCCGGGCGGCGGCTTCACCAGCCGCACCTTTACGCGGGAGCCGTCACGGGTGGTCGAGGCGCGGGCGAGCGCGGTGAGCATCGGCAACAAGGGGCGCGATGATCTGTCCGTGGGGATGCGGGTGTTTCACCAGAAATTCGGATACGGGGAGATCGCCGAGATCGAGGGTAACAAGCTGGAGATCGATTTCGAGAGTGCCGGGCGGAAGCGGGTGATGGATAGTTTTGTGCAGGTGGGATGAACGCATCATCCGCCAACCTATCAATAACTAACCCCTCGCGACAACTCACCGCCGTAAAGGTCACCTTTTAGCGCAAATTCTAGTATGGCATGTTCGGCGCTTGACTTATTATAATCAACGACGCCTACCGATAGCTCCATAAGTTTTCCCATAGATAGCCTAAACGCTTCATCCACCAGAGGGTCGTCACTTATCGGAGATCTTTCTACAGGAATTAATATGTTCTCTCTTCTTATTACATTATTGGAAATGTAATACTTGAACCTATCTGTCCATAAATTTGCATGATCTATCATTGAAAGTGTTGTTTTTTGATCAAACGCAATTGGCTTAATCACAAATATATCGCGCCCTCCACTCACAAGCGGCATTTTCACCGGCATCAAATCATCTTCTATGTATCGCTCTCTGAAAGATTTAATTTGATGGGACAGTAATTTTTTTCGTATCTCTCGCGCAACGCCTACTTCTCTCTGAGGAATACTATCAAAATTCCGGCGAACAAGCCTTTCAAAAAGCGTAGAAACCGTCTTTTTGATATCCTGCCCCATAACAGATCTCACATCGCTAAATGCGATAACCCCGCTTTGTGCCGATATAGTCATATCAAACATCAATTCGGATGTATCAACATTTCGAAAAGACGAGAGGTCAGCTATTCTAGATAGTTTGTCATCCAATACAGATATGGATTCAGAATATACGTGAGGCTCTATATTTTCAAAAAACTGTGTTACCCTACGGAATCGACGAGATGCAAGCTTGTATACGATCCTCCCGCCGTTCGGATCGTAAACTACTACGCCAACGTTTGCGAACTCACCAGTTTCTAATATCGGCCTAAAGCGAACGATAACATATTGGAAAGTGCTCACGACACAGCCTCCCAAAAATCGTCTTCCTGCACTTTACGAAGAGTTTTCCCAATATCTTCAAATTGCAACAGGCTTTCTTCCAACCAATCGTCCGGGATAGCCTCCTCTAAAATCGGCAGCAGTTCAGAAGCCTGTTGGAACATATCAACATAATACGCGCGATCCAGCAAACCTTTTCCATCAGAAAACCAGAAGTCGCGACATATATGAAGATCAACGAATTTTTGAACCGCAAACGATCTGTCAAAAGCCAAATTATGGTCAAACATAACTAACGATTTGTCCATTACATCCATAAATACGTTAGAGTTACCACCCCAAAATGTCCCTGTTCTATCTTCATTTCTTATCCATAGATCGAATATAAATATTTTCCTAAGAATCTCGTTAGAAAAATGTTCAATATTACTTCTTCCGACCTGAACCAGATTGTCATGGTATTTAGAGGCGAACACCCACCCTACCCCAAGCGAGCGCCGGGCCTCGGCGTTGAAACGTGTCTGCTCACTCTCAATCGAAGCAATTGCGAAATCGGGAATGGGCAGCCCCACAGCGTGCCCCAAAGTCGCGCACACCGTTTCTGCAATCAGGCCATGCGCGAGCGCCGACCTGCCTTTAACCATATAGAGTTGATCGTCCGACAGGCGGCACAAAAACGGTTCTGTCGCGCCATTGTCCGCCTTCTGGATAACCTCCAGAATCTGAAGTGTGTCAATTTGAAGTGTCACCACCGCGTCATATCCTCAACGGCTTCAAGAGGCGATAGCGTTTCCTGAATGGCTAGCTGGTGATGAGGCGATCTTCACCCGCCGCTGCAAGCCTACTCTGAGCACCCGCCATGCATCCATGACATGCGATTTAGCAGCGCCAGCCGCGCCACGCGACCAAACACGTCCGCGAGACGCGCTCAGGCTTCGGCGGGCTCCGGCTGTGGGATCATTTCTTCCTCGCGTTTGATCTTGCAGAGCTCGGAGATCGCGTCCTCCATGATGCCGATCGCCACGCGATATCGTTGCGCCCAGCTTAGCAAATGTTCACGGTCATGGCGATTGGCCGGCAAGCTGCAAAAAGGGATTAGGGTGCCAGCGCACTTAATTACATGGGGTAATCGCGGGAGCGAGTCGCCCGAGGCGTAATATTTGGTTGAAGTGAGCGCAGCGGCAGGCGTGCGCCGGGTGGTTGTTCCCCGATAGGATGTAGAAGCGGGCTCACGACGTGGTGCCGGGCCCATGCATCGAATGGAGAACAACCATGGACGAGTATATCGGCTTGGATGTGTCGTTGAAAGAGACGGCGATATCGGTTCGACGTGATGGCAAGCGGGTCTGGCGCGGCAAGTGCGCGAGTGATCCGGCTGTGCTGGCAGAGGAGATCCGGAAGCGGGCGCCGGCGGTGAAGCGGGTGGTGTTCGAGACCGGCCCGTTGTCGGTGTGGTTCTATCACGCGCTGACGGCGCAGGGGTTGCCGGCGATCTGAATTACGGCGCCACGTGCAATTACCCTCTGTGGACGCCCCCACGGAAGCAAGCGGTAAAATCGAGTATTGGCGCGTGGTCGGATGCTGCCTTCTGTCCGGCCTATTGATGCAGCCGTGGCTGCTGAGTTACGGTGACACGTGCAATTACCCCCAAATAGGCCGCTCGAATGCCACCCAAAGGGGGATTACCGCAACGCCGCCACTCGCACGTCAAAAGCATCAGGGTCAGCCAAAACCAAATCCCCAAGGCCCGATGGAGCGCACTGGCCCCCATCACTGCGCCTCGCCCTTCACATAAATCGGCGCCAGAGCCGCCTGCACATCGGCTGCCCGTATGATGCTCTCCGGTCGATCCGCCGTCGCGACATCCAGGAATTCAACGGTCAGATTAAGGCTATGCCCGGAAACCGTCGTCGGGCCCACGGGAGACCCGTACATCGTCATCGTGGATGTCTGAACATACTCGTCGTTGTTCGTCACCCTGAATGCCGTCTTCCCTTGTTCCAGGGTGAGTTCGGCGGCGCGCAGCAGCGCCATTTCACCGATCGCGAAAGGATGGGACTTGTTGCCGAAGAACCCCACCGTCGCGCTTTTTCCGTCTTTCGCCATCTTCACCGAAAAGCCATTCGCCCGCAGGAACATGACGGCTGAGCGATAGGGGTTGGCGAGCATGACGGCTTCATGATCCGGTATTCCGTCAAGCAATGGCGCCGGATCGAAGCCGACGACGAAGCGCTCGTTCCCGTCGAGGCGGAACTGCTCCTCCAGCTTGACGAAAACCGACCTGAGGCTCGGGTGAGTGTCGGCGGGCAGCCTGGCGATCACTGCGCCGATCAGTGCCAGGGTGACCTGGCTCATCGGAATTTCCTGCATGCCTTCCAACTGCTTCGCGGCGCTCTCGGCATCGCCCTTGCCGAGCAGCACAGCGACCTCGATCAGGCCAGACCATTTCTCGAGCGCGGCGCGTTGCTCGGCCGGGTCGACATTGATCTTCAGAATGCGCTCCATCTGGCCCGGTTCATGCGGCGCGGCGATGTTGGTGCGTGCCTGGGCGATCCATTGCGCGGCAAGATCTGGCCTGCCCGCCACGCCGGCGGTGATCGCCGCTTGCGCCGTGCGCGCCGCATTCACCCCAGTCACAGGAATGCCGGACATGCCCGTCACCCGAACATTGGGAAGACTGATAAAGCTCTGGCCAATGGCGCCCGGAACCGGCGTCACGTTCTGCCAGTCAGCCAGGGCATCGGCCCAGTCACCGGCACGTGCCAGGCTGATCGCGCGCTTTTCAATAAAGTCGGTGTTCAGCCTAACCAGATTGTCCCAGCGCGCCTTTTCCTTTGACGGGATGGTCGTCCGCAGCCCTGACAGGGTGAAGGCGAACTCGGCGATTCTGAGGTTCCAGGGCCGCGCCTGCATGGCGATGAATGCCTGGTCAGCCGCATCGTCGCGCCGGCCCGCCTCGAGATAGGCGATCGCGCGGAGCATGTGCAGGGAAACGCCGAAGCTCCGCATATAGGGCGTATCGGGCCGCTCGATCGCTGCGATCGCGTCGAGATCGGCCAGCGCCTCGCGATGCTGCCTGGCAGCGACCCGTAATTTGGCCCGGGATCTCAGCAGCGCCGCCCGCCGCTCCCAACCGGCCTGCGCATCCAGAGCGGCGAGCGCCGCTGTGCATCGTTCGATGCCCACCGATGGAACCGTTTTAGGCGTGAGCGCGCGGGCCGCGGTCGGCCCCATCATGAACTTGGTCGTACCAGATACGCGATTCTCTCCGCATCCGGTCCATACACCACCCGATTCGGGCGCGTCCTTCGCCAGGGCGCTTCCCCCCGACAATGAAATGGCCGCCACAACGGCAACGCTGCCCCAATATCTGTTCATTCACATCCCCCCGGCCTGCAGTCTGCAGGTTCACCTGAGCGGCCATCTCACGCCGGGGACCCGACCGCAATAACGATACAAAAGCTGGGGTTACGGTGCGATTCCGGTGGGATTCCGGGAATCTGTACAATGTTCTGTACAGATAGGAAATGTCAGCGCCCCGCATGACATTCCCAACAGCTGCGGAGAGGACGATTGCTTTCCCCACCTGCCTCGCCTCAAGCCCTGGCTGCTACCCCCCCGATGGGCATGACATAATTACCCAACAGGCGTGCGCGGTTTTCCGCACATTCCCCTCGTAGCAGCCCTTTCAGCGCCCGAAATCCGCGCTGAATTATGTCACACGTCCAACATATTCGCCGCGAACGCGCGCCCGCGATTCAACCCGTGCCTGAAATCGCCCATAGCGACACAAGCGAACCGTCCAAAGCGGTGCGCACCGTTCTTTCACATGACTGGAATTCTCATCCTGCTCTCGGTCGAGAACATTGTCGGAATTCCGGTGACAGTGCACTTAACTGCTCGTCAGGCCGCTTGTGGACTTACCCGACAGGCGAAGCTCGCTCGGCCGAGAGGCCCCCAATGTGTTTCATTTGGAGATCGCGCTTGAGTGCCCGCGGAGAGATCGGCGCGGACGGCTTGAACTTCACCACCCGTTGCTGTCCTGGCAGAAGATCGAAGTAGTTATCGCTGAAGGAGCCATCAGCCGTTTCGGTAGCCAGGCAGAGGTTCTTCGCGAGCGTGGGCGAAGTAAGCGTCAAAAGAAGTTCGCCGTTTGCACCGCGCTTCACCGTTGTTTTCACCTCCGGACGAGGCAGCGCCAAATCCTTCACCGGAGCAAAATAAAGGATATTGTCGGCGAGCACGGCTTCGTTTTCGACGAGTTGCGCGAACAACAAAGCGCTCTCAGGTGCCGCACCGTTGAGAAGCTCCGCCATGGTCCCTTCGAAGGTGGAAAGGCTAGCGTTCGCGGGAAGAGCAGCAGCGATTCTCCGCTCACTCAACAGCCGCCCGTGGAAATCCAGCACTTTCAGAATCAGCGTCACGCGCATATCGTTCAACCGATCGCTCACAGCATGTGCTGTGACCCGATTGCCGTCGCGAACCAGCGAGATCAGCAATGGCGCGAAGGCATCGCGTGTGAAATATTGCTGCGCCTTCCAGCGACCGTAATAATCGATGCTGCTCCAGGACGCGACTGGCCAACAGTCGTTTATCTGCCAGAACAGCGAACCCATGCAATATGGTTTCCGTACCCGATGAGCCTCCATGGCAATTTTCATGCCCTCGGCCTGGAGCACCTGGCTCAGGTAAAGGAAATCGCGGAAGTCTGATGGAACATTGTAATCGCGCTCCATGTACGTCTTGATCGTCTGGTTCCCGATCGAGGAGCGCTGGTGCGCCTTCATGACGTCGGAGAAAATGTCGTGGTCACCAGGTTGGGTGTACGCCTGGACCGTCTTGAACTCAGGGAATGATTGAAAGCCGTACTCGCTCATAAATCGGCCGGTCGTGGTTCGGAAATCAGCGAAGGGCTCCTGCCCCCACCAGACTCCCCAGAAATGTGTGTCCCCCGCCTGCCTGGCTGCTTTGCCGCCGGCGTGAACCGCGTTGTGACCGTCCCACGCTGCCAAAGGTGTCGATGGCCAATATGGCCGGTCGGCATCGTGCCGGGCGACTTCGTCGCGAAGCACCTCGTGGAATATCCTGTTGTAGGCACGAGTGATCTGCATCTGCTGCGCGGGCGTGTACGACTTCTTCCATCCCCAACCGCCGTCGGGCACGTCCCATTGCC
>JBDTXU010000211.1:0-1638 GCA_040006055.1 Sphingomonas bacterium | reverse complement strand
GCCGGCATCGCGCGTGACGGCGCCTGGCACGAAGCAATCGCTTTGGCCGAGCATCATGCCGCCCCCGTCTGGGTCGCGCCCTTCGCCGCTCGTGAGGTCTTCCCCGAAAACCACCCGTTGTTCGCAGGCTTCCTGCTTCCGTCCCGTGAAGCGATCGTGCGTGACCTGACCGACCACGACGTCGTCGTCGTGATCGGCGGGCCGTTGTCGCTCTATCATACCGAGGGCTTTGGTCCGCACGTCCCCGACGCGGCGAAGCTCTTCCTGATCGTGGACAATATAGCGCACGCCGCCTGGGCGCCAACCGGCACCGCAGTCATCGCGAACGCGAAGCTGGCGCTTGCTGAGCTGTTGCGTGGGGCGGCCCCGGTCAAGAGGACGCCGCCGGGCCCGCGCGCCGCTCCAGCGCCCGTCACCGACGCTGTGCTGACCGATGCCTATCTGCTCCAGCAGATCGCCCGGTTGCGCCCCGAAGGATCGATCATCGTCGAGGAGGCGCCGTCGAGCCGCGGGGCTATGCACAATTATCTGCCGATCCTCAGCGCCGGCGGATTCCACACTTGTGCGAGCGGCGGGCTAGGCCATGGCCTGCCAGCGGCTGTGGGGGTGGCGCTGGGGCGCTCCGGCGAGCGGATCATCGCGATCATGGGCGACGGATCGAGCATGTATGCCATCCAGGCATTGTGGAGCGCGGCCCAGCTGGAGTTGCCGATCAGCTTCATCATCGTCAACAATGGCCGCTATGAAGCGCTGGTCAGCTTCGGCCGGCATTTCGGATTGCAGAAAACGGTCGGGACGGACCTTGCTGGCCTCGATTTCTGCCATATCGCGGAGGGAATGGGCGTGAGTGCGGTGCGTGTCGAGGAGCCCGAGGCGTTGGACGCGGCGCTTCGTGCCTCGTTCAGCGCGACGCGCCCGTCGCTCATCGACGTGCGGGTCCAATGACGACAACGCCGAACATGTTCGAAGGACGGCTTTCGGACCTGATCGACGATCGCCCGGGAGAGGGCATCTTCCGGGTCAGCCGCGCCATCTTCGACGATGCCGGCGTGTTCGAGCTTGAACGCAGGCGGATATTCGAGGGTGGCTGGGTCTTCCTGGGCATCGCTGACCAGGCACCAGCGGCCAATGATTTCTTCACCACCGATATCGGTCGGGTGCCGATCCTGGTCAGCCGCGGCGGCGATGGACAGCTGCGTGGCTTCGTCAATTCCTGTCCCCATCGCGGATCCCGCATCGCCCAGACTTTGGCGGGCAATGCCCGGCTGCATGTCTGTCCCTATCACAGCTGGACGTTCGACAGCGCGGGCCGAAACAAGGCGATCAAGCTGAAGCGCGCCGGCTGCTATGCGGAAAGCTTCGACCAGGACAGCCATGACCTCGCGGCCCTTCCGGCCTTTGGCGAATATCGCGGTTTCGTGTTCGGCAGCCTGAGCGCCGACGTGCCGGCGCTGGAGGCGCATCTCGGCGAGGCAATGAAATTGCTCGATCTCGTGGCCGACCAAAGCGAGCAGGGGTTCGAGTTGGTGCCCGGCGGGGTGACCTTCACCTATCAGGCAAACTGGAAGCTCCAGCTCGAAAATTGCTCGGACGCCTATCACTTCACCTCGACCCATCCGTCCTACATCCGCATCCTCG
>JBDTXU010000210.1:0-2286 GCA_040006055.1 Sphingomonas bacterium | reverse complement strand
GGTCTACGCCGCCGAGGCACTGACCGCCTGGCGACAGGCGCACGCTGTGCCGGCGGCAGAGATCGCGGAAGCGGCCTGATAAAGGAGAGGCGCCCCAGCCCTTCTCCGATATCATGTCCGGGCAAACGCGCGCGCGGCGTCCCGAGCAAGAGGATACCAGCGAAACAGGTCCTTTTCTCAGCAGTTACGCCTATCCCGAACCCTTGCTCCTGATGTATCTGAGCCAGTGGTGATTGAATTTCGCATTTTGGCCAATATGTGATAGATATTCGCAGCCCGTGAACGTTATTCGCAAAACGGCCATGGCCAAGTGAACGATTTTCGCGGAGAGTTCGATGGGTGAATGGCCTTCACAGCCGGTGAACGATTTTCGCGAGCTACCGCTTCCAGAGGCTGGCACGCCTGCGGGCTATGCAGCGCTCATCGCGCGCTATGACCTCGCTGTTTCCCTGCCGGCGCGACTGACTGCGATTGCGCTGCGACATCATCCGGTCTCGACGGACCAGTGGTTGATGCAGACCCCGCGCCATGCGCCCGGCAACGGCCTCGCCGAGCAGCTCACGCATGCACTGCGGTATGAGGGTGTCGATCTTGCTGTCCTCGCGCAGCTGTTCGGCATGATCGACCCTGCTGACATCGCCGCGATCGTGGTGGCGGCGCCGACCGGCGCCTATGCCCGCCGGATCTGGTTCCTCTACGAATGGCAGACGGGTCTGCGCCTCGATGTTCCGGACGCCGGGAAGATCAGGCTGGTGCCGGCGATCGATGCGGATCGGCAACTTGCACTGGCTGAAGGCGAACCATCGCCGCGTCACCGCGTGCTCAACAACCTCCCCGGCACCCCCGCATTCTGTCCCATGGTTCGCCGCACATCGACCATCGACGCTTATGTGGCGCGCGCCTTCGACGTTCGCGCCCGGGAGACGGTCGGTCGCATCCGCCGCGATCTGCTGGCGCGCGCCGCCGCCTTTCTGCTGCTGAATGATTCCAAGTCGTCTTTTGCCATCGAAGGGGAGCGTCCGTCAGGTGATCGCGCAACGCGATGGGGCCAGGCAATCGCCCAGGCCGGCACGCGACCCTTGAGCATCGCGGAATTCGACAGGCTGCAGCGTATCGTCATCGGCGACGCCCGGTTCGTCCGGCTCGGGCTGCGCGACGAAGGCGGGTTCGTCGGCGTTCATGACCGCGATACCAACATGCCGGTCCCCGATCATATCAGCGCGCGCGCGCAGGATCTCGAGTCCCTGCTCGGCGGCCTGATCGACTACATCGAGCGCACCACGCGCGGCGGGATGGATCCCGTCGCCGCTGCTGCCAGCTCGGCGTTCGGCTTTGTCTATATCCACCCCTATGTTGACGGGAATGGGCGCCTTCATCGCTGGCTCATCCATCACGCGCTGGCGCTTGCCGCGTTCAACCCGCCCGGGCTGATCTTTCCGATCAGCGTCGCGATCTACCGGCGGATCGACGAATATCGCCGCGTGCTGGAGAGCTATTCCGCCCCCTTGCTACCGCTCATCGAATGGCAGCCGACCGCTGATGGCAATGTCGAGGTCTTCAACGACACCGCCGTTTATTATCGATATTTCGATGCAACCGCGCATGTCGAATTCCTCTATGCCTGTGTCGAACAGACGATCGAGCGCGACATGCCGGAAGAGATTCGCTTCCTCGAAGCCTTTGACCGGTTCAGCGAGCGCATCCAGCAGATCGTTGATATGCCGGCCGCGCAGGTCGAACTCTTGCGCGGCTTTCTCGCGCAGAACGACGGCCTCTTGTCGCAGCGGGGCCGGAAGAACGAATTTGCAGCGCTCACCGATGAAGAAGTCGCCCGGATCGAAGTGATCTACGCGGAGACCTTCACCGTCGATGAATAACGAGCGCCGACTTCGTACGTCCAGCCCACTTCGATCGCTCAAGAATATTCGCAGCCCAAGACTATCGAACGATTCTGACGCTCAGGCGGGCACATATCGATGGCTATCACCGGTGCCTGCAGCTTCCGAACAGCGAGGCTCGCGCCAAGATCACGCACCCGCGGCGGCGGCGCAGGATCATAAACGCGGATTTCAGTCTCAAACATTGGCCTGTGGTCAGGCGTTCCCTCGCGGGCCGCGTCGGATATTAGCCCCCAGCCGCCGCCTCCGCCGCACGAAAATCCGCCACCAGCTCGATGATGGGCAGCAACTCGCTTAATCGGGATTCGTCGAGTTCTTCGCGGAACAGCGGGCAAGCTGATCAGGCACGTGCCGGTCACCGCGTGCTCGCTCTCGTGAAAGCCATCGA
>JBDTXU010000209.1:0-7493 GCA_040006055.1 Sphingomonas bacterium | reverse complement strand
TTTCCGCCGCCGACGCAAAGCGACGGGCCGAGAAACAGTATGAGATTTACAGCGCAGGTCGAAAAGCCGAGCGGCAAATTGAGGCGGATAGAGCGATCGCCGCGCTGAAGGAGCAGGACAAGGCTCTGCCAAGGCCTGTCGAACAAAGAAGCCATAATTGCCTGCGCCAAGCGTCGCCCGGCAGTGCGGAACGCCGGTCTCGCGATTACATTCGCCGTCGCTGGGCATCATCGAGGGTGCGAATTTACCGCGAGCGCAACTATGCGCGCTTTCGTCTCTTATCGATGGGAAATGGATGCCCCGTGAGGATTCGAACCTCAATAGACAGAGTCAGAGTCTGTTGTCTTACCATTAGACGACGGGGCAACGCGGAAGCGCGATCTAGGGGTGCGGGCCGGGGCTGTCAACCAAGGCTGCCAACGGATCTTGGGCGCTGCTTGCCGCGCGGCACGCCCTGCGCTACCTCTGTCGCCAAGCACCGAACGGCGGGCCCCGGGCCTGCCGCGACGGCAGAACATAATAGTGAGTACACACGGCATGGCGGACCATTCGCCGAAAATGCCGTACCGGCAGGACAGTCCTGCCCGTCCGGCGCCGACTCCCAATGCCCCTGCGGCGGGGCGCGCGCGTTGGCCTGAGGCGCGCCACTTCGCGGCGCTCGATCTTGGCACCAATAATTGCCGTCTGCTGATCGCCAGGCCGCAAGGCACCGGCTTCGCTGTCGTGGATGCCTTTTCGCGGATCGTCCGGCTGGGCGAGGGGCTGGCGGCGACCGGGCGGCTGAGCGACGCGGCGATCGATCGCACGCTTTCCGCGCTGAAAGTGTGCTCCGACAAGCTCAGGCGCCGCAATGTCGCGCTATCGCGCTCAGTCGCGACCGAGGCGTGCCGGCGCGCGAGCAACGGACCAGAGTTCATCGCCCGCGCTTATGCCGAGACCGGCATCCATCTCGACATCATCACCGCGGAGGAAGAGGCGCGGCTTGCCGTGCTCGGCTGCCACGCGCTGATCGAGCCGGGGGAAGACCCTGCTTTGGTGTTCGACATCGGCGGCGGATCGACTGAGCTGGTGCTGGTCGACACGCGCCCGACCGTGCCGGTGGTGCTCGACTGGCACAGCGCACCCTGGGGCGTCGTCTCGCTGACCGAGAGCGCCGGCGGTGGCGAGGGATCGGAGGGGCTTGCGGCCGCTTATGCGCGGATGCGATCGCTGGTCGCGGAAAGCTTTGCCGGATTCGCGAGCCGGTTGCCGCGGAATATCGACCGGCCCCGGCTGCTCGGGACCAGCGGCACGGTGACGACGCTCGCCAGCGTCCATCTCGGCCTGTCGCATTATGACCGCTCAGCAGTCGACGGACTGATCGTGCCGGCGACCTCGATGCGCAAGATCAGCGCCGATCTCTCGCGCATGAGCATGGCCGAGCGCTCCACCCTGCCCTGTATCGGCACCGAGCGTGCCGATCTGGTGGTGGCGGGGTGCGCGATCCTCGAGACGATCATGGATTTATGGCCGGCCGAACGGCTCGGCGTGGCCGATCGCGGCATTCGCGAGGGCATCTTGCGCCGGTTGATCGGTGGGAAAGCATTATGAGCAAAGATGGGGGCGGCCTGCGGGTCCGCGTCAAGACAGCACGCCGGCGGACCGCGCAATCGACGCGCTGGCTCGATCGCCAGCTGAACGATCCTTATGTGAAACGAGCCAAGGCCGAGGGCTATCGCAGCCGGGCGGCCTATAAGCTGATCGAGCTCGATGAGCGATTCGGCTTTCTTCGGAGCACCAAACGGATCGTCGATCTCGGTATCGCGCCGGGCGGCTGGGCGCAGGTCGCGCGGCGGCGGCTGCCCAAGGCGGCGATCGTCGGAATCGATCTGTTGCCGGTCGACCCGATCGACGATGTCGTCATCCTGCATATGGATTTCATGGACGATGCCGCGCCGGACAAGCTGATCGAGGCGCTGGGCGGAGCGCCAGATCTCGTGTTGTCGGATATGGCCGCGAACACTGTCGGCCATCCGCAGACTGATGCCCTTCGGACGATGGCGCTGGTCGAGGCGGGGCTCGCCTTTGCGATCGATGTGCTCGAACCGGGCGGCGTTTTTATCGGCAAGGTGTTCGCCGGCGGTGCCGATACGGCTCTGGTCGCGGAACTGAAGCGCAACTTCAAGACGGTGAAGCACGCCAAGCCGCCGGCGAGCCGCAAGGGATCGTCCGAATGGTATGTGGTGGCGCAGGGCTTCAAGGGGCGACGGGAAGCGGCGTCCGAGCCATAACCGTCATGCCGGACGTGTTCCGGCATCCATCCGCGATGACATTGTTTGTGGCGCGATGGACCCCGGAACAAGTCCGGGGTGACGGCGGTGGGCAGTCGATCGTCGCACGTACAAAAAGGGCCCGCAGATCGCTCTGCGGGCCCTTTTTGCATCGGTCAGGACAGGAAGGCCTCAGCCCTCGTAGTCGCCGCCCAGATTCTGGTTGCGCGGAGGTGCTGCGGCGGTGAGGCGGAGCGCTTCGGCCGAGGCGGCGAGGCTGCCGATCTCGTCGGGCGTGTCTTCATCATCGACCTGAACGCGCTGCAGGCCGGAAACGACCGCTTCCTCGAGGTGATTCGGGCGGACGGTTTCCTCGGCGATCTCGCGGAGCGCGACGACCGGGTTCTTGTCGCGATCGCGATCGATGGTGAGATCGGCGCCGCCGGAAATCTGCCGCGCACGCTGCGCTGCATAGAGTACCAGATCGAACCGGTTGGGGATCTTGTCGACGCAATCCTCGACAGTGACGCGCGCCATGAACGGCTTCCTTCGCAACAACGATAAGAGAGAAGACGCGCGATCTAGGGTGCAAGCCCGTCCAAGTCAAGGAAAGCGGCTTGCGCGGGGGCGCGGGCATGGCCATCACCGCCATGATGCCAGAACCCGCCAGCCAACCAAGCTTCACCGTGGACGGCAACCAGCTGACGATGCTCGACACCGGGCCGCGGCGCCTCGATGCGCTGATCGCGCTGATCGGGAGCGCCGAGCGGACGCTCCGGATCATCTATTATATCTACGTCGACGATAACGCAGGCGCGCGGGTGCGCCAGGCGATGATCGATGCGGCGGTGCGCGGCGTGAAAGTGTCTCTGATTGTCGATGGCCTTGGCAGCGAGCTTGCCGAGCAGCACAAATTCTTCGAGCCGCTCCGACAGGCCGGTGTCGAGGTTTGCCGATTCGTGCCGCGCTGGGGGCGGCGCTATTTGCTCCGCAACCACCAGAAGCTCGCGCTGGCCGACGAGGCCCGCGCGATCATCGGTGGCTTCAATGTCGAAGACAGCTATTTCGGCACGCCCGCGGAAAAAGCCTGGCGTGACCTGGGACTGTTCATCGAAGGGCCGGCCGCCGGACATATCGCGGGCTATTTCGATTCGCTCGCGCGCTGGGCCAGGCGCCCAAAGGCGCCATTACGGACGCTGCGCCGATCGCTCCAGACCTGGAGCGAGCCTGAGGGCAAGGTCCGATGGGTGTTCGGCGGCCCGACCCGAAAGCTGTCGCCCTGGGCGCGCGCGATCAAGCGTGATCTCCAAAAGGCCCGGACGATCGATATCATCGCCGGCTATTTCGCGCCCAGCCCCGGCATGCTCAACCGGCTCGACCGGGCGGGCATGCGCGGCCGCGTGCGGATCGTGCTGCCCTCGAAGAATGATCACGGCGCCGCAATCTGGGCTTCGCGCTTCACCTATGCCGGACTGCTCAGGAAGCAGGTCGAAATCTACGAATATCAGCCGACCAAACTGCACACCAAACTCTTCGTGATCGACGACCTGGTCTATATCGGCTCAGCCAATTACGACATTCGCAGCCTGTTCCTGAACCTGGAGATGATGCTGCGGATCGACGACAAGGCCTTTTCGGCGCATGTCCGTTCTTACGTGGATGGCGAGGTCGAAAATTCCGAGCGAATCACCGCCGCGCTCTACAAGCAGCGCACCACCTGGTGGGTACGCGTGAAGCAGGCGGCGGCGTTTTTCGTGATGACGGTGCTGGATTTCAACGTGACGAGGCGGCTGAACTTCGGCCCGGAGCGGCGCTGATTAATCTTTCCAGGCCCAATAGAGCTGGGCCGGTGGGACGTTCCACCATTCCATGTCGTGATCGACCCGTGGCAGATAGGGCTGGATGAAGTCGCGGCATTTGGGCGAAAATTGATAGACGAGGAACGCACCGCCGGGACGGAGCACGTCGGCAGTCGCCTGGCCGATAGCATCGCCAACACCCGCGGGCAGGGTCGAGAAAGGAAGGCCCGACAGGACATAATCGGCATGATCGAAGCCGTGATCCCGGACGATCTCGCGCACATCGGCGGCCGATCCGCCAACCGCCATGAAGCGCGGATCCGTGATTTCGTGGCGCAGATAGCGGATGAAATCGGGATTGGTGTCGATCGCGATATATTTCGCGTCGGCCGGAAGCAGCGCGAGGATGTGCGGACAGAAGGTGCCGACGCCCGGGCCATATTCGACGAAGAGCTTTGTGTTCTCCCAGTCGACCGGGCCGAGCATCTTGCGGATCAGCTTGCCTGACGACGGAACGATCGATCCGACCATTACCGGATGCTTGAAAAAGCCCCGCAGGAACATCCCCCAGGGCGAGGGCACGCCGGCAGCGGCCCGGCGCTGGCGTCGGGCGGCAGTGGTCGAAACGGTCACAGGCGATCCCTTATGAAACTTGACTGACTTGTGTCTGTCGCAATCCTGTAACGAACATTCAAGCTTTAGGGTTGCGATCTTCTTTCGTCCCGGCGCGATCCGTGCCCCGTTCGGGGGTTGTACGGGGAGACGAAGCGCTTAATCGGAGAAGCCATGCACAGCGACCGATCCGGCCAGATCGTGGTGATCTTCCTTTCCATCCGCACGGACGCCGATGATGCCGGCTATGGCGAAGCCGCCGCGGCGATGGAATCGCTGGCCGCGATACAGCCCGGCTATCGCGGCTTCGAAAGCACGCGCGACGCCGATGGGCTTGGCATCACGCTCAGCTTCTGGGCCGACGAGGCGAGCGCGCTGCTGTGGCGCGACCACCCCGAACACAAGGCGATTCGCGACGCCGGACGGGACCGCTGGTATCAAAGCTATGAGGTCATCGTCTGCGAGGCGCAGCGATCCTATGCTTGGAAAAGGCAGTGAAAAGCCCCGCGATCAATCGCGACTTTATCCTGTTGTTCATGGTGATGCTGACGATCGCGGCGGGGAATACAGCGCTGCAATCCGTGCTCCCGGCGCTCGGGCGCGAGCTCAAGGTCGCCGACAGCGCGGTGGCGGCCTCCTTCTCCGTCTCCGCGCTGCTCTGGGTGGTGGCGGCGCCGTTCTGGGCGAACCGGTCGGACCGGCATGGCCGACGCGCGATGATCCTGCTCGGGATCGGCGGCTTCAGCATCTCGCTGGCGCTGTGCGGCCTGTTTCTCGCCGCCGGCATCAATGGCTGGATCAGCGGCACCGCGGCCTTCATCTGCTTCATCGCTGGCCGGCTGGTCTATGGAACTTTCGGCGCGGCGGCGCCCCCTGCGGTGCAGGCGCTGGTTGCCGGGCGGACCAGCCGCGAGGAGCGGACGCGGGCGCTGACGCTGCTCGGTTCCGCCTTTGGGCTGGGCACGATCCTGGGGCCGGCGATCGCGCCTAACCTGATCCTCGGCAGCATCGGCGCAGTGACGCTCGGGCTTTCAGGCCCGGCTTTCCTGTTCGCCTTGTTCGGCGCGGGCATGTTCATCGCGGTACTGCGCCGCCTGCCCAATGATGTGACCCCGCAGCCGGGCACGCACGGCGCCGCCAATGCCTATCCATCGATCGGCGGGCAAAGCTCGGGCGCGAGTGTCACCGCCGCGACGGAGCCGCATACCGAGCATGTCGGCTATAGCGATCCGCGGATCCGCGCCTGGATGATCGTGGGTCTGGTGATGGGCCACGCCCAGGCGATGACCGGACAGGCGATCGGCTTTCTCGTCATCGACCGGCTGCATGTCGCGCCGACCGAGGCGCTGCAGCCGACTGGCCTTGTGCTGATGATGGGGGCGGGCGCCGCCTTGCTCGTGCAATGGGGTATCATCCCGCTGCTCGACCTCAAACCGCGTCAGCTCGTGCTGACCGGGCTGGTGTTCGCCAGTGCCGGCTGCGCGATGACCGGGCTGGCAAGCTCGCTCTACGGCATTGCCACCGCTTATGCGCTTGCCTCGATCGGCTTTGGTTTTATCCGGCCTGGCTTTACCGCCGGTTCCTCGCTTGCGGTCGGCCACGCGGCGCAAGGGTCGGTCGCTGGGAAGGTAACCTCGATCAACGGCGCGGCGTTCGTGCTCGGTCCGTCGATCGGCGTCGGCCTGTACGAGGCACGGCACGCACTGCCCTATCTGACAGCGAGTGCGGCGCTCGTGCTCATGTTCGGCTATGCCTGGATGGCGTTGCGCGATCCCCTAGTCGACGCTCTTCGGCCCGCGCGGCCGGAGCTGGCCGGGGGTGATGAACCCTATGGGCTGGATCGCTGACGCTTCCTGCTTCAGGCGGGTCGCCATCTGCTCATATTCCCGCTCCATTTCCGGCGTGACCGACGCCCGCGAATCGCCGAGTGCCTCCTCGAAATGCGCCATCGTCACCTCGGTGACGCTGAGCGACTGGCGCAGCGCGACAAGGCCGGCGCGGCGCACCAGATCCTCGAGATCGGCGCCGGTGAAGCGTTCGGTGCGGCTGGCCATCTCATCAAGATCGACATTGGCGGCGAGCGGCATCTTGCCGGTCTGGATCGCGAGGATGCGGCGCCGCCCGGCCTTGTCGGGCACGCCGACATAGACGAGCTCGTCGAAGCGGCCGGGGCGCAGCAGCGCCGGATCGATCAGGTTCGGCCGGTTGGTCGCGCCGATCACGACGACTGACTGAAGCTCCTCGAGCCCGTCCATCTCCGAAAGGATGGTATTGACCACCCGCTCGGTCACCTGCGGCTCGCCGAGGCCGCCGCCGCGTGCGGGCACCAGCGAATCAAGCTCGTCAATGAAGATGATGCACGGCGCCACCTGGCGTGCCCGGGCGAACAGGCGCGCGATCTGCTGCTCCGATTCGCCATACCATTTGCTCAGCAGATCGGAGGATTTGGTGGCGATGAAATTCGCCTCCGCCTCGCGCGCGACTGCTTTCGCCAGCAGCGTCTTGCCGGTGCCGGGCGGGCCATAGAGCAGGAAGCCCTTGGCCGGACGGATGCCGAGGCGGCGGAACGCGTCGGGATCCTTCAGCGGCAGCTCGACGCCTTCCTTGAGCCGCGCCTGGGCCTTGTCGAGCCCGCCGACATCCTCCCAACGAACGCGCGGCGCCTCGACCATCACCTCACGCATCGCCGATGGCTGGACGCGCTTCAGCGCATCGAGGAAATCCTCGCGCGTGACGGCCAGTGTATCGAGCACCTCGGGGGGAATGGTGCGCTCGGCAAGGTTGAGCCGCGGCATGATCTTGCGCACCGCCTCGATCGCCGCCTCGCGGGCGA
>JBDTXU010000208.1:0-4775 GCA_040006055.1 Sphingomonas bacterium | reverse complement strand
TCCTCGCGCTGATGCCGCCGGCCGAGTTCGTCGCCTTTGGCGGCGTCCAGGCGACGATCGAGGAAGAGGCGCGCATCCATGCCGAGGCGCTGGTTGCCGGCGCGGCGGGGACGCTGCTCGAGGAATCCGGGCTGAGGCCGTCGATCACCGTCCGTCAGGGCGATGGGCCGAAGATCATCCGCGAGGTCATTGCGGGTAATCCGGCGATTGCGGCATTGGTGCTCGCCGCAGCCGCGAGCGGGGTGCCCGGCCCGCTGGTCAGCTATTTCGCAGGCGCCGATGCCGGCGTGCTGCCGATTCCGCTGATGATCATCCCGGGCTCGCTCGACCGCGAGGCGATCGACCGGTTGAGCTGATTCGCAACCGCTCTTCCCCGGCGAAGGAATGCCGGGTCGGACCCGTCCCAGACGGGGCGACTCCGGATGACGGCACGCCGGTCAGTTCAGCTGCGTGCGCAAAATGCCGGGATCGAAGAGCGATTCACGCTCGCTGGCGATGAGGGGCTTCGTCCATTGCGGCATCGTCCCGCGCCACGCCGCCATGCGCAAAGCGACACGCGCCGGATCAGTGTCGATCGCGCGCTGTATCGCGGCAAGCGCAAGGTCAGCATCTTCCAGTCGCGCGCGGGATTGGGCGAGGCCGGGGGCCGCGTAACGCTCGTCAATTGCCCCGAGGCTCGATCGTGCCGATCCGATCAACAGCCGCGTTGCCGCCTTGTCGCGCACGCGCCAGGCAATCTCGGCCGCGTCGAGCGCTCGGCGGATATCCCCAAGATGGGTCTTGAGGGTGATCGGCACGGTCGCGTCGCCGCCGCACCCCTCGGGCGATAGCGCGCGGACATAATCGACGACGCCCGCCAGCACGCGCGGCGGCGGCTCCGGGCCGTCGAATTCCTGCGTGATCAACCCTGTAATGAATGCCGCGAGCGCCGGGTCACCGCGCTCACGCGAGACCTTGCGGGCGGCGGCCGGCCCGGCGAGATCGGGGATCGGCCTTGGGTTGAAGATGCCGTCGCCCCGGTGCGAGCTCAGCAGAGAGGCGGTCACATCGGCGGTGCCGGGCGCGCCCGAGATGCCGGGAAACAGGAAATCGGGGTTGCCGTGGCCGTTGCGGTGGCAGCTCGAGCAGGACAAGCCCGCTCGTGCCGCCTGTCCGCCGAGCAACAGCGGCGCACGAAACGCCGCGCGGCCGATCGCGATCGACTTCGCCGCGCTGGTGCTTCCCGGCCTGCCCAGGCATTCCGCCGGTTCGCGGGTCAGCGCCGTCAGCCGCGCCGCCGGCGCGAGCCAGCGTTCCGCGCGCAACGGCGGATCGGCGGGCGCTGCGGCGGTGAGCAACCCGGCTGCGGCAAAAATCAGGACGCCGTGCCGTGCCCGGTCGTGATCCATCCGCGTAATTCCTCCGCCTCGGCGCATCCGAAACTGCAACGGGCGTCGAGCGCGGCGAGCATCCGGCGCGCGCCGACAAGGTCGCCGCGCTCGACCATCAGCTCGCCGAAATATTCAGTCGCGCCGCGATGATGCGGGGCGAGCGCGAGCGCCTCGCGATAATAGCCCTCGGCAGTGTCGTAACGCTGGAGCTTGCGGTTGGCGAAGCCCAGATAGGTCAGGATATCGGGGTGCGGCCCGAACGCGCGCCGCGATTGCTCGAGCGAGGTGATCGCCTCGGCATAGCGATGCTCATTGATCAGCGCGACGGCGGCGAGGTAGGCGGCGTCCCCGCTGGCGGCACTTGCGAAGAGCGGCCCCGGTGCTGGGTCGACCCGGGCCTGCGGGCCGGTGCCGAGCGCTGCGTTGATCGCCGTGATCGCTGCGGTGAGGTCGGTCGCCTGCGGGCAGGTTTGCGCGCAGGCCGTCGAGCGCGTCGTCAGCCCGTCGAGCACGGCCTGTGCCTTGGCCTTGTCGCCGGTCTTGGCATAGGCGATGCCAAGCTGCTGTTGCGCGCCGATCAGCGACGGGTCGATTTTGACTGCCTTTTCGAGCGGCCTGGCGGCGCCCTCGTAATCGCCGAGGCCGGTCCGTGCGAGGCCGGCAAGATAATTGGCGTTGGCGTCGCGTGGCGCCACTGAAAGGACATGGTCGAAGGCGCGCTTGGCGTCGGCGAATTTCTCGGCCTTCAGCGCCTCCACGCCTTTGCGATACTCCGCCGCGGCATCATATTGCGGCTGGGTCGCGCTGGGCATCGATCCGCCCCCGCCCCCGCCGCCACCGCCGCCATCGCCCAAGGCAATGCCAGGGAGGGTGACGAAAAAACCGATGACCGCGCCGGTCGCGATGATGCGTGCAAAGCTCATGAGTCGCTCCCCAACATATCTGGCCCCCGTCATATCCCGATTCGCCCGGGCTCGATAGTGCCGCTTCGGCAACGAAAGGGAGGCGGTTACCGTGACGCCGTAAGGCGAACCTCCCACTTCACTTCCCCAGCGAAGGCTGGGGCCCAGTTGGGGACGATCGCAATGGGCGTTGCGCACTGTTATTTCGGCCTTCCCAACTGGGCCCAGTTCCGGGTTGAGAACTCTCCGCTGGGAAGTGCAGAAGAGAAACATCGACGAGCCCCAGCTGGCCTAAAAATCCCCTAGCTCCCGCAACCTATCGCCAGACCGGATGGCTCTCCAGCTCGGCCGAATACATATTGATGTACTGCGCCATCCGCGGCCGTTCCGCGCAGTTCGGGCTTGCGCCATGCGGCAGATCCTGCCGCCAGATGATCAGGTCGCCGGCGCCCGCCGCAATCGTCCGCGCCTCGCCGCTGAGATCGACCTCGCGCGGATCGGCATCCCCCAGCCCGTCGAGCCAGCCCTCGATGCGGTGCTGGAATCCCGGCACCAGCTCAAGCGCGCCCTGATCGGCGCTGGTATCGGTCAGATACAGGATGCCTTGCGTCGCAAACGGAATCGGCAATGCCAGGCTGACGTCCCAGTGCAGCCGCGGCCCCTGGAACGGCCGGCCGGGCCCCTCGGGCGGATTGAAGCTCATCCGGTCGACCGTCATCCAGAGATCGGCGGTGCCCCAGAGCTGCGCGAAAGCCTTGTGCACCCGGGCCGATCGCCGCGCCGGCTCGAGCGCCGGATCCTGGAAATACTGGACCATGATGCCGTTGTTGCGCGGGCCCTGATACCAGCTGTCGGGATCGTCGGGGTTCGCGCGTGCCTGCCGCCAGAGCAGCGCCTCGGCGGCCTTCGCCTCATCGGGCGTGATTGCCGCCCGTAGGATGACGAAGCCCTCAGCCTCCCATTGCGCCATCGCATCCGCCTCGAGCACGGGCGCCATCGCGTCGATCGCCTGCTGGCGGCGGCGCTCGGCCTCCGGCGGTGGTGCGCCGTCGAGCCAGGCATCATAGCGCGCGAGCAGGAGCGGATCCGGTTCGCCGGCGGTCGCGAGGATCCACGCTTCGAAAATTGGATAATCGGGCCGTTCCGTGCCCAGATAGCTGGCCGCCTGCTCGATCCCAAGGCCGAGCGTATCCAGCAGGAGCCGCGTCTGCTTCTCGGATAGCGACGCGGCCAGCGCACGTCCGGTCCGCGAAGCCCAATAATCCGCGAGCCCTCTGATTTCGGAAAGGTTTGTATGGGCGTCGAGCAGGGCAGTGGTTGGCATGCCCGATACATCCGTCACCATCGGCACCCAGTCAATCGGCGGCGGCTTTTGCTTTGCCCGCGCGATTCAACCGCAGCGCTGGATCGTTCATGAGAGGGGCAAGGGACGCCAGAAGCCCGAACTGCTCTTTCTCACCGTTGGTCTTTCGAAATCGTCCGCGGTGCCGCCCGCGGCGCCTGCATTTCCCTGTTAATTCCCTGTTATTTCCCTGTTCCGAGTCAGGCAGATTGATGACGATGCACCCAAGTCATTGAAAGGAAGCATTTATAGTCTGCGGTAATCACGAGAAAAAAAGCAAATTCCCTGTTATCGGCGACATAACAGGGAAATCGTCGATGGCGGAGGCGCGGCAACGCGCGAACCGCCCCGACCCGGATTGGCCTTGGGTCGAGGGTGAATGTTTCCGATTTTTGTACGCGCCGCTCAGCGGCAAGGCTTTCCAGTACTCAGGTTGAGACACTTGCCATCCACCTTCGGCGCCGCGATCGGCAGGCCGATCTGCGCCGCCAGTGTCGGCATGATGTCGATTGTCTCGATCCCGCCAGGATGCTCGGCCGCCGCCATGCCCTTGCGCCAGAACAGGATCGGCACGCGGCGGTCATAATTATACGGGCTGCCATGCGTCGCGACAGAGCCATGGGTCGGGTCGGGGATTGGCGTGACGCGCGGCTTGAGGAAGACGATCAGATCGCCCGAATGCGCCGGGTTGAACGAGGCCCGCGCCTTTTCCAACAGCGTCCAGTTCTCCACCGGCCCCCTCGGCTCGCGGCTCTTCGCGATCTGCGCCGCAGTGAAGACGGCGGCAACCTGCGGCATGGCCTTGTAGCGCGCGATCGCCTCGGCCTGCACCGCCTTGCGCTGCTTCGCGTCGAGCGCGATCGATATCCAGACATCGCCATTGGGAATGTCGCCGAACAGCACCGGCCCGGTGATGCCGAGCTTCGCCCCGATCTCCCGGCCTATCTTGGTGGGCGCCAGCGCGACATCGGCCCGCGCCGCCTCGGGCAAGCCATTGGCCCGCTCGCGCTCGGGCAGGTCGTTGCCGCCATGATCGGCGGTCAGCACCACCTCATAATCGGCCCCGGTCTCGTCGAGCACATCGAAGAAGGAGCCGAGCGAGCGATCGAGATTGGCGACCTGGATGCACATCTCGGCGCCCTCGGTGCCATAGGTGTGGCC
>JBDTXU010000207.1:0-4308 GCA_040006055.1 Sphingomonas bacterium | reverse complement strand
GCCTGAATCAGGGTTAATCGCGTTAACTATTTGTAGAGATGCTTCGCCCACAGTTGGCCATAGACAATGGTTAACGGGGGTTAATGGCATGGGCACGAGCCTGAAGAATGCGCAGTTCCTGATCGAAAGCCGCCTGCGGGATGCGGCACGGGGCGACTCCGACGCGTGTTACGAACTCGGCATGGTCTATTCGAGTGGGACTGCTGGTATCGATGTCGATCTGATCCAGGCGCATAAATGGTTCAATCTGGCGGCAGTTGCCGGTAGCGAAGAGGCCCAGGCCTGCCGCAGCGAAATCGCCGAGGATATGAGCGCGCGCGAGATTGCCGAGGCGCAACGCGCCGCCCGCGCATGGCTTAATGAAACCGGACGCCGCGCGGCCTGATTGGACCTCCCGCCGCTGAAGGAATAGAACCACCTCCGAAACAAGGGAGGGGTTATGCATCTCACAACCACCGCGCTCGCGGCTTCGGCGCTCGCGCTGCTACAGGTGTTTCTGTCGGTCACGACGATCCGCATGCGGATGAAACATAAGGCCGCTTTCGGCGACGCCGGCGAACACGCCCTGACCTCCGCCATCCGCGCGCATGGCAACCTCACTGAATATGCACCGATCGGGCTGATCCTGATCGGCCTGCTTGAAGCGAACGGCGCCGGGCACTGGCCGCTCGCCATTGTCGCCGCCGCTTTCGTCGCGGCGCGCATGCTCAACGCGATCGGCCTGTTCAACCCGCCTGGCCCGCCAACGCTGTCGCGTTCGATCGGCATCGTCGCGACGCTTCTCATCCTTCTCGGGCTGGCGATCTGGCTCCTCGTCCTGGTGCACCTGCCGATGCCGGGCTGATCCTCACGCGGCCGCGGTCTTCTTTGCGGCCGCCTTTTTCGCGGGAGCCTTTTTGGCGGATGTTTTCTTCGCCGGAGCCTTCTTCGCGGCCGGCTTCTTCTTGCCCTTCTTGGCGGGAGCAGCCGCCGCGCGGGCGTCGATCAGCTGCGCGGCTTCTTCGAGCGTCAGCGCGTCCTGCGCGATCGACTTGGGCAGGGTCGCGTTGGTCTCGCCGTCAGTGACATAGGGGCCGAAACGGCCTTCCATCAGCTTGATCTCAGCTTCAGTACGCGGATGCTTGCCGAGGATTTTCAGCGGCTCGCGACTGCCGCGTTGCGGACGACCGCCGCCGGCTGAGGCTTCGGCGAGCTTCACCACGGCGGTGTTCATACCGGTCTCGAACACTTCGGCGGTCGAGGTGAGCCGGGCATATTTGCCGTCATGCGCCAGATAGGGTCCGTAGCGGCCGATCGATGCGGTGATCGGGTTGCCGCTCTCGGGATGAGTCCCGACGGTGCGCGGCAGGCTGAGCAGCTTCAGCGCCCATGCCAGACCGAAATCCTCGGCCGGCACGTCCTTGGGAATCGAGGCGCGCTTGGCTTCCTTGCCCTCGCCGAGCTGGACATAGGGCCCGAAGCGTCCGCTACGCTTCGTCACCTCGGCGCCGGTTTCGGGGTGCTGGCCCATCACTTCGGGGCCGCTATCGCCAGTGTCGCCCTCGCCGCCGGGCTGGCCGAAGCGGCGGGTGTATTTGCAATCCGGGTAATTGGAGCAGGCAACGAACGCACCGAACTTGCCGCCGCGCAGCGCCAGCTGTCCCTTGCCGCAATTCGGGCAAAGCCGGGGGTCACCACCATCGGCCTTGGCCGGAAACAGATAGGGCTCGAGGAACTTGTCGAGCTCCGCCGTCACTTCGGAAGGCTTTTGCTCCATCACCTCGGTGGTGCGCGGCTTGAAATCCTTCCAGAAGGATTCGAGCACCGCTTGCCATTCGGCGCGCCCACCCGAGACTTCGTCGAGCTCGTCCTCGAGGCCCGCGGTGAAATCATAGCCGACATATTTCTCGAAGAAGCGTTCGAGGAACGCCGTCACCAGCCGCCCGCTCTCCTCGGCGAAGAAGCGGTTTTTCTCGACGCGGACATAGGCCCTGTCCTTCAGCGTCTTGATGATCGAGGCATAGGTCGAAGGCCGGCCGATGCCGAGCTCCTCGAGCCGCTTGACCAAGGATGCCTCCGAGAAGCGCGGCGGCGGCTGCGTGAAATGCTGCTCGGCATTCACCGCCTTCTTGGCCGGCGCATCGCCCTCGCGCATGCGCGGCAGACGGCGCGAATCCTCGTCGGCGCTGTCGTCAGTGCCTTCCTCGTAGAGCGCGAGATAGCCCGGGAAGAGCACGACCTGGCCGGTGGCGCGCAATCCGGTCTGGCCCGAGCCATCAGTCAGCTCGACTGTGGTGCGCTCCATGCGCGCGGATGCCATCTGGCTGGCGAGCGCGCGCTTGAAGATCAGGTCGTAGAGTCGGGCATGATCGCCACCGCCAGCCTTGTCCTTGGAGAAGTCGGTCGGCCGGATTGCCTCATGGGCTTCCTGCGCGTTCTTGGCCTTGGTCTGGTACAGGCGCGGCTTGTCGGGGACATAGCCTGCGTCATAGCGATCCGCGATCGCCTTGCGCGCCGCCGAGATCGCCGAGGAATCCATCTGGACGCCGTCAGTCCGCATATAGGTGATCGCGCCGTCCTCGTAGAGGCCTTGCGCGATCCGCATCGTATGGTCGGCCGAGAAGCCGAGCTTGCGCGATGCTTCCTGTTGCAGCGTCGAGGTGGTGAAGGGCGGCGGCGGGTTGCGCGTTGCCGGCTTGACCTCGACGCTCTGGACGCTGAAGCGGCCCTCTTCGACCGCCTTCTTCGCCCGGAGCGCAGTGCCTTCCTCGCCGATCGACAGCCGGTCGAGCTTCTTGCCTTCGAAGGTGACGAGCCGCGCCGTAAAGGGCGTGCCGTCCTGCTCCATATCGGCGGTGACCGACCAATATTCCTGGGCGCGGAACGCTTCGATCTCGCGCTCGCGGTCGACGATGATGCGCAGCGCGACCGACTGGACGCGGCCAGCCGATTTGGCGCCGGGCAGCTTGCGCCACAGCACCGGCGACAGGGTGAAGCCGACCAGATAGTCGAGCGCCCTGCGCGCCCGATAGGCATCGATCAAGTCGGTATCGAGCTGGCGCGGATGCTTCATCGCCTCGGTCACCGTCGCCTTGGTGATCGCGTTGAAGGTCACGCGCTCGACCTCTTTCGGCAGCGCCTTGCGGTTCTTGAGCACTTCCAGCACGTGCCAGCTGATCGCCTCGCCCTCGCGATCGGGATCGGTGGCCAGGATCAGGCGGTCAGCCTTCTTGGCCTCGTCAGTGATCGCTTTGAGCTGCTTCGCCTTGTCGGCGTAGTTTTCCCATTCCATCGCGAACCCGTCATCGGGATTCACCGATCCATCCTTGGGCGGCAGATCGCGGACATGGCCGTAGCTGGCGAGGACGCGGTAGTCCGAGCCGAGATATTTCTCGATGGTTTTCGCCTTTGCGGGCGATTCGACGATGACAAGCTGCATGGGGGTCTGATGCGTCCTTACGTGTACGCGCGAGGATGGAGAGGGGAGCGGTACTGCGTCAAGCGGCTCACATGATCTGCCAGTCGACACGGATCAAGATGGGGATCCCCGGATCGATTGACGAGAGGCCAGGGTCAGCAGGCAGCCTCCAACCCTCATGCGAACACTTGGGCAAGGTGGGCGGTAGGTGGGCGCAGCAGCGAATAGACAGCAACGCCCATCAGCCAGGCGGTGACCGCCCCGCTCGACAAGAAGACCTGGACCACCGGCTGTCCGAGGACAGGAAGCGAGAATTCGAGAACGCCGACCAGTATCACACCGATCAGGACAATTGGCACATAGATCATGAGCCATGTCGCGACGATGGCCCAGGCGCTCGGCCCGGACATCGCCCAGCTTTTGTCGAGCGCCGCGCCCACCTGGCTGTCTCCACTCACCAGTACCGGCCCGGCCGCCGCCCAGCGCGCATTGATGTAGAGGCCCGGCACAATGAGCGCGGCAAAACCGCAAAGGACGCAGAAGCCCGACAGGATCAGCAGCCCCCAAAAGTCCCAGAAGCGATTCGGCGTTCCTGCCTTGCACAGGCCCAGTCGCTTGAGCGCGGTCGCAATCAGATAATAATGCGCGATCACGGCACCGATCGCGCCCGGCACCATCGCAACGAGACCACTCGATACCTGCTGGGCCGCAACATTGATCACAGACAAACCCGCGACACAGCCCAGGGTGAAGCCCTTATTGGTCCACAGGATCTCCCCCAGCCGCGCCAGAATTTCGCCCGCATCCAGCCTGCGCTCGGGCAGGTCGTCCCGCGCGCTATCCAAGGCTTACCCGTCCGCCGGCATGCCGTTCGAGCCTTCCCGCGAGTTCCAGTTCCAGCAATATTGTCT
>JBDTXU010000206.1:0-4408 GCA_040006055.1 Sphingomonas bacterium | reverse complement strand
ACACCCGGTCAAGCCCCGGCGGTTTCCTTGGCCGGATGTTCAGCTCGAAGCCGGCTCGAGGCTTCGCAGATGCGTTCGCCAAGCGCGACGTGGTTGACGAGGACGCGGCCATCGCGGCGGATCGCGCGATCGATTCCAGCGAGGAGGACTGGCTGAAGGCCGAGGTTAACGCCGATGGGAAGCTCGACCCGCTCGAAGAAGCGTTGCTCGCCTTTCTGGCTGAGGAAAGCGGGACCGCGATCAAGCCCTGACCGATGCCGGCGCGCTAGGTTTCGCCCTCAGCCGGCTTGGGGATGATGAACCGGACGGCGAACAGGTTGACCCCAATGACAATCGCCGCGCCCAACAGGGTCGCAAGCAGGCGGTCGATCAGTACTGCGCCACCGATCGGCGTTCCCAGGTCCATCACCAGCAGCACCAACGGGGTCATCACCGCTGAGTAAGCGAGGTAGTTGCGCGCCCGCAGCCAGGGCCGCAGCGTCGCGAGCAGGCAGACCAATGTCGCGATCGCGAAGGGGGAGCGGAGCTCGGCAAGGACGAGGCCGGTCAGCGCGACGCCGAGCACCACCCCCAGGGCGCGCTGGATCGTCTTTACCGGCAACGCCTCGGGCTGCCGCTCGACCAGCAACGCTGCGGTTACCAATATCCAGCTGAAATGCTGATCGGGCCAGAGATGCCGGACGATACTCGACAGCCCAAGCCCGAGCGCGAGCCGGATCGGATATTGCCATCCCTCGGCGGTGCGCAGAACCCGCTTCAGCCGCGTGATGCGCTGGCGCCGGGTTGGGCTTCGGGCAGGGACTGTTTCAACCGCCGGCGCAAGCGCTTTGGCCGGACGCAGCGCTGCGCGAATGATTGCACCCCAGATCGCGCCGAAACCGAGCAGCAGGGTGACGCCGCCCGCATTGCCGCCGGACTGGCTCGCGATGCTCATGCTCATCACCAGGAAGATGGTGAACCGCATCGCCGCCACCGCGAAGGGCCGGCTATACGCGCTTATTGCCGCGAGCACCGCGACGAACGCGATCGCCACCGCATCGCCCCAGGTCCAGCGCGTACACAAGGTGGCGACCGGCGGAGCCAGGCCTACGAATACAGCGGAGGCGAAAATCCCGGTCAGCGAGCGGCGCCCTGCCCAGTGCTCGCCACCTTTTTCAGCGGATTCAGGGCCACCGAACAGCATCGCGCCCATCGCGGCAGCGAAGCCCATCGGAGCCTTGCCGAGCAACAGACCGGCCGCTGCGGGTACTGCGACGCCAAGCGCGGCACCGAGGATCGCGCGCCAGCCAACGGGCTAGTGCGCGGTCCAACCCAGCATTTCCGTCATATGCCGGTTACGAAGCATCCTGCCTGCCACGCTACGCTCCTGTCACGAGCGGTCGGCGCGGCAAGGTTCTCCGGGCTTATTTGCCCGACTTGCCGCGCTTCTCATCAAGGAATTTTGCCAGATCCGTCTCCATTGAGGAGAACCAGTCGATATAATCCTTGAAATTGTCGAACGTCATGTTCCCGAGCGTCGAGACCGAGAGGAATTCGGAAAGGTCGCCATCCTTGTCGATCGCCACCTTTAGGAATCGCTTCGACGCGTTCCACTCATTGGCCATCGCGGGCGAGAAGAAGGCCTCCTTCTTGTCCCAGCTGTAGAAGTCGATCGAGCTGCATTCCTTGTCTTTGGTGCAACCATAGAAGTTGACGTTGAACGGGCTCCCGTTGGAGCCACTGACGATATAGGAGGTGCCGTCCTGCCCCATCTTGATCTCGGCCTTGTATCCAGCCTCCTTCAGCAGGTCGGCGACGCGCTGCACGCTGGTGAGATCGATCACCCGGTCGGCCGCCATCGCGCTGGCCGGAAGTGTCAGTGCCACGACGAATGCCAATGCCCGAACCCACATATGCCCTCCCCTGATATAACCGATCGGACTTTAAGCGCCGACCGCTCTTGCGCAATAGCCGTCAGCTTTGTTCAGGATCGACCTGCACCACCCCAAGCTCATGCCCGGCCGGATCGCGAAAATGGAATCGCCGGCCGCCTGGAAACGCAAAGATCGCCAGCGTGATCTCGCCGCCAGCCGCCTTCACGCTCGCCTCGGCGGCTTCAAGATCATCCACCTCGATCGCTGGCAGCAGCAGGGCTGTCATATGGGCCGGATCGCCATTGAGCCCAATATCGGTGTCACCGCTCATCGTCGCTGCATAGTCCACGCCGAAATCGGTGAAGCTCCAGCCAAAGGCCGAGCTGTAGAACGCCTTGATCGCCGGCACATCGCGGACCGGCAGTTCCAGATAGTTCAAGCGCGCCATAATATCTCCATGTGTTCTTGCTATGTTCTCGCCGAGCCGCTAGACCGAGTCAATGGCAAAATCCCGTCCCGTCCGCGGCGCGACGTTGAACCGCGAGAGCACGCGCTTCAACCTGCCCGAACGCGAAGCCGATGGCGACTGGCTCGACGATCGCGAGAGGATCGACGAAGGCCCGCCGCTGCTTCGCACGACCGTGACGGTAGAAAAGCCGCGCACGATCATCACGCGCAACACCTCGCCCGACGTGGGTTTCGATCGCTCGATCAACCCCTATCGCGGCTGCGAACATGGCTGCATCTACTGCTTCGCCCGGCCCACCCATGCCTATCATGACCTGTCGCCAGGGCTCGATTTCGAGAGCCGGCTATTCGCCAAGCCAGATGCCCCGCTGTTGCTTCGCACCGAGCTGTCCAAGCGCGGCTATGTCTGTCGCCCAATCGCGTTCGGCACCAATACCGATCCCTACCAGCCGATCGAGAGCGACTGGCGGATAACGCGGAGTTGCATCGAGGTGCTTGCCGAAACCAACCATCCCCTCACCATCACCACCAAATCGGACCGCGTGACGCGCGACATCGACCTGCTCGCGCCGATGGCGGCAAAGGGGCTTGCGGCGGTCGCGCTATCGGTGACGTCGCTCGACCCCCGTATCGCAATGACGGTCGAGCCGCGCGCCCCGGCGCCTGAGCGGCGGCTGGCGGCGGTGAAGAAGCTCGCCGAGGCCGGCATCCCGACCTATGTTTCGATCGCCCCGGTCATTCCGGCAATCACCGATCACGAGCTCGAGCACATCGTCGAGCGTGCGGCGCAGGCCGGGGCGACGGGGGTCCGTTTCCTGGTCGTGCGGCTGCCCTTCGAGGTCGCGCCTTTGTTCAGGGCGTGGCTCGAGAAGCATTTCCCTGATCGCGCCGGCAAGGTGATGGCGACGATCCAGTCGCTCCGCGGCGGGCGCGACAATGATCCGGACTTCTTCAGCCGGATGCGTGGGCAAGGCCCATGGGCAGATCTGCTGCGGACTCGCTTTCAGATCGCCTGCCGCAAGCACAATATGAACCGCGAGCGGATCGAGGTGCGGACTGACCTGTTCAGGCCGCCCGCCGGGCGACAGGGCGAGCTGTTCGGCTGAGATCAATACTTATCCCGGGATCCGCGTCCAGGGCTGGGCCTGCCGCACATCTAGCCGGCAAAGGCCGCGCAGTTTGTGGCGCCGTGCGTAATCCATCACCCGTGCGTCGTAATCGGGGGCCAATGGGCTGGCGAACTTCCAGTCGGGTGGGTTGAAGCTCGAAAAGCCATTGATCGTCGGCACACGCCAGAGCTCGGCGAGGAACATCGCATCGACGTTGTGCGGGTAGCGCGCATTCTTCTCCGCATTGATAAAGAACGGCTCGTTCCGGCGCGCAGCGACCACATAGAAGCTCGCACAGTCGACGGGCGGCGCGGGGATGCTCCGTAAAGCGGCGCGTTGTACGGAACGACTGAGTCGTGCGGGCGATTCGGCGCTGAGATTCTCCACGACGAGCAGCGCCACGATACCCATCATCAGCCAGGGCTTCGACCGCGCCAGCAGGATTGCCCGCTCTCGCCAGACCGCGACGACGAGCAGCAAAAATGGCAACACCAGCCAGAGCTGATAGCGCGACACGACCCGCATGCCCTTCGCCCCCGGCACCAGCTCGAACACCAGCCCCCAGGGCGATGCGACCCAGAATTGCAATGTGAGAAACCAGGCAAACATCATCGCCAGCGCGAACGCCCGCAACTCGACCGAGACTGGTCGATCCTGGCCAGCGCGGCGCCGGACGATGATCCGCCACGCCGCGGTCACGACCAGAATGAACAGGATGAGCGGCAATCCAGATTCATGTTCCCCGCCGAGCACGCGCCGCGGCAGCGCCGGATCCGCCGGCAAGACCATATGGATCAGTGCGAGCAACGGTCGGAAGATCCAGCCCCAGACATAATTGTCGGCGCCCACATTGATCATGTCGATCAACGGGGTGACGAGATAGCCGAGCATATGGAAGTAAGGCTGGCCGCCCGTCTCGCTCACCTTGGGCAGATAGACGATCAGGAAGGGGATGATCAGGACGATGAAGGCGCCAGC
>JBDTXU010000205.1:0-4584 GCA_040006055.1 Sphingomonas bacterium | reverse complement strand
AATCGATCGCGCCGTTCTTCACCTGGACGATGACATTGTCGGCGAACTTGCCGTCCAATGGCTTGAAATCGTCAAAGGCCTGTTTGGCGCGGTCCTCGGGATTCTCCTGCGCATAAACAAAGGCGCGCCACATGATGACCCCGCCATGCGGCTTCACTGCGGCGGCGAGCATATTCGCGCCCTCGGCATGGTTGCGGTGATAATCCTGCGGGCCCGGCTGGCCTTCCGAATTCGCCTTCACGAGGAAGCCGCCGAAATCGGGAATGGCGGCATAGATCTCGTCGGCCTTGGCTTTCCACCACGCAGCGACGGCCGGGTCGAGCGGATCGGCGGTCTTGAGATGGCCGATCTCGATCGGTGCCGACCAGCGCGCAGAGAGATAGACCCTTATGCCATAGGGCCGGAACACCTCCGCCAGCCCCGCTGCCTTCGCGATATACGGTGCGGTCAGGCTGTCGGCCTTGGCATTGACGTTGTTGAGGACGGCACCGTTGATCCCGATCGACGCATTGGCACGCGCATAATCAGTGTAGCGCCGGTCCTTGAAGTCCGGGAGCTTCCACCAGTCCCAGATCGACTGCCCGGCATAGCCGCGCTCGACGGTGCGATCGAGATTGTCCCAATGGTCGAGGACACGAAGCTTGAGCTTCGGCGCGGAAGCCATGTCGAGCGCGGCGATCGGCTGGCCGCGTTCCACCCGCTCGATCAGCGCGAAGCTGCCATAGAGAACGCCGATGCCGCTATTCGCGGCGATCACGGTCACCGGCTTGCCGTCGATGGTCACGCTGCGAATCAGATACCCCTCGTCGCCGAGCTGGGCGAGCGGCAAGCCAAGCGCCCGAATGCGCGGCTCGGCCGCCGTGCCGAGCACGATCGAACCAGCGGATATCGTCGCGCTTCTTGCCGGCGCGCTGCCGAGCATGCCGCCAAGTGCACGATCGAGTTCCTCGACCGCCTTCCCGATGGAGGGGTCTCGATTGTCCGCGACGATGGCGGTCGCGTGCGTGCGATCCAGCCCCTGGATATCGGCTGGGAGCGGGCGGTACCGCAGCCACAGATCATAGCCGTCTTCGGCGTGCGCGGCGGTGGCGGGCAGGGCGCCGGCCAATATGAACAGAGCCGCACACCATGCCACCAAGCGACTCATCGAACTTCCTCTCACGCGCGCCGGGCCGGCTCTCCCGGCGACCATCGGCAATTGACAGACATTGCCCGACTTATCATGGTAGCGCTATCAGAAAAAGGCGGTGGCGCGGCGGCTTGTCCGACGACTCCGCGTCCACAGGAGGGGTTCCCATAATGCCATCCACTATCGCGTCGCGCTTCGTCCGTCGCTCCTTCGTCCTGCTGCTCGCCTGCGCCGCACCGGTCGCGCTCGGCGCTGCACCGCCCCCGGCCACGCCCGCCGAGGCGAAGCCGCTCTACAAGGATGCAAGCGCGCCGGTCGACGCGCGCGTCGAAGATCTCCTCAAGCGGATGACGCTCGAGGAGAAGGTCGCCCAACTGCTGACGGTCTGGCAGGAAAAGACCAAGATGGTCGACGCGAACAAACGGCTCGACCCGGCCAAGCTCGCCGCGCTCTATCCCGATGGGGTCGGCGGCTTTGCCCGTCCGTCCGACATGGAGGGTCCCGGCTCGCCGCGGGTCGTGCCGGGCCGGGGCGTGAAGAGCACGATCGAGTTGGTCAATGATCTGCAGCGCTATGCCCTCACGAAAACCCGGCTCGGCATCCCGATCCTGTTCCATGAGGAAGGGCTGCACGGCTATGCCGCGGTCGGCGCGACCAGCTTCCCGATCCCGATCGGGCTCGCCTCGAGCTGGGATCCGGACATGATCCGCGCGATCAATGTCGTCACCGGGCGCGAGATCGCGGCGCGGGGCGTCACGCTTGCGCTGTCGCCCGTGGTCGACGTCGCCCGCGATCCGCGCTGGGGCCGGATCGAGGAGACCTTCGGCGAGGATCCCTATTTGGTCGGCGAGATGGGCGTCGCCGCGGTCGAGGGCCTTGAAGGCACCGGCAAGCCCGAAAAGCTCGCGCCCGGCAAGGTCTTCGCCACGCTCAAGCATCTGACCGGCCATGGCCAGCCCGAGAGCGGCACCAATATCGGCCCGGCGCCGATCTCGGAGCGCGAGCTGCGCGAGAATTTCTTCCCACCCTTCGAGCAGGTGATCGCGCGCGCCGGGCCGGGCGCGCTGATGCCATCCTATAACGAGATCGACGGCACGCCGAGCCATGCGAGCAAATGGCTGCTGCACGATGTGCTGCGCGGCGAATGGGGCTTCAAGGGCGCGATCACCAGCGATTACTATGCGATCGACCAGCTCCAGGAAATTCATCACATCGCCGCCGACAAGGCCGCGGCGGCGCTGCTCGCGCTCAACGCCGGGGTCGATAGCGATCTGCCCGAGGGTGGCAGCTACAAGACGCTCACCGCGTCGGTTCGGGCGGGCAAGGTGTCCGAAGCGTTGATCGATGATGCCGTGCGGAAGATGCTCGAGATGAAGTTCCGCGCGGGCCTGTTCGAGCACCCCTATGCCGATGCGGCAGCGGCGGTGAAGATCACCAACAATGCCGAAGCGCGCGCGCTGGCGCGGACCGCTGCGGCGCGGTCGATGGTGCTGCTCAAGAATGACGGCGTCCTGCCCCTCGGCCTGCCGGCGGCGGGCGCAGCGAAACCGACCATCGCGGTGATCGGCCCGAGCGCCGCGGTCGCCCGGCTCGGTGGCTATTATGGCCAGCCGCCGGTCACCGTATCGATCCTCGACGGGATCAAGGCGAAGGTCGGCACCCGCGCCAACATCGTCTATTCGGAAGGCGTCAAGATCACCGAGAATGACGATTGGTGGGAGGACAAGGTCACCCTCGCCGATCCGGCCGAGAATGCGAAGCGGATCGCCGCCGCAGTCGAGGCGGCGAAGGGCGCCGACACGATCGTGCTGGCGATCGGCGATACCGAGCAGACCAGCCGCGAGGGCTGGGCCGACAGCCATCTCGGCGACCGGTCGAGCCTCGATCTGGTCGGCCAGCAACAGGATCTGTTTGACGCCTTGAAGGCACTCGGCAAACCGATCGTCGTGGTGATGATCAACGGCAGGCCGCTATCGATCAACAAGGTTGCAGGCGGCGCCAACGCCGTGATCGAGGGCTGGTATCTCGGCGAGCAGGGCGGCAACGCGGCCGCCGATGTGCTGTTCGGAGACGTCAATCCCGGCGGCAAGCTGCCGGTGACGATCGCGCGCTCGGTCGGGCAGTTGCCGATGTTCTACAACTACAAGCCATCGGCGCATCGCGGCTATTTGTTCGGCGAGGCGACGCCGCTGTTCCCGTTCGGCTATGGCCTCAGCTACACCAAATTCTCGGTCGGCGCGCCGCAGTTGTCGAGTGCAAGCATCGCCGCAAACGGCACGGTCGAGGTCAAGGTCGATGTCCGCAACACCGGCGCGCGGGCGGGCGATGAAGTGGTCCAGATTTATGTCCATGATCTGGTCAGCTCGGTCACCCGGCCGATCAAGGAGCTGAAGGCATTCCAGCGCGTGACCTTGCAGCCCGGCGAAGCGAAGACCTTGAGCTTCACGCTCGATCACCGCGCCTTCGAACTGTGGAATCTCGACATGAAGCGCGTGGTCGAGCCGGGCCAGTTCGACATCATGGCCGGGTCGAACTCGGTCGATCTCAAGACCGCGAAGCTCACCGTCACCCAGTGAGCATCGCCTCCACCCCGATCGGCCGGCGCCAGGCGCTGGGTTGGCTGTCCTCGGCCTCAGTGCTCGCGCTGACGCCGGGGCTCGCCTTCGCGAAAACCGCAAGCGCGCTTTACAAAGATGCGCGGGCGCCGATTGCCGATCGGGTGAAGGATCTGCTCGGCCGGATGACGCTCGAGGAGAAGATCGCGCAGATGATCGCGCTTTGGGCGACCAAGGCCGATGTGATGGACGGGCTCACCTTCGATCCCGCCAAGGCAAGCACTGCTTATCCCAACGGTATCGGCCAGATCTCGCGCCCGTCGGACAAGCGCGGCGGGCCAGGGATCGGCGCGGCGGAGGGCGGCACCGCGGCGCGCTGGCGGACGCCCGACGACAATATCGCCTTCAACAATGCTGCGCAGCATTGGGCGATGGAAAAGACCCGGCTCGGCATCCCGATCCTGTACCATGAGGAAGCGCTGCACGGCTTCATGGTGACGGAGGCGACCAGCTTTCCCCAGGCGATCGCGCTTTCCGGCAGCTTCGATCCCGGCCTCGTCAGCCGTGTGAACAGTGTGATCGCGCGCGAGGCCCGCGCAAGGGGCGTGCCCTATGTGCTGTCGCCGGTTGTCGATATCGCCCGCGATCCGCGCTGGGGGCGGATCGAGGAGACCTTTGGCGAGGACCCGTATCTCTGCGGCGAGATGGGCGTCGCCGCAGTCGAAGGTTTGCAAGGCGTCGGCAAGAATGAGCGGCTCGCACCAGACAAGGTGTTCGCGACGCTCAAGCACATGACTGGCCATGGCCAGCCGCAATCCGGCACCAATGTCGGCCCGGCCGAGATCTCGGTGCGCGAGCTGCGCGAGAATTTCTTCCCGCCCTTCCGCGCTGTGGTCGAGC
>JBDTXU010000204.1:0-2291 GCA_040006055.1 Sphingomonas bacterium | reverse complement strand
AGCGACGGCTTATCGCCGAGCGATTCGATCGTGTAGACATGGCGGAACGGCACGTTGACCATGAAGCCCTTGGTCGCGACGAAGGGCGGATAGCCGTCGATGGTCACCTTCATCGAACCGTCCTGCACGATCCAGACGACGCGATCGTCGGCGTACAGATGCGGCTTGGTCTTCGTGCCGGGCGCCATCGCGATATAATCGGCCTCCTGGTCCGCGTTGCGCACGATCGGCTGAACCCAGGCCGCTTTGCCCTTATGCGCGGCGAGGATGTCCGCGAGGCGCCAGATGACCTTGTTCGGCGCGACATAAGGGGGAAGCTTGGTCGGCTTGGGCGACCATATCGTCCCCAGCTTGGGCGAGGTCGTGGGCATCTCGGACTTGCCGAGAAACTGCGCAGACGCGGGCATCGGCATCGCAACCGCCAGCAAGCCGGCGGCTATTCCCAATCGCATATTCATTGGCCTCTCCTGCTCGGACAGCTTTTTTTGCCCGTATTCTTTACGATCGCACCGTGCCCTTTCGCAGACAAGCGCTAACGCTTGGTCGTGGCAACTCGGTGGTCGGGCACGCCGGTCCATTTTTCCTGATTGGATGGCGGCGGAGCGAGCATTCGCGTCGCCAAGCTGGAGCCGGCCCGCTGACCGCATATGTACAATGTTCTGTACAGATAGGAAATGTCAGTGACCCCTCATGACATTTCCAACGCCCAAGAGGTGATCGTCGACCATCGCGCCACATGCCTCGCCAGGTGGTCGATTGTCAGAACCCCCGATAGGCATGACAAAATTCTCCAACGCGCCGAACCGGTTTTCCAGGATTCCCCTCCTGTTAGCCCTTCAGCGGCCCGAAATTCATGCCGAATTATGTCACACTTCCAACAGGATCGCTCCGTGCGGCCGCGATTCAACCCGCGCCTGGAATCGGCCATAGCGAGATCGGGCCGTCGGAAGCGGCCGCGATGCTCTTTGACATGACTGACACAACCGATTCCCGTGGTGCCATCCGCACCCTCGGGGAACCGCCAGGATCGGCGATCTCCTTTTTGGTCTGTACGCCACGAAAAGCGCCGCTAGATTGTATGTTAGGCAAACGCTTTTTGGCGGCCGATCAGGAGCAGGACGCGCGATGGGTGAGAACAGGCGAGCCGGTTTCGGCGCTATGCGCGATACCTGCCGATGAGCGGCGCGAGGCCATTGGGTGCTCCGTCGCACGATGACGAGTCGGCGCAGCGCCGCCCGCACCTCCACCTCGTCCCTGACACGCTCGAAACGCTGCTGGCGAGGATCGTTGCCAATCTGCGATCCTCCTCGCCGGATACGGCGATCGCCGATACCACCCTCGGCTCCGCCTGCCGTCGCGATGCGATCGCCGTTATCGAGGCGGGGCGCGCAGCGGGTCTCCTCAAGGCGCGCAAGGGCTGGCCGACTGGTCCTGCATAGCGGCGAGGAACGAGTCTCCCGGCCTGGGCCAACGTCCCCTCGCTGCTCGAATCCAGGGCCTCCAAGAGCCTCTGGAATCACATAAAATATCGTCGAATCGGCTGCTTCTTCGTTAGTTTCTAAGAGGTTTATTAACTATTGTAACGATAGGCGTGAAATCGCTGTAGGAGCAGGATTGATGCTAGCCGCCAGGAACGAACTTCCGGAGCGCGAGTGCCTTATCAAAGGCGCGCAAGATTCGGTCGAGGGTCAGGGCGAAGCCATTGAACTTCAGCATTTACTCTGGCAGAGAGTTGAGCAGGAGAGAGACATGGCTGGACTAGTCTGGTTGGCACCACCGCCCACGGTGGAATCGAAGTCGCGATTCGCCGATATGGTGGATCCGATTATCCGCATTGGTTCGCGGATCCTTGGGCCATTGGCACTTCTTTGCGCAGTTGGCGCTCTGCTCGCTCTGCTTTTCTAGAAGCAGCCCGCCTCGTTTAAGATTCTCTGATAGCTACCTAATTTTATTCGCCTCGCTACTGTGAGCGGTACCATCATTGTGCAAGTGTACCAACTTCGCACATCACCTCATATTTGATCTAGCGGAATCGACGCAACTGCGGTATTTATTGTGCAATGCACAACGAATCCCCCGGGGGTGAGGACTGTGTCGGTGTATCAGCAGATTACTATCCGGACCCATGAGATGCAGGCGCGCCCGTTTCTGAGAGATCGGCGCATCTCGATGCAATCGCGGCGCATGATCCTCTACGTGCAGCTGCTCGTGTGCGATCTGGTCGCGCTTTTGTGCGGCGCCTTCGTCTCGACCGCCGCGATGGGTCAGACTCATGAGCTGGCGCTGGCCTT
>JBDTXU010000203.1:0-5872 GCA_040006055.1 Sphingomonas bacterium | reverse complement strand
CCGCAATGAGCGGTAACGACGGCGACCTTACGGCTCCCCGCGGGCGTGGAAACGCGTGGCGCACCATCATGCTGGTCATGGTGGCGTTGCTGGGCGCGCTGGTGCTGGCCGCTCTGGTACTGACCCTCGACAGTGCAAGCCGGCAGCGCGACGAGGCGTTGAAGCAGCAAGCCCATAGCTATGAGGTGATGATCCTCGTGCGATCGCTCTCGGGCACGATCGCTCAGTCCGAAGCATCGCTCGGCCGCTTCGTGATCAGCGGCGACAAGACGCTCGGCCGCCGCTTTTCCGAGGAGTGGCAAATCGCCGGCCAGCAGATCGACCGACTCGACGTCGTCACCGACGCCCATCAGCAAAAGCTGATCGACGCGCTCCGCCAGACCGTCGACGCGCGCGGCAAGGAACTCTCGGTGATCGCGCTCAGCACCATCTACAAGAAGAACGATCAGGCGCTGGCGCTCTATTATCAGGCACGCCAGTCTCCCTCGCTTGCGCGGATCGACAGGCTGCTCGAAGAGATCAACACGGGTGAGCGCGCATTGCTCGAAGAGCGTATCGGCGAAGCGATGCGATCGGTCGACCGATCCACCAACGTCGCCAAGATCCTGGCAGGCTTCGGTCTGCTGATCGTGCTCGGCGCAATCGCGCTCGGCTGGCTGACGGTGCGAGCATATGGCGAGCGTGCCATCGCCAATGCCGAAACCGAGGCGGAGCGCCTGCGGGCCGAGGAGCTGGAGGCGGCCGTGGCACGGGCGACGGCTGAGCTGCTCGACAAGGAAGCGCGGCTGCGTCAGGTCCAGAAGATGGAGGCGATCGGCCAGCTTACCGGTGGCATTGCGCATGATTTCAACAATATGCTCGCCGTCGTTCTTGGCGGACTGGAATTGGCGCGGCGCAATGTTGGCGATGTCGAGCAGGCGATTCGTCATATCGACAACGCGACTGAGGGCGCCGACCGCGCTGCGGCGCTCACCCGGCGCCTGCTCGCCTTCTCGCGCGAGGAGGCACTCAAGCTCGAGGCGCTCGATCCCGGCGCGCTTGTGACGGGCATGTCCGACCTGCTCGACCGCACGCTGGGCGACACGATTATCGTCGTTGCACAGGATGCCGGCACCGGGTGGCGGATACGCGCCGATCGCTATCAGCTCGAGAATGTCGTGCTGAACCTCGCCGTCAACGCTCGTGACGCGATGGACGGGCGCGGCTCGCTGACGATTGTCACCGCGGGAACAACCCTGGAGGCGGAGGAGGTCGGCACCTGTCCGGCGGGCGACTATGTCACGATCACCGTGACCGATACCGGCTGCGGCATGGCGCCTGAGGTGCTCGAACGTGTCTTCGAGCCGTTCTTCACGACCAAGCCGGTCGGCACCGGGACGGGCCTCGGGCTCAGCCAGATCTTCGCCTTTGTCCGTCAGGCCGACGGTGAGATCGGCATCGTCTCCGCACCTGGCGAGGGCACGACCGTGACCCTGTACCTGCCCCGCTACACCGGCGCCGACACGAAGATGGCGCCCCGGGAAGCCGAGGCGATGCCAGCCCAATCGGAGGCGCTCAACATCCTCGTTGTCGAGGACGATCCGCGCGTGCTCGCCGCGACGATGGGCGCGCTGACCGAGCTTGGCCACCATCCGCTCGCCTGCAGTGACCCGCTCGCCGCGCCAGCACTGCTCGACGCGATGGAGGGTATCGACCTGATCGTCTCCGACGTCCTGATGCCCGGGCAGACCGGCCCGGAAATGATCGCCGAGATGGCCCGGACTCACGGCCACGTCGCGGTGCTCTTCGTCACCGGTTATGCCGGAGAGGCGGGGGGCGAGGCTGAATTCGGCGGCCATCATGTGCTCCGCAAGCCCTTCACGATCGCCGCCCTCTCGCGCGCGATCGACAATGCGATAGGAGCGCCACGCACAGCCTCGACCGACCGCGTCCCCGCCGAGTGATTTCCTAGCTGACGCCACGGCTCAGCCCCGATATAGCCGCTCGACCGGGCAGCTCGATAAGCCCCTCACGCAAAGGCCGACGTCGCCCGCACCATGAAGTCAATCGACCGCTACATGGCCCGACTGATCGTGGTGCCGCTGTTTTCGACGCTGGTCATCTTCGCGATGCTGCTGGTGCTCGATCGCATGCTGCGGCTGTTCGATTTCGTCGCGACCGAAGGCGGGCCGGTCAGCGTCGTGTGGCGGATGCTCGCGAACCTGCTGCCCGAATATCTCGGCCTCGGCATTCCGGTCGGGCTGATGCTCGGGGTGCTGCTGGCGTTTCGCAGGCTCGCCACGAGCTCGGAGCTCGACGTGATGCGCGCGGTCGGGGTGAGCTATACCCGGCTGTTGCGGGTGCCTTATATGTACGCGATCGGCCTCGCGATCGTGAACCTGCTGATCGTCGGCTATATCCAGCCCGATGCGCGCTACAATTACGAGAAGCTGCGCTTCGAGCTGCGGACCGGCGCGCTCGGTGCTTCGATCAAGGTCGGCGAGTTCACGCAATTCGGCGCGAAAAGGACGATCCGGATCGAGGAAAGCCATGACGAGGGGCGCAAGCTTTCGGGCATTTTCGTCCACACCGCCGATGACAAGGGCGGGTCCTTCGCGGTGACCGCCGATAGCGGCAAATTTCTCGCGACCGACAATCCCGATGTGATCATCTTCCGCCTGACCAATGGCATCCTGGTGCGCAACGAGCCAGGCGTGGTGACGCCACGGGTGCTGCGCTTCACACTGAACGACCTGCCGATCAACCTCCCCAAGCTGGAGAATTTCCGGCAGCCCACCGGTCGTCTCGAACTCACACTGCCGAAACTCGCGCAGATCGGCGGCGACAGCAACGCCTCCGAACTCGATCGCGATTCGAGCCGCGCCGCCTTGCATTTCCGCCTGACCCAGGTCGCCGCGATGTTCCTGCTCCCGCTGCTTGCCCTGGCGCTCGGCGTGCCGCCCAAGCGATCGACATCGGCGCTCGGTGTGTTCCTGTCGATCGTCATGATCGTCACCTATTTCAAGGTGAACCAATATGCCCAGGGGGTCGGCGCGCTCGGCAAGATCGACCCGTTCTTCGCGCTCTGGGTACCTTTCCTGATCTTCGCCGCCTTGGTGTTCTGGATGTACTACACGATCGCCTATGTTCCCGGCGGGCAACCGATCGGTGCGCTCGAGCGCGTCTTCTCCAAGGCGGGCAAGGCGGTGGGCCGCTGGCTCCCGGGCCGCCGCAAGACGGAAGCCGCGACCACGTGATCGCGCTCCAGCTTTTCCCATCGCGCACCGTCTCGCTCTATATGGGGCGGATGTTCCTGGTGCGGACCTTCGCGGTCCTCGCGGCTTTGGTCTTTGTGCTCCAGTTCCTCGATCTGTTGAGCGAAACAGGCAATATCGTCGCACATCCCGGAAACGGCACGCCCGAGATCATGCATTATCTCAGCCTTCGCCTGCCCGAGATCATCTCACGCTTTCTGCCCTTCTCGGTGTTGCTCGGCACGATCATCACGCTGACGACGATGAACCAGAACAGCGAGATCGTCGCGCTGAAGGCGTCGGGCCTGTCGGCGCACCAGGTTCTGGCGCCGCTTATCCTGGCGAGCATGGGCGTCGCGGTCGTGTCGTTCACCTTCAACGACCGGATCGTCTCGCGCGCGAGCGCAACGCTCAGCCAGTGGAAGAATGCCGATTATGCACCTGTGCCGATCGATCGCGGCGACCGATCGAATGTCTGGGTGCGCGACGGCGACGATTTGGTCGAGGTCGAGCAGATCAGGGGCCGCGGCGATGCTGCGAAGCTGAACGACGTGACCCTTTATGACCGCACTGGCGGCAGCCTGGTCGGCATCATCCACGCACCGCACGGCGTGCGCGCCGGCAATGGGTGGAAGATCGGCCCGACGGCGACCCGGTTCGACGTGGCGAGCGGCAAGACGACCAATCTCGGCACGATCATCGTCGCCCGAGGCGTGCGCCCCGACCAGTTCACACTCGCGACAGTCGATGCCGACGGTCTCTCCTTCTTCGCGCTCCGTTCAGCGATCCACGATCTGTCGGATGCCGGGCGGCCGACCAAGGCACTCGAAGGATCGATGTGGCACAAATTATCAGGGCCGCTCTCGGCGCTGCTGATGCCATTGCTTGGCGCCATCGCCGCCTTCGGGCTCGCCCGATCCGGCAAGCTGTTCGTCCGTGCCGTGATCGGGATGGGTCTCGGCTTTGCCTATTTCGTCGCCGACAATTTCGCGCTGGCGATGGGTAATCTCGGCGCCTACCCGCCGTTTCTCGCCGCCTGGGCACCGTTCCTTCTGTTCTTCCTAATCGGCGAAGCGGTGCTGATCCGGACTGAGGAGTAGCGCCGGAAGCAGCCGAATTTCCCTGTTATCGCAGCATTAACAGGGAAATTTTTTCTTTTTTGGGCGACGCCTCCGAACGAATTCTGATATTTTTCTGATATTTCAGTAGCCTCCATTATTCACTCCCCATCCCGCGCTCCTCGGAACAGGGAAATCTCGGAAAAGAACAGGGAATTTGGCGCGCGTTGACGGGACGCAGCCGCAAGCCTTGGCTGCGCTACATCGGACAATCTCGAGCCGACGATGAGAAGGAGCGTTCGGGCTTCGAGCGTCCCGTGAACCTGCGATACTCCAACGGCCGATGCGTTTGAATCGAGGCGGCTCGCGCCTGCCGCGCGTTGGGAATGTCATGAGAGTTCGGACATTCCCATCGGCGCGACGCCAGGCCGCTGCGCGTCGGAAATGTCATGGGGGCTCCGACACTTCCAACGGCGCGACGCCCGGGCGGTCCGTGTTGGAAATGTCATGGGGTTTGCTGACATTTCCAACGACCGGAGCCCCCGCCGGGCGCGGGGAACACGATGACGCATCCGGCTGCCATGTTGAATCACCGACCCGGCTCATTCCAGGCTGCAGGTGATCGAAACCTAGAGGCCCCTCTCCTTCAGGGTTACCGGTCCACGGGCGACCCGGCCGGGCATCAGTCGAGCGATACAGACCGCCCCGTGAGAATCGGGGCGTAGGCGGCGAGCCTGCGGGATATGAACTCCGTGAAGAGCCGCACGCGCTTCGTCTTGCGTGTCTCCCCCTGTGTGAGAAGCCAGAGCGTTCCGTACATGTGCAGGTCGGTGCCCGGCACCCTCACCAACAGAGGGTCGGCATCTCCGACGAAGCACGGCAGTGTCGTGATGCCGAGCCCTTGCCTTACAGCAACGACCTGCGCCTCGGCGTCATTGGTCCTGAATGGAACCCCCGTGGCGCGAACCTCACCCTCGCTGGCCCAATCCGGAATGCCATGCATGCTTATGACGATCCACCGGATGGGATCAGGCGCGCCAGCACGCCATGCGGCCAGCCGATCGCGAGAGATGTAGACGCCGCCGAACAGCTCCGACCCCTTCAGGCCATGGAGATTGAGCGGCAGGGTCTTGCGGTCGTAGACGACACGGATCGCGACATCGGCCTCCCGATTGGTCAGATTTGCCAGCTCGCCGGACGATGAGATTTCCATCTCGATGTTCGAATGCAGACGCGCGAAATCGGCAAAGTCCGGCATGAGCAAATGTGTCGCGAGGGGCGGCGGCAACGTCACCCGTAAAAGCCCGCGCACGCTCTGGTCGCGACCGAGGACACGCGTCTCCAACTGGTGCGACGAGGCTTCCATCTGGTTTGCGAGCTCGACGACCTCCTCTCCCGCAGCGGTCAGACGGTAGCCCGAAGGCAGCTTTTCGAACATCTGGGCGCCGAGGCGTTCCTCGAGCCGGGCGATGCGTCGCAGCACAGTCGCGTGATTCACCCCGAGGCGCTCGGCGGCAGCCCGCACTGAGCCTCCGCGCGCGACGGCGAGAAAGTAGCGAATGTCATCCCAGTCGATCATGG